>JBHENQ010000029.1:0-24517 GCA_046261975.1 Gemmatimonadaceae bacterium | reverse complement strand
CGTTACTGGAGTTCCTGGCAGTACGTGACCGGGTTCAGAGTACCGACTACCGTCCGACGCCGGCCGACGCCGAGACCGCCCGCCACGCGTACACCAGTCTCGAGCAGGGCCTCACCGCTGACGGCCTGGACCTTCCGTCGCTGGCCGGAGACCGGTTGACAGGCGATAGCGAACAGCCAATCCCCGCTGCCGGCAGCTCAGGCAGTTCGATACGAGGTCGCAACAAGTTCTTTCTCCCGGCCACGATCGGCGCTGTGATCATTCTGGGGATAGTGGTCGGGTTCGTTCTCTTCGGACGGTCCCTGGGCGGCCGCACGCCGAAGGATATTCAGCGAGCGGTAGATCTGTATGCATCGGGGCAGCGACTACAGGCGCGGGAGCATTTCGCTCGCGCGGCCACGAATCATCCCGAACGCGCGTTGCCGCATATCTACCTCGGGCGCATCGCTCGGGAAGAAGGCGACTGGGCAACCGCAGGCCGCGAACTTGCGCGTGCGGCAGAGCTGGAGCCAGCCAACGGCGTCGCACACCGCGAGCTGGGAGCATATTTTCTGGCACGCGGTCAGTTCGATGCCGCGCGCCGCAGTTATGTGCGGGCGATCGCGCGAGACACTTCCGACCGCCCCGCCAAGGGATACCTGGGTTGCGCCCTCATCAGGCTTGGCCGCGTTCAGGAAGGGATGCAGTGGATCGCTCGGGCCGGGACAGGCGACTGGAACAATTGCGCGCCCATGCCGCAACCGGGAGGACCGCGCGCGGCTCCGTACCCATCCCCCCCTTCTGCGCCTTCGTGATCGAGTTCCGCAACGTAACGAAAATTTATCGTCCCCTCTTCGGCCGCCCAGTTCGGGCGGTCGATGAGTTTTCGCTCAGCGTTGAGGAGGGTGAAATCGTTGGCCTGGCCGGTCCGAACGGCGCGGGCAAGAGCACGCTTATCTCGCTCCTGCTCGGATTCCTGCGGCCAACCAGTGGAACTGTTGCCATAGGCGGTCATGCGCCAAGGAATTTCATAGAGCGATATGGTATTGGTTACATGTCCGAACTCGTTGCCATCCCACCGGCATGGCTGCTCGGCGATGCGCTTGACAGGTATGCTCTGCTGGCAGGAGTGGCAGATAGTGGGCGCCGTACGCGCGTGGACAGCGTGATCGAACAGCTCGGAATACAGGATCATCGCTCGAAGCGCGTGCGTCATCTCTCGAAAGGAAATCTGCAGCGGCTTGGACTGGCGCAGGTCCTCCTCCGTGAGGAGGCGATCTACGTCTTCGACGAGCCAACGCACGGGCTTGACCCTGTATGGACGCAGCGTTTCAGGGAGGTTCTGCAGGGATTGCGTGGGACCGGCAGAGCAACACTCATCGCGTCGCACAATCTGGACGAGCTCGAGCGGGTTTCGGATCGCGTAGCCATCATCGATCGCGGCCGGCTGCAGCGTCTGGTAGATACGCGCCACCCAGGTAAGGAGCCCTTGTCAGCGTCATACCACATCGTCGTCGCCGTCGGCCCTGAGCATGTGACACAGGTTTTCCCGCGCGCACGGCAACTGCGTGCCGGGGGGGGGGCGTTCGAGTTGTCAGTTCCGGACCTCGAATCACTGAACGCTGGCCTGGCGGCGATAATAGAGCGCGGCGCGCTGGTTACCTCCGTGACTCCGGCATACTCTTCGCTCGAAAGTCAGTTTCGGCAGGCTGTTGGGGAGAGCGTATCCTGAGGGCGCGTCTGGCGAGATACGCCTTCTGGCAGCTGCGTGACTACGTCCTCGAGCGCGGGCTACCGACGCTCATCGTGGGAGCGCTGCTGTTCTTTCCACTCGTGGTAATGCGCCGGTCAGTGGGCATCGAGGGTGCTTCGCCCTTGCTGATCGAGACAGCGATCGATTCACTGCGTCCGCTCTTGCAGGGTTTTGCATTTTCTGCCGTGCTGATAGCGGTGAACGGCATCTCGTCTACCGATCGCAAGCAGGGCTACTATCGCTTCGCATTCGCAAAGCCGGTTTCAATCACGAGATTCTACGCGCAGTCATTTGCCGTCAACTGGGCCGGACTCGTGCTTGCGACTACGGTGGTAATGACCGCGTTCCAGATTTTTGTTTATCCCGTGCCAATCGGTGGTGCCCTCGGGTTCGTCGCACTCTACTATCTCGCACTCGGCGGCATCGGCTTCCTGCTGTCGGCGATAACACGCTTCGACTGGGTGATAGCGAGTGGGATCTGGGGGGTGACGCTGATGCTCGGGTTGCTCTTTTCACCGGATTCGGCCTTCGGTAGAGTAATAGGAGTTGCCCTCCCGCCCGCACAGCGGATGATGGACCTGGCGGAGCCAATGCTTCGCGGGCATCCGGTGCCGCTCACAAGCCTCTTGTGGGTTTCCGGTTACGGAGCGCTCTGCTTCCTGATTGGGCTCTTCGTTCTACGGCAGCGCCAGCTGGCCGCCTGATGGCGATGATAGATGTCATCAACCGCGCGATCGCGCCTGAAACAGTGCACCGGGCTTCGCTGGCAAATGGGCTCCGCGTGCTCCTCCGGTGCGATGACTCCGCGCCTGTGGTGGCGATCGTCACCTACGTCAACTCCGGCTACTTCGATGAGACTGACGATATCGTGGGAATCTCACACGTTCTCGAGCACATGTTCTTCAAGGGAACGACCAAACGCGATGTCGGCGAGATCTCCAGAGAGACCAAGGCGGCCGGCGGTTATCTGAACGCAAGCACGATTTACGACCACACGAGCTACTACACGGTGCTTCCGTCGTCGAGCTTCGTAAGAGGACTGGAAATTCAAGCGGATGCTTTCACAGACTCACTCATAGACGAGAACGAGCTGGCCAGGGAGCTCGAAGTAATCATTCAGGAGGCCAAGCGTAAGGCGGACAGCCCTTCTGCGGTCGCGGTGGAGACGCTTTACGAAGTACTCCACGACAAGCACCGCATGCGGCGCTGGCGCATCGGACGCGAGCCGGGGCTTCGAGCGCTACGACGTGAACACGTAGCGCGGTTTTACCGCCACCATTACCGCCCAGGAAACACTTTGCTCGTGGTGGTCGGCGATGTAGATGTCGATTTCGCGCTTCATCACATAGAGAGACTTTACGGCGGCCTTCCCGCCGGCGAGGTGAATCGCGCGCGTGGTCCCGACGAGGATGCACCTGTTCAGGGCCTTCGCTTCCGAGAGTTGGAGGGCGACATCGGCCAGACTCAGCTGGCGATTGGATGGCGCACGCCGGGACCCATGCACCACGACACGGCGCCCCTGGATCTGGCGGCAGCGGTGCTCGGAACGGGGAGAGCGTCGCGACTTTATCGCGCAGTGCGAGAACGTTCTTTGGCGTCATCCGTCAGCGCGTGGAACTACACTCCGCGCGACATTGGTGTGTTCACAATCCACACCGAAGGTCCGCCCGAAAAGGCGCAGGAGGCCGCGCGCGCAGCGTGGCATCAGGTTCGCGACTTGAGCGATGCGGGCGTTGGAAGCGACGAGCTTTGGCGCGCGAGACGAATCATCGAGGGTCGCTGGATACGCCGTCTCGAGACCATGGAGGGCCAGGCAAATTATCTGGCCGAATGGGAGACGCTGGCCGGCTGGGAGTTCGGAGAACGGTACCTGGAGCGGCTCCTTACCGCGACTCCCGAACAGGTCACCGACAGTGCACGCCGGTATCTTGCTCCGGACGAGTGCGCGATCGTCGTCTACCGGCCCCGCAATGCATCACCAATCGCGGCCGACTCCCATGCCATGGCTCGCGTGCTCACTTCATCCCGCCCTGAGCCGCTCGAGGTTCCGCCGCCGCGACACCCGTTGCCATTGCCTCGTCTGGCGGAGGCTCCGACGCTGGAGCGCGTCGAGGGTCGCGTTCGAGTTTATCGAACGGCGAACGGCGTTCCCATTCTGTTTCGACACAAGGCTGGCGCTCCGTTGCTGCACATCGGCGCCTACGGAATCGGCGGCTCGTGCTATGAGGACGAATCGTTCGCCGGGCTGACCCTGCTCCTCGCTCGCTGCGCTATCAAGGGAACCGAGCGACGCTCGGCATCGCAGGTTGCTGAGGATGTCGAGCTTCTCGGTGGAAGTCTCAGTGTCAACGCGGGATCCGAGAGCTTTGGGTGGTCCCTTTCAGTTCCTTCACAGCATGGCCTGGCTGCTCTCGAGTTGCTGGCTGACGTCGTGCAGCATCCGACAGTTCCCGACGACATACTGGAGACGGAACGAGCAGTGGCCACCGCCGACCTCGCGACTCTTCGTGACGACATGTACCGGTATCCTCTGCGTCTGCTCGTGCGAACCGCCTACGAGGGTCATCCATACGGAGTGCCGGTCGGAGGTACCGAGGAATCTCTCTCCAGTGTTAGCGCTGAGCGCGTGCGCGCGTGGCATTTCTCGCGAGTGGTAAACGGGCAGGTGGTAATTGCAATCGTCGGAGAGGTGGAAGCGGACGAAGCGGCCGCGGCCGCAGCCCGGTGCTTCGCTGCAATCCGCCCGAGCGAGGAAGGTCGGATTTCAGCTCCCCAATGGCCGGAATCGGGGCGGGGAGCGAGCGAGCTTCGCGACAAAGCCCAGACGGCAGTCGCTCTCGGCTTCCCATCGCCATCGCGGGAGGACGTGCGGCGGTACGAAGCGCAGCTGCTCGCAAGCGTCGCCAGCGGACTGGGCGGTCGTTTTTTTCAGGAGCTCCGGGATCGCCGATCGCTGGCATACACGGTGCAATCGTTCGCGAGCGAACGCCGCGCGACCGGAATGTTCGTGTCGTATATCGCGACATCGCCGGAGAAGGAGGATGCCGCTCGAGAAGGGTTGCTCGCCGAATTCCGGAAGTTACGGGACGCCCCGGTGAGCCCTGAAGAACTGTCGCAGGCGCAAGCTTATGCACTTGGTACCCACGCCATCCGCCAGCAGAGCGGAATCTCCGTGCTCGCCGACTTGGTGGATGCATGGCTATTCGGAGGAGTGCGGGGTCCGGCCGGAGATGGCGGGCTTGCTGAGCTCGACATGTATCCTAGCCGTGTACGTGCAGTGACAGCAGAGGCGATGCAAAGACTGGCCCGCGATCATTTTGACGAATCACGTGTGGTGCATGCCACCGTGCGGGGCACTGGGCGCCAGGTCTAGCAGGTTGCTGAAAAGCCTGCGTCTACGCCTATCCCAGATAACCGCGAATAGCAGCCACGGATTTCACGGGCACACACGGACCTAAACCCGAAACGTCAGCCACGGATTCACGCGGATGAACGCAGATACCCCAACCAGGCAACGTATTGACACAAGGGTCCGCTGCATTGCTCCAACATCACATTCATGGTGTTCCTTGCTCGTCCATTCCGTATAGTCGGCAGCGCCGGAACGGTATCCGCGTTCATCGGTGCAATCCGTGGCGCCTTTTGAAGTGGCAGCGTCTCACCGGATCGTCTCGCGCAGCATACGCGCGGCCGGCGCTATGGCAAGGGCGGCATTTCGCACGCGGCCGCCCGGAGCACGAAGTCCAACAGGCGCATCCCGGTCGCTCGCCTGGTAAATAATGAAACCCTTAACGGCGCTGCGACTTGTTGCCCACGCCAACGCCCCCCAGATTGCCCGTTCCTGGCTGAGCTCACCGTGGGACAGGGGAAGCCCCGCCGCCTCCAGCACCCAGATCTCCTTGGCCGGATGCTCGGCCAGCATCCACCGATCCACTGTGGCCATGCGCTCGTCGAGTGCGACAGCGCCGTTGTACCACGGATACAAGCTCAACGATACCGCATCCACCGGAGAGCCGGCGCGTGCTGCCCAGGCGAACAGGGCGCTGTCACTCGTACCGATTCCGCTGACATGGACCATGATTTTGATCCGCTCATCGACTCCGCGTGCAGCCGCTGCAGCTGCGTGGAGATAACCCTGAAGCGCATCCATGGGCAGCGTGTTTTTCAGTCTCGATGCCGTCCCCAATGGCTCAACCGCCGGAATCAGGTATGCAGGCCGCAACCGATCGGCAATGCGCTTAACGTCCGCCACGCGGCTCTCGAGCATGTCGGCAACTGCGCTATCCGAGGGGTCGCGCGACTGCCATACCTCCAGTCCGGCCAGGAGAATCGCGTTGGTTCTGGGTTGCTCCAGGGCGTGTGCCAGCGAGTCGAGCGCGAATCTCGTGACGCCGCCGCTCGCCAAATAGACGCTGAGCGCTCGAGCACCCAGAGATTCGGCAAGCGAGAGATCGCTCCCAAGCGAGAATTCAGGCGGCACGCGGTCGACCCTGGGCAGAATCTTTATTCCGATGACGAAGTCGCCATCCGGGCGCTCCTGCATCCGATCATCGGCGTAGCGCCTGTAGCTTTCAACCGCGAGCGCCGAACCGGGAAAGGCAACAGCTATCAGCGCCAGCCAGACAGCGGCGATACCGGCCACAGCGCCGCGAAGAGGGGTTCCTGGACCGCGGCGCGGCGGCGAAATAGGAGCCAGAATAGGTATGTGCACGATCATCTGGTTGAGCACGGCGCTCGTGGCGCCAGCCAGACCGAGCGCGCCGTTATCGGCGGCGACGAGCCATAGCAGCACCTGGGGAATCTCATCTCCGCGAGAAAGCGCGTAACGCGCGATAGAAATGATCGACAGCACGACGTTGTATGCCGCGATGGGCACCCCGATGGGCGGCGCGGCCAGATTCCTGGCCGCGGCGTACACCGATTGAGCTGCTATCAACAGCACCGTTGCCGGCCACAACCACGCGAGTGTATGCAAGGCTCTCCCGGCGCTCACGGACCCCGACGCCAGAAGCGCGAACAGAGCTGGAGCGATGACGAGCCCGGCTACAGCGCTCATCCCTCCCAGAGCCCGCGGCACGCCGCGAGCTCGCGCAATCCGTCCCGATATGGCAAGGTTCCAGACAAGCACGAGAACAGTAAGCGCGATGTGGCCTGCGGTCAGGGTTCCTGCGGCAAAGAACCGGCTCATCCGCGAGCGCGCGAATCGCTACGAATTTCCCGCGGCAGGAGACGCCTGGCAAAAACGTCCTGAGCCTTCGCCGGATCGTGAGTAGCCAGCGACAGAACATCGAGCAACAGCAGTTCTCGATCCGGGAATGCGTGCAGAGCGATGTGGCATCCATCCAGAAGCAACACTCCCGCCACGCTCTCGCTTGGCAGCCGCAGCACGATCGGAGCGCCTATCGTCGCCAGGCCGGCGGCACCGGCGGCGGCAATCATGAGTCCGCTAAGAAGGGACGTATCGCGCAGCTGCGCGGCGCTTACACCCACAAAGTCAGCGACGAGATGCTGAAAGCCGCCGTGCATCTGTCTACCGAGAAGGGAGGGAGGAGGGGGGGGGCGGAAGCGGAGGCGGAGGCGGCAGGACGACCGCGAGCGAGCGATGTCCGGTCGGCCCAACGGACCGTACGCCGGCCCACACATCGTCGAGCTGGTCCTCTAGCAGGTATGACTGGGTGTCACCCACGGGAATGACCTTCTCCCACGTCGGCGCGCTCGTCCGGCGTACTAGTACCTCATAGCGCGCCGCGCCGCGCACTGGCTGCCATGTCAGCTTCCATTTCTGTCCGCCGGAAGCGGCATCTCTTCTGGCCGCGGCGCTGTCAGGCGTTGCGGGCGCCATGCCCAGCGCACCGATGCTCACCGCGTTCAACCGAGCGACTTTCGCTACGTAGCCAAAGTTCACGTTCTCCAAACGATCTGCCGGCAGGTGCTGCCGCTTGTAGTTCTCCAGCCGCTCCGAAAAGCGGAGCCCCGCATCGCCCGCTGCGACGAAGGGTCTGTGATCGCCACCGCGACCGATTCTGTCCAGGCGAAACACCGGCAAGACCTGGAATTCTGGCATATACAGGGCGCCAAGCGCCCAGACGTAGCGCGCAAGCTCGCGGCTAGGTCCGTTGTCAGGATCAGCGCCGAAGATTCGAACACTCGTGGAATCGATGCGTCCGTCATCGGCGACGACGTTGCCAACTATATCGTCCGTCATTGCTGCCGTCACACGGTAGCCTGAACGGCGCAGCCGTTCGGCGAGATGAGCGGAACCGAGCAGGCCGAGTTCCTCCCCCGAGTAGAGAGCGAAGATCACCGAGATCTCCAGGACCCGTGGATACCGCGTTGAGAAGACGCGCGCCAGCTCGATGACGGCGGCCGTGCCAGAGCCGTCATCGTCTGCGCCTGGTGCATCCGCTACAGCATCGAACCTGTCGACACTGCAGATACACGAGTCGTAATGTGCGCCCATGACGATAACGCGCGAGGTATCGCGACCCGGCAACCAGGCCAAAACGTTTGCGACCATCACCGCGGGCTTCTGCGGATGCCGTTCAATCTCGACGGTACTGGTGTCGTATTCGACCCGGAGGCAACCGCCACAATCGCGGCTGTACTTCGACAACTCCGCGAAAATCCAGCGCCGCGCCGCTCCGATGCCGCGGTCGTTGGAAAGCGTGTCGCTCATGGTGTGCCTGGTGCCAAATGACACAAGGCTCGAATCGCTGGAGCGGATGCGGGCCGGCGAGATGTCCGCAAGCAATGCCTTGAGTGACGCGTCAGTCTGGAGACCGATCGCTGTCAGGCCAGGGTGCATACCTGACTCGGCGCGCGGCGAGCCGGGTGAGACGCATGCTGGCGCTACAACGAAGCTTGCGAGAGCAAGAGCGACCCAAAGGGTACGATCAGGAGATAACATGACAGTACCTTGCGTGAAGAGCGGAGCTACTAGTGATCCGGAATTCAGCGCAGACTTCCGGCAGCCTGCGCGGCTTCTCCTCAAAACATCGACATTGCAAGGAAAGACCTCAGCGAATCATTGGCGCTTCTCAAACGAATAGACAACAAACGCACCATCGCCCTCAATACCTTGTAGGCGATGTCGCGGTTGAAATCGAGCAGCATCTCGAATTCGGCCCGGGAGATTGTGATAACCTTCGTGCCCCCATTCGAAAGCGCATCTGTAGAGCGCTCACTCCGGTCGAATACCGCCATCTCGCCGAACAGAGCGCCAGGTTTGAGGATGGCCAGAGCTTCTTCGCCGGCGCCTGGTATCTGGCGGCTTATCCGGACCTCTCCTTCGACGATGATGAACAGGCGATTTCCCGGTTCGCCCTCACGAAAGATGAACTCGCTCGAGACGTAGCTCTTCTCTTCACAGACCTCTGCAACACGCTCCAGCTCTGGGTCGTCGAGGCCGGTGAATAGCGGCACGCTACGGAGTATGTCTATTCTGGCTGGCACTTAGAACCAGGAAACAGGTAACAGGTCACAGGTGACAGAAGTTTCCACCGCTCAGAACTAATCGCGCAACTCGTGTGCTGGCAAGCGCCGAATGTGGCCCATATGTTCCGAGAATGAGGCGTCTTGAAATTCTCACTGTTCCGAATTTGCTGACTTTGTCGCGTTTCCCGCTGGCAGCGGCGTTCCTGCTGTCAGAGAGTGCGTCGGCGCGCCTTGCAGTCATTGGAGTCGCGTCTCTCACCGATGTGCTCGACGGCTGGCTTGCCCGGCGCTTCAAGCGGCAGTCGAAATGGGGCGCGCTGCTGGACCCCGTGGCGGACAAGACCTTCGTGCTTGTCGTATTATCGACATTTCTTGTTCGAGGCGAGATCTCCACGCGCGATTACTTCATAATCCTTTCGCGCGACGTAGCGGCCGCCATCGGATTCCTGATAGCCTACTTCATTCCTTCGGTGGATCCAATGCAGTTCAAGGCGCGCTTGGCCGGCAAGATCGTTACCGCGTTACAGGTCGCCATTCTTGTCTCGCTCGTGGCCGCGCCCCGGTTGGCTTCCTGGCTCATACCAGTCATCGGATTTGCGTCCGCGGTTTCCATAATGGACTACGCGCTGACCCTCAATCGAAACCGTCGCGCCGCGTGAGCGAAGTTGGTCGCAAGCTCGTCGCTCTGGCCATGCTTCTCGCCATTGCAATTCCTCAACGCTCGACCTGGAGCCAGCGGGCTGTACAGGTGGAGGCAAGGGCAGACGCGTTTCTTGCGCGGTCCACAGCGGTACATATCGGGGCCGCACTCTCGATTCCTGCATCCCGAAGTATCCGGCTCGGTTTAGGAGGAGGAATAGGTTCCACACTGAACGACGGTGCGGACCACACGAGTGGCCGCGTTGAAGGCCTGGTCCGTTTTGTCATCGATCCCTACTACCAGCAACGCTGGGCACCGTATGCCGTCGCTGGCCTGAGCGCGCGTTACGACCGGCAGGACGATTGGTACGGCGTTGTCTTCCTTCTCGCCGGTGTTGAAGGTCCCCGATGGGCCGGTTTCATGTCGTTTGCTGAAGCTGGTCTGGGCGGAGGTACCAGATTGGCCGTGGGGTTCAGGCGTTCACGAGGTCGCGGTCGCTAGAGTATGCCTCTAATGTTTCGCGAGAGGCGATTTCTCGTAGCGGGCGAGCAGGTCGGCCACGTCATCGTAGACAGCTATTGCACCAGCGAGCTCCGCATCAAGCCAGCCACCGCAGCGCAGCGCGATTGACCTCACACCCGCTCGTTTTGCCGCGGCAACGTCGTAGGGCGTATCGCCGAGCATGATAGCTCGCCCCGGAGGCTCCCCAGAGCGTGAAAGCGCTGCCTCGATGATGTCCGGATCCGGTTTGGAGTTCGAGGCGTCGCTGGCTGTCGTCTGGGCCTCGATCAGATCATTCACGTTCGCTGCCTGAAGCAAGCCCTCGACGTCAGCGTCCCCGGACGAGGTTGCGGTTACAAGCTTCAGTCCATCTTGCCTCATTCGCAGCAGGAGATCGCGCGCAGACTGAAACGGCTTCAGACCCGGAAGATATTCATTTCGGAAGATCTCTCCACGGCGCTGCGCGATGCTCTTCCCCTTGCGGGTGTCGCTCTCAATACCCGTTATCATGGGGAGCAATTTGTCCGCTCCCATGCCAATCAGCGGCCGAACCTTTCCGAAAGGCACATCGAAGCCAGCTTCCGAGAGCGCCGCCACCCACGCCTCAGCATGAGCGTCGTTGCTGTCGATGAGAGTGCCATCGATGTCGAGGAGCACAGCGCGAACGCCATGCGTGTCGGAGGTGGTATGACGCTGTGCTTTCTGGGTCACGAGTGGACTGGTTCTGAACTATTGAGAGCTAACTGGTAGCTACCACCCAAGAACGAAGAACCCCCGCAAGAACGCGGGGGCCTCGATTCCGCCCTGCTTAAGCCGCCGAAGCGGTGTCGGCGGTCTTCTGTTCCAATTTTCTTGGAGGCTGGCAGAACCGTAGGCCCAGTACCCGAAGATCGTCTACCTGACCCTGTGACAGCTCATGATACCTCTCCGTCAGGTAGCTCACCGTGTCATTGAACCACGCCGTTTGGTCTTCTGGAGCGGCTTGAAGAACTCCGCAAGTGATTATCTGCTGGAACATTTCATCGCGAGCCTGATCGAACACCGAAGGCGCCGCAACTTCCTTCTTACGATTCTGAGTTTTCGCCATGCCCTTCCATTATGTTGGAGACTTGTAAAAATAATCAAATGTTGCCGCATTTAGAAGCACGAACCGGGCCGTCATGAGCACGATCTGTCCGCAACATGGCCCGTGCATGCAACACGGTGTGGATACGGGCTGTAGGTGCTGCCCCGGGCGTGAGGTCCGCCCTTAGCGCTTGAGCAGTTCCATCAGAAGTTGTGTGAGAGTGTCCGGCGCTTCTTCGGGCACCAATCGCGCGACGCCGGGCAGCCGAACAAGCTGACTGCCTGGTATGGACCCGTGAAGCCGTTCGGCTAGCCCGCTGTCAAGCCAACGGTCTTCTTCGCCCCATATGATCAGCGTTGGAGCGCTGATGCTTCCCAGGGGGAGGTCCTCCACATCTTCTGCATCGATAGCGCGCGCCAGCTTCAGCAGGTGGGTGACACCGTCGGATCCAGCGTAGGGTGCAAGATACCGCGCGACGAGTCGGGCCGGCATATGGACACGGTCGGCTACACTCCCATCCAGCAGGCCCTGAATGAGGGGCGCGGCTCCCAGGACGCCACGCGAGACGCGGAGCGCATATCGAGCGGTGTCGCGCTGGAGAGAGGCAACGTCGCCCGCAGGACATTCGTCCAGCCCCACGCTGTTGATGAGCGCGAGATGGGTTACCAACCCACTCTTCATAGCTGCCAAACGCTGAGCCACTCCACCGCCCATGTCGATGCCGACCAGCGCGGCATTTGGCAGGCGCAGCGATGAGAGCACGCGCTCGACGCATGTTGCCTGAGCGGCAATACTGTAGTCCGCATCAAGGGGGCGGTCGGATTCGCCATGGCCGAGGAGGTCGACAGCGTATGCCGAAAAGCCACCGGCGGCGAGCCTGGGTGCCACGTCGCGCCACAAGAAACTCGAGGTTCCAAGCCCGTGCAACAGCACTACAGCTCTACCGCCTACTCCATAGCGCTCAACATGAAGCGATCCGTGTCCCGCTCCCACGAGCAGGATGTCAGCATCCGGCGCGACGTTCGAGGGTATCAAGGTACGCCATCCTCGCTCGCGGCGCGCTGGTGGTCAAGTGCTTTCCGTGGTGCGGTACGCCAAGCAATCGCGTTCGCTTGCGCGTCCATGTGCGTTCCTTAGCTTTCCAACACTTATCGAGGCCGTGGCGATGCCGGAGCCGGAACAAACGTACAACGAGGAGCGCGCCAGAAACCTGCGGGAGCTTCTCAATTCTCTCGCAGCAAGGATACGCGAGCTGGAAGAGCGAGGCGAATTGTTGCAACACGCCGGCGAGCTGATGAAGCTCACAGGGGACGTGCGCAGCGAGCTCTTCCATTACGAGGTACGCGCTACTTACGACACTCCGGAAGTGTCGGACAACCGCCGAATAGTCGAAGACGCAAGAACTCGCGAGAGCCAATGGGAAAAAACAGGGTGGATGCCGGATCGGGACGACGAGCCGGAGTCGTAAGAAAGCAGCAACGCAAGAAGTCGCTGACGCCGTTCTACGTCGCGCTCGGTGTGGTTGGGGCTATAGGCGCAGGTCTGCTTATCTGGAAGACGGGGCAGGACAACGGCGAAACGGTCATGGCCGAGGGCTCGCCGTCGCAGGCCCAGGGATATCTCTATGGTGACCCGAACGCTCCCGTTCAGATAGCGGAGTTTGCTGACTTCGAGTGCCCCGCATGCGGTCAATTCGCCACGATCACCGAGCCGGATGTCCGGAAACGCATCGTCGATGCGGGGTTAGCAAACATCAGATTCTACGACTTCCCGCTACCCATGCACCGCAACAGCATGGCTGCCTCGACCGCCGCCGCTTGCGCAGCCGACCAGAACAAGTTCTGGGAGATGCACGACCGGCTGTTTCTGGGACAACCAGACTGGAGCACCCAGTCCAGCAGCAATCCCAAGTCGATCTTCAGGAATTACGCGCGGGAGCTCGCTCTCAATGTTGATACGTGGGAGAGCTGCTATGATGGGCGCAAACACGATGCTCGAATCCTTGGGAACCTGGCCGAAGGCAAGCGTCTAGGCGTTAACTCCACGCCGACCTTCATGTTCGGGCGGAAAATTGTAAGAGGCGCCCTGCCATATGACGAATTCAAGGCAGAGGTGGACAGCGCGATTGGCGCGGTGCGGCAAGGAGGATCGCCGGCGCGGTGAAGTCGCGCATGCTCATTGCGCTGTTCGCCCTCGTAGGAGCGCTCGTCGCAGCGTACCTCACGCTTTACAAGACCGGTGCTATAGGCGACCTGAGCTGTTCCCTGGGCTCCTGCGAAACAGTCAACACCAGTAAGTGGTCGGTTTTCCTCGGCTTGCCCGTCGCAGCATGGGGTTTGGCCGCTTACCTGGTGCTACTTGGGTTGGCGCTGCTAGGACTCCAGCCTAGATTCGAGAGCTCTCGCCGCATTTCTCTCGCGCTCGTGATCGTCTCAGGCTGGAGCATGCTCTTCTCGGCCTGGCTTACCTACCTCGAGCTTGTCGTCATCAAAGCAATCTGCATATGGTGCGTCACATCTGCGGTCATTGTGGTGCTCATATTCGCGGCAAGCCTGGTTGATCTCCGCCAATTGGCGTCAGAGACGGATAGGTGAATCCTTTCTTGTCACTCCCTCGTCATCTTTCGTGACACCTCAGTGGTACGAGGAGTGCATCGGACTAGGAACTAGGGATTAGGGATTAGGGATTAGGGATTAGGGATTGGGGATTGGGGTATAAGGAATGGACCCTCTAATCTCACACTTAAGCAGGAGTCATATGTTCGAGAAAGTTTTTCCTGAATCAATTTTCGCGCGTAAGCTCGACCCTTCGGCGGAGAAGCGGCTGCGACTGGCTCAAGCACGCGCCGAAGAGGCCGTCGTGCGTGCGCATGTAGATAACGCACTCATGTTTGTTGATACCCTGGCTGAGGACCTGTCCTTCGACCGGGCGATTGATACGTACATACGTGTCATGGGAATCCCAGAGCCACTGGCGAGCACAATCGCCACGCGCACGCTCGTCATCCTCGGGCAAGACATGGTGCCTTACCGCCGGCGCGCCATCGCAGAAGAGTCGTCGCAACCTCAGGAAGCCGCACGGCCCATGCTCCGATTGGACGATGCTTCCGGCGGTACGGGCGGCAGGGCCCGCATCAGGCGCGCCTAGGTGGACTGTTACAGTCCACTAGAGCCCTAGCTCTCCCGCTCCTCGTACTGCTCCTTCAAGCTCGCGACCACCGCTGGGTCCGCCAACGTGGTGGTGTCGCCCAGAGCTCGGCCTTCGGCGATGTCCCTCAAGAGCCTGCGCATGATCTTCCCAGAACGTGTCTTCGGAAGGTCGGCGCTGAAGAGGACGTCGTCCGGGCGAGCCAGCGCGCCAATTTTCCTTGCGACATGCTCGCGAAGCTCATCTCGCAACTGGGTTGAAGGCTTGTGGCCTTCGCGGAGGGTGACGAACGCTGCGATGGCCTGTCCCTTGAGATCGTGCGATTTGCCGACGACGGCTGCTTCCGCTACCGAGTGGTGGTCTACCAGCGCCGACTCTACTTCCATAGTGCCTATGCGGTGGCCTGCGACGTTCAGAACGTCGTCAACTCGTCCGAGTAACCAGAAGTAGCCGTCTTCGTCGCGCTTGGCGCCGTCTCCCGGGAAATAGAGATCCGGCCGTCCGGGCCATTTCGAAAAATACGTCTGTACATAGCGCTCGTCGTCGCCCCAGATGGTTCGGAGCATCGATGGCCAGGGCCTGGTGATGGCGAGGTAGCCTCCGCCGACACGAATAGTCTTGCCGTCTGCGTCGAGCAGATCCGCCGAGATACCTGGGAAAGGCATCGTAGCGCTGCCCGGCTTGGTAACAGTTACGCCGGGGAGCGGTGTGATGAGGATCGAGCCGGTTTCCGTTTGCCACCAGGTGTCCACGATCGGGCACCGCTCGTGGCCGATGTTCACGTGGTACCACATCCAGGCTTCCGGATTTATGGGTTCACCGACCGTACCGAGGAGCCGTAGGCGCGACAGGTCATGCTTGGACGGATGCTCGGCGCCCCACTTCATGAATGCACGAATCGCAGTGGGAGCGGTGTAAAACACCGTTACGCGATGTCGCTCGCAGATATCCCAGAATCGGTCTTTGGACGGCCAATCTGGCGCACCTTCGTACATCACGCACGTGGCTCCGCATGAGAGCGGTCCGTACACGAGATACGAATGTCCAGTTACCCAGCCTACATCCGCGGTGCACCAGTACACATCGTCGTCCTTCAGGTCGAAGACCAATTTCGTAGTTGCAAGGCATCCGGTGAGATAGCCTCCCGTGGTGTGCACGATTCCCTTGGGTTTTCCGGTTGTGCCCGAGGTATAAAGGATGTAGAGAATGTCCTCGGCGTCCATGTCCTCCGGTTTGCGATGAAGCGGGGCGTCTGCCATGAGCTCGTGCCACCAGTGGTCGCGCCCGTCGACCATCGGCACAATGGTCTCGGTTTCGCCGGGTTCACCGCCGCTTCGCGCGCGCATCACCACAACCACGTTCTCTATCGAAGGTGTGTCTTCCAGCGCAGCGTCGGAGTTTCCTTTGAGCGGGAGAAGTTGCCCGCGTCTGTAACCACCATCTGCCGTAACGAGCACTTTCGCCTTCTGGTCGTTGATGCGATCGCGAAGAGACTCGGCTGAAAAGCCTCCGAACACAACAGAGTGGATGGCGCCTATTCGCGCGCAGGCAAGCATCGCGATGACCACTTCGGGCACCATTGGCAGATAAATCGTAACCCGGTCGCCACGTTTCACCCCCAGCCGGCCGAGGACATTGGCGAACCTTGTGACTTCGTCATACAGCTCCGCGTAGTTGAGCGTGCGGCGATCACCAGGTTCGCCTTCCCACACAAGTGCGGGTTTGGTCTTCCGAGTTCCGATCAGGTGGCGATCGATGCAGTTCACCGAAGCATTGAGCTTCCCGCCGAGGAACCACTTTGCGTGAGGAGGTTTCCATTCAAGGACAGAGTCCCAGTGGCGAGACCATTCGAGCTGGCCGGCCATTTCGGCCCAGAAACTCTCAGGATCGCGCGTGGCACGATCGTGCAGCTCGCCCGTGGAGATCACGGCTGCGTTCCGGAAGCCTTCAGGCGGCGGGAATCTTCTGTTTTCGAGTAACAGGGTGTCTATGGAGGTCATCGAAAAATCAAGAGCGGGTGTAGGGTGTAGGGTGTGGGGTGAAGCGTTCAGGTGACAGGTCACAGGGGACAGGTCACAGCCAACCAGGGAACAGGCTGCCTCTCTGTTCTCTCTGTCGCCTGTTACCTGTCACCTGTTTACCTGTCACCTGTCGTTCTTCAGCCTCGCCAACCATTCTTCCATTCCGGCCGGCAGGAAAAGATTGTCCGCGATGTTAGCGATTTCCTCGGCATCGCGCCATGCATTCTCCAGCATGGCGAGGTCGCCCTCCAAGGCGCGGCGCTCCGTCTCCTCATGAGCGGCCATTTCGAGAGCAAGCCGCGCCTCGACCGGCAGTCGTGGCAGCGGGCCAACGAAGCGCAGCTCTGGCATCGGTTTATCGCCGGCATCCGAGAATGGCGGACCGCCGGTTTCCAACAAAGTTACCGCCTCCCGAACTTTTTTCTCCGAGCCGCCGAGGCGATTGATCTTCGCCAGGAGAAGTGATGCTGCTCGAATGGCCGCGGGGCCGGTGAGGTCGTGCGATGAAGGATGCTCGCCTAGCCGGAGCTTCCAGCGTTGCTGATCCTGCGCTTTAACGACCCTTGCGTAGTGGATTTCTCGGCCCCGAATCTCGACTTTCCTGCCCTTCTCATCTACCACACGCCCGAGAAGCCTGCGATTGTCGTGAAGACCCTTCAAGGAATTCGTGACATTGAATAGAGTCCAAAGGGACCCCACCGACACCATACCGACGGCCACCCCGCCGATTCCGACCGCGGCCACGGTGCCGACGCCGGCACCGATGGCCAACATGGCCCTGCGCCGGCGACGACCGAACTGGTCTCCGTAACGCCAGGCAGCAAACTCGGGTCGCTGTGGTTCGCCAATGCGCACGAGCTCGAGTCCTTCGCGCAAGCGAGCGAGTCCAATGTGATCTGTGGAGACCCGCATGGTGGTTTCTCGGAACCGGCGGTCGCAGTCCTCGATTGCCTCCCACCGCTCTTCGAGAGGCGAAAGGTTCCAGCGCGAGCATACCAGGCAGATCGCCCACAGCCTGCCCTTTGCCGGATCGAACGCGAGTCGCCGTCCCACAGGGAACGTCTCGATGACCTCATTAGTCCCGAGCGACGCGTGGCAGAAAAGGCACGTCGAGAACATGGATCAGGGCAATATCTATCGGGGACAAGGGCGGGTGTAGGGTTGTCGGGAGTCGGGAGTCGGGAATCGGGTGTCGGGTGTCGGGGGGAGGGTAACGTTTCGGATAGTCACCGCAAGCGCTAGACTTTGTGCATGTCAGCGTCGCCGGCACCAAGCACCATAGCAGTCGATAAAGCGCCCGCGGTCGAGGCGGAGACGCTAACGCGGACCTTCGGCAGCCGCGAAGCTGTGAGTGGAGTCACGTTCAGGTTGAACGCAGGAGAGTGTCTGGCAGTATTCGGCCCGAATGGCGCCGGCAAGACGACGCTGCTCCGAGTTCTGGCGAGCCTGATCAGACCAACGGGCGGCGCGGTACGGCTGGCCGGCATGCGGTTGCCCGGGGGCAGCGAGGCCAGGCGGTTGGTCGGTTTCATCTCGCACGAGAGCCTGCTCTATGGCGCTCTCACGGCGCGCGAAAACGTGATCTTCGCAGCCCGCCTTTACGGTATGGCCAGACCGCAGCAGGCAGCAGACGCCGCGCTCGCCAGCATGGGCATTCTCGATCGCGGCGGCACTCCAGTTCGAGCGCTCAGCCGCGGTTTGAGGCAGCGCGTGTCCGTTGCGCGGGCGATCGTACACGGTCCCCGCATTCTGCTTCTGGACGAACCGTTCGCGGGGCTGGACGACGCGGGGGCTGCGGTCCTTAGTGGAGTGTTGAGCACCCTTCGCCAGAAGGGTGCCACTCTTGCGCTCGTGACTCATAACCTCGCTGAGGGCCTCTCGCTCGCGACGCACGTGGCGATCATGAAGGCCGGACGCTTTCTGCGGTTGGATGAGAGATCGTCGCTCGACGTTCCGGAGTACGCCAAGCTGTATCGTAACGCGGTGTCACGTGGGTCCTAGTACGCTGGGTGCTGCTATCGTCATCGCCAGGAAGGATCTGACGATAGAATTTCGCACGCGGACGGCGTTCTTTTCAGCGCTTGTCTTCGCGCTGCTCGCGATCGTGATCTTTTTCTTTGCCTGGGATCCCACGGCCATTCCCGCGCAGGATCTCGCGCCGGGCGTTTTATGGGTGGTTTTCGCATTTTCAGGGCTGCTGGGTCTCCAGCGCTCCTTCGGCGTCGAGCAGGCCGACCGGGCGTTCGATGCAATCCTGGTCTCGGCAGCTCCCCGTGAATCGATCTACATTGGGAAGGCTCTGGCCAACCTGTTGTTCGTGGTGGCGGTACAGGCGATCGCGATCCCAGCAGTGGCGCTTTTCTACAATGTCGGATTTGGAGCCGATGGTAGTAGCCGCGCACTGGCACTTGCGGCGATCGCAGCCTTGGCTGCTTTCGGATTGGTTGCGGTCGGCACCTTGTTCACCGCGATGACGGTGAATACCCGTTTGGCCGAGCTTCTGCTGCCTGTGCTCGCACTTCCATTTTTTGTTCCGATCGTCATGCCGGCAGCACAAGCCACAGCGCGACTTCTGGCCGGCCGGCCGATAAGCGAGGTTGCCGGCTGGCTCAAACTGCTCGCGGCCTTCGACCTGGTGTTCGTGGTTGCGTGTGTCGTCGCTTTTCCTTTCACTCTGGAGGAGTGAGGGCCAGCATGAACGAGAAAGGTATGGCCCGCGTTGATTGGCTCAGTGTAATGGCTTTCGTTGCTGTGTCAGCGACCTTCGTGCGAGCCATCGCGTTCACACCACTGGAAGTGAGACAGGGCCTGGCTCAGAAAATATTCTACGTTCACGCGCCGGCGGCCTGGGTGGCTTTTCTCGCCTTCGGCCTGGTGGCGCTATGCGGTATTCTCTACCTGTGGCTCCGGGACCTCCGTCTCGATAGTGTTGCGGAGAGCTCGGCGGAGGTTGGCGTCGTCTTCACGACCGTCGTACTGATCACGGGCCCCATCTGGGGGAAGCCCGTATGGGGCACGTGGTGGACGTGGGATGCGCGCCTGACGCTGACACTCTTTCTCTGGTTCGTTTACGTGGGCTACATCATCCTTCGAGGAGCAGTAGACGATCCCGTCATGCGTGCACGCTATTGTGCAGTTCTCGGTGTGCTCGGGGCGCTGCTTATCCCTTTCATTCATCTCAGCGTTTATCTATTCCGGACGCTTCACCCGCTCCCGATAGTGCTCAAGACGAGCCGGCCATCGTTGCCGGGAGAGATGCTCACCACGCTGCTGCTGGCGTTCCTCTCATTCACGCTCCTTTTCGTCGCGCTCCTGCGCGCGCGTTACCGGCTTGCGATTCTTCGACAAGAGGATCGTGCGCGGGTCGGTGACGATGACGCCTGACAATGGGGCGTACTTTGTGGCTGCGTACGTCGCGGCCGGTGCGATCTACCTGCTCTATGCCACCAGCATCTGGTGGCGCACCTTGCGACAGCGTGATCGCGACAAGAGCACAGACCACAGTAATTGAAATTCCTGGAGGCTGATGAGACACCTGTTTTTGGCAGCTTTACTCTGTGCCGCACTGCTGGGGCTCTCCGGCTCGTGCCAGCGCCAGGCAACGTTGCAGGGAGTGACCGGGGAGTGGGGCGGGGCACACATCGGCTTGATCGCGAGCGACACGGGCGCAGTCATCGAGTACGATTGCGCGCATGGAAGCATCTCGGAGGCCATTCGCGTGGATGCCGATGGACGCTTCGAAGTGCGCGGCGTGCACGTGCGGGAGCATGGCGGTCCCATCCGCGAAGGTGAAACGCTGCCTGGATTTCCGGCCCGGTATTCCGGGCGGGTTGAGGGCAGGCGCATGCGACTGACGGTCATTCTGACTGAAACCGGCGAGAAGGTCGGCACCTTCGATCTCGAGCGCGGCGCACCGGCACAAGTGTTAAAGTGTCTTTGAGCGGGCGGTTACTGCACGACGGGTTGTTAAAGCGACGGTGCAGGCGCCAGATTCAAACTCCCATGCGAAGCTTTCTTCTCTTAGTGGTCTCGCTGACGCCGATCAGCGTGGCTTCTCAGACGATGTCGGTTGAGGAATACGAGCCACGCTCGACGCTCGTTGTGCCCGGGCATGCCGTGAAGCGCGCCAGGTATCCGTTCATCGACGTTCACAATCACCAGAGAGTTACCGCATCCGTGGAGGACCTGGATCGGCTGGTGCGCGAAATGGACGCGTTGAACATGCGTGTCATGGTGAACCTGAGCGGAAACAACGGTGAAGCGCTTGAACGCGGCGTCCGGACTATTGGCTCGAAACACCCGGCGCGCTTCGTTCTGTTCGCCAACCTGAACTTTGATGGGATAGACGATCCGCAGTGGGGCGCGCGAGCGGCCGCGCAGTTGAAGAAAGATGTCGCCGCGGGGGCGAAGGGTCTCAAGATATTCAAGAACCTGGGGATGAGTCTGAAGGACGGGCAGGGGCGTCGAATACCTACCGATGATCCACGGTTCGACCCCGTGTGGAGAAAGTGCGCCGAGCTCAAGGTACCCGTGCTTATTCACACCGGCGAGCCGGCTTCGTTTCATCAACCGGCTGACCACTTCAACGAGAGGTGGCTCGAGCTAAAGCAGTTCCCAACACGCGCACGGCCGGCCGGCGAGTATCCGCCATGGGAGCAGATCGTCGGCGAGCAACACCGGCTATTCGCGAGACATCCGAAGACCATCTTCATCAACGCGCATCTGGGATGGCTGGGTGGCGATCTCGCGCGTCTCGGCCGCCTAATGGATTCCCTCCCAAACATGTACACGGAGATAGGTGCCGTGCTTGCCGAGCTCGGACGCCAGCCCCGTTTCGCGCGCGAGTGGTTCATCAAGTATCAGGATCGCGTTCTTTTCGGAAAGGACACGTGGGCGCCGGAGGAATATCACGTGTACTTTCGCGTACTCGAGACGGGCGACGAATACTTCGATTACTACCGAAAGCGACACGCGTTCTGGAAGATGTACGGCCTCAATCTTCCTGAAGACGTTCTCAGGAAGCTCTACTACAAGAACGCGCTGCGCATCATACCGGGTATAGACAGGACCGGATTTCCCAGAACGTGATGGTGGCGCAGGATGGCGGGCGTGGGGGGGAGGGGGTGGGGGTGGGATCGCGGTCCGCGTCCACTGGAACGGTGTTCCTCGTGGGCGCAGGTCCCGGTGACCCTGGGCTTCTTACCCTCAGGGGTCTGACGCTCCTCAGGGATTGCGACGCGATCGTACACGACGCGCTCGTGAATCCGGCAATTCTCGCCCAGGGATTCCTGGAGAGAACGCGCGCGGCGGAAGTGTACGACGTGGGCAAGCGCGGTGGAGACGACGCGTCCGCGCATCAGGGCGACATATCTGACCTTCTGGTTCGACTTGCGAGGGAGGGAAAGCGGGTCGTTCGTCTGAAGGGCGGCGACCCATTCGTCTTTGGGCGCGGCAGTGAGGAAGCGCTGAGTCTGGCGAAGGCTGCGGTTGCGTTCGAAGTCGTTCCGGGTGTCACCGCTGGAGTTGCTGCAAGCGCGTATGCCGGCATTCCGGTAACGCACCGTAGTGTGGCGACATCTGTCACGTTCGTTACAGGACACGAAGATCCAAACAAGAACGATTCGAGCACGGATTGGACCGCGCTAGCTCGAACGGGAGGAACTCTCGTGCTCTATATGGGCATGAGCCGGCTCGCGGACGTGACTTCCGCTCTTCTCGGCGCTGGAATGCCGGCAGAAATGCCGCTGGCGATGGTAGAGTGGGGGACTTACCCACGCCAGCGAGTCGTGGTGGCCACTGTGGCCACGGCCGCTGAGTGCGCAAGATCGAGCGGTGTGCGGGCGCCGTCCATTGCCATCATTGGCGAGGTCGTGCGACTACGAGAACATATCGAGTGGTTCGAGAAACGCCCTCTCTTCGGCCGGCGAGTGGTGGTCACACGCGCCCGATCTCAGGCTTCCGGGCTGGCAGCGGCCCTCGCTGACGCCGGCGCCGATGTGCTGGAGTTCCCCGTCATCCGGATTGAACCCATCAATGCCGAGGCATTGATGCAGGTCGTGTCGCATCTCGGCGACTACGACTGGCTCGTCTTCACGAGTCAGAATGCCGTGGCCCGAGTATGGAATGTCCTTCGAGAGCGCGGACTGGATGCGCGTGCCTTCTGCGGATCCAGACTGTGCGCTGTTGGCCCTGCCACCGCGTCGGCACTGGAAGCGCGTGGTCTCGTCCCTGATGTTGTGCCTAGCCGCTTTCTGGCGACACACCTGGTGGAGTGCATGAGTGAGCTGGAGGATGTGCGCGCCGCCCGGATATTTTTTGCCAGGGCGGAAGGCGCCAGCGATGTGATAGCAAATGGCCTACGTGCCATTGGAGCCACGGTAGACGATCTTGCTGCATACCGGACGGTGCCGGACGATGCTGGTGCTCTCGAGCTCTGCGCGCGAATAGACAACGGCGAAGTGGACCTCGTCACGTTCTCATCAGGATCGACAGTCCACAATTTCGTGGCCGCGGTGGGCGTGGAACGCGCGCGTCGCGTACGAGCCGTATCTATCGGTCCCGTCACGAGCGCCGCAGCAGGGCAGGCGGGTATCGACGTCACCGCCGAAGCATCCGAAGCGACGATCCCGGCGCTCGTCGCGGCCGCGGTACGCGCACTGCCCGGGTAAACGGGATGCATCTCAGGATTGCAACCCGTGCCTCGGATCTGGCACTGCGTCAGGCTCGGCTATTACAGGAGGCTCTGGCAGAGCAAGGGGGAGGGGTGACTTCGGATCTGGTGACTTTCAAGACGACTGGTGACAAGAGACTCACTGAGCCGTTGAGCGCAATCGGCGCGAAGGGTCTTTTCACCAAGGAGCTCGAGAACGCACTCGCCAAGGGGAAGGTGGACTGCTGTGTCCACTCGCTCAAGGACTTGCCGACGGAATCGCCCCGGGGACTCGGTATCGCCGCTCTGCTGCCGCGCGAAGATCCGCGCGACGTGCTGGTTGTAAACGACAGAATAGCCGCCGAGACCATATCCGATCTTCCACGAGGCAGCAGAGTGGGTACGTCAAGCTTGAGGCGGCGCGCTCAGCTACTGCGCATGCGACCCGATCTGGATGTGGTAGAGCTTCGGGGAAGCGTGCCGACGCGATTGCGCAAGGTTGATCGCGGACAGGTGCATGCGGCCATTCTGGCGGCAGCCGGATTGCTGCGGCTCGACGCGAGGCAACGCATCGATGCCTGGCTCGATCCGCCGGACTGGCTTCCCGCCGCAGGACAGGGAGCAATCGCAGTGCAGGCGCGCACGGATGATGAGGCCGTGTGGTCCCTGTTGAGGTCCGTCGATCACGAGCCAACCTCGATCGCAACAAGAGCGGAGCGGGCATTTCTTGCCGCGCTCGATGGAGGCTGCCAGGTACCGATCGGCGCGCTGGCAACAGAATCGAGAACCGGCCTTCTGCTTCATGGACTGATCTCGGACGTCGCTGGCGTGCTGCTGGTGAGGGGTGAACAGCCGGTGGACTCCAGCCGCCCCGAGGATTCCGGCGCGCGGCTCGCGGACGAGCTGCGACGGCGCGGCGGGGATGAGATACTCTCGTCTCTTCGGCGTCTCGATAGAATACCGGCACCGCAACCGGAGTGATTCAACGAGTGCCAGAATATCCCACGACACGTCCCCGCAGGCTCAGGCGAACCGCCGCGCTGCGCCGGCTCGTGAGAGAAACGCATCTCGCGGCCTCCCAGCTGGTGCTTCCATTATTCTTGCGCTCAGGCTCCGGTGTGCGCAGCGAGGTCGGGTCCATGCCGGGTGTATATCAGACTTCCGTGGATGAGATGCTGCGAGATGCGGAGGCAGCAGCCCGCGCGGGCGTGGGCGGCGTGCTCCTGTTCGGTGTACCGGATCACAAGGACGCTACGGGATCGAGCGCCTGGGATGAGAATGGCCCGGTGCAGCAGGGCGTGCGTGCACTGAAGCGAGAGCTGCCTGA
>JBHENQ010000028.1:0-59445 GCA_046261975.1 Gemmatimonadaceae bacterium | reverse complement strand
CAGACCAGGAGTTTCTTGAAGTCGCCCATGCCACACGATGGAGTGAAGCTCCCTCTCGCAACTAACCATCCTATGGCGCGGATGTTCTGAATCAAGCGGGCTCGTGTAGCGCCGAGTGCCTCATTCTCGCAACTCGCAGACTTTACTTCTCGCGTCTCGCGTCTGTGTCTTTCTTGGTGCCAGTCCTCGAACTCGGACTGACCCACTGCCTGGTAATTCGTCATGCGATCCAGACCGTCTTGACGTTTACGAACTCGCGCAGCCCCGCCTCGCCGAGTTCTCTGCCGTACCCCGATCTCTTCACGCCGCCGAACGGAAGCCGCGGATCCGAAGCAACCATCGCGTTGAAAAAAACCATGCCTGCCTGGAGCTCGCGCGCGAAGAGTTCGCGTTCGCTGGGGTCTCGGGTCCACACGCTGGCACCGAGCCCAAAGGCTGAATCGTTCGCGAGACGGATCGCGTCGGTGGCGTCCTTCGCGCGGAATAGCGACGCAACGGGCCCGAAAAGCTCCTCGCGCGCCGCCGGAGAATCGGCCGGGATGTCGCAGAGAACCGTAGGCTGATAGAAATTCCCCGGCCTGTCGAGCTTCCGGCCGCCGGTCAGTACTCGGCCTCCAGCGGCAACTGTCACGCGAACCTGGCTGTCCAAATCGCGAAGTATGCCGGGAGTCGCTAAAGGACCCACCTCCGTTCCGGCATCCATTGGGTCGCCGACCACGAGATTCGCCATCGCTTTGGCAAAACGAGGCTCGAATTGCTCTGCGATAGCCTCATGCACGATGAATCTCTTGGCGGCGATACAGGATTGGCCGCTGTTAACCATTCGCGCTTTAACCGCCGTGGAGATCGCGAGGTCTAGATCGGCGCTGGGCATTACGATGAAAGGATCGCTGCCACCAAGCTCCAGAACTGTCTTCTTGATGTGCTTTCCCGCCATTGCTGCTACGGCACTGCCCGCGCCCTCGCTGCCCGTGAGCGTTGCCGCGGCGATCCTGGCGTCCGCGAGCAGCGAAGCCACCGCAGACGACTCGGCGAGGATCACCTGAAAAACACCGTGTGGAAAACCCGCCCGACGAAAGACATCCTCCAAGGCCAACGCGCACTCCGGCACGTTCGACGCGTGCTTCAGCAGCCCCACATTGCCGGCCATGAGCGCTGGAGCGGCGAAACGCATCACCTGCCAGAACGGAAAGTTCCACGGCATGACCGCGAGCACAACGCCCATCGGCTCGTACGTCACGTAGCTCCGGGCGGCGTCGGTCTTTACATCTTCCTCCAACATGAAGCTCTCGGCATTCGCAGCATAGAAACGGCACGCTCGCGCACACTTGGCCGCCTCATCGGAACCGGCTACCACAGGCTTGCCCATCTCCAGCGCCATGAGCCGGCCGAAGTCGTTCCTCTCACCTTCCAGTATTTCGGCGGCGCGAAGCATCCACCGCGAGCGAGCGGTAAATGAGGTGTGCCGGTAGTCCGCGAATGCACGAGCCGCGCGATCCACAGCGGCATCGATCTCGTCTCCGGTCATTTCGGTGAAGGTACGTATAGTCTGCCCGGTGGCCGGGTTGATCGTTGCGATTGGCAATGTCCGGAATAGACCGCTTAAACGCCTTTCTCCTTCACCCTTCCTTTTCGCCGCTCGTCGTCTCTGGACGCACGGCGGTTTTCCAGCCTCTCTGCCTCGGTCCGTCTCCAATTGGCAATGCGCTCGTGATCTCCTGATAGCAGAACCGGCGGCACAGCTAAACCCCTGTACTCCGGTGGCCGCGTGTAGCTCGGGGCGCTGAGGCCTCCGAGCCAGAAGGAATCGGTGAACGCGCTCTCCCGATCAGTCATTGCGCCGGGCAACAGTCTGACCGTTGCATCTATTAGAGCTAGCGCCGCCGCTTCCCCCCCGCTCAGGATGAACTCTCCGATTGAGATTTCTTCGGTTGCCAGGTGCTCCGCTACTCTCTGGTCGACGTCCTTGTAGTGCCCGCATAGCACGGTAAGCTCCTCGCCTGCAGCAAAGCGGCGGGCATCCTCCTGAGCGAAAGACTTTCCTCTGGCCGAGAGCAGAACTATTGGCGCCCTCGCGGAAAGGGCATCGCACGCCTCGAAAAACGGCTCGGGTTTCATGACCATGCCCGGGCCACCGCCGAAGGGGTAATCATCAACGGTACGGTGTCGATCGTGGGTGTAATCGCGAAGGTCTACAATCCGATATTTCACGCTTCCCGCTAGAGCGGCGCGCGCCGGAATGCTGAGACCTAAAGGCCCTGTGAAGAACTGCGGGAATATCGTGACGATATTGATTCTGAGCGTCACTCCAGCATTCCCTCCGGAAGGCGCATGACGACCCTCCGTCCGGCCGCATCCAGCGCTCGCACGAACTCGGGATGAAATGGCAACATCAAGGCCTTCGTTCCGTGACTCACATCGAGCGCCGGCCCCTGCGGGAGATCAATCACGGCTCGCACGCTTCCCACAAGCTCGCCGCTCTCCAGTTCCACGGTCATTCCGACCAGGTCGTGAAGATATACCTCGTTCTCATTGAGGGGCCTGAGCTCGGAGAGTGGCGACAGAAGGTAGCGTCCCCGCCATGATTCTGCTTCCGAGCGACCAGAGATGCTGTCGAACTTCACTAGCAGCAACCCTTCCTGGAATGGACGCACAGTTTGCACCAGTAGCGTCGCGAGGTCAGCGTGGGAGTCTCCTTCTACCGAGCCCACAATCAGACGCTTGCCTGGAAAAAACACCTCATCCGGCGCATCGGTGATCGGCTCGATCACCAACTCGCCTCGGATGCCGTGTGCTCTGCGAACTCGCCCGACGACCAAACGCTCGGGCGCTGGACTCACTCGTTCTCTGGCTTCTCGCCCCCCACGGGGATGGCCGCCCCCCGTCGCTTGGCGCCGGCGCGCGATTCGTGCCTGGCCTTGAGCACACCAGCTTTCCGGAGCAACGAACGGACCGTGTCAGTGGGCAAGGCGCCTACGTCGAGCCAATGGTTGGCGCGCGCGGCATCCAGGTTGAGACCACCCTCAGGCTTGCGCGGATCGTACTGGCCTATTGTCTCTATGAAACGGCCATCGCGCGGACTGCGCGAGTCAGCGACGACGATGCGGTATAGCGGGGTCCTCTTGCGACCGACTCGGCGGAGTCGAATTCTTGCGGACATGCTTATTCTCCTTCGAAGGTGTGTCTCCAAACTGCGCTGGGCTCATCGCGGGCACCGGCGGATCCGGGCCGCACCCATAAAATCAGGTCACTGGGACCTGTTCCCTGTTAGCTGTTAGCTGTTACCGGTTAGCTGTTACCTGTTCCCTGTTACCTGCCTTAACATTCCCGGACCGCCATGCGAGAACCTCTTCATCATCTTCTGCATCTCTCGGAACTGATCCAGCAGCTTGTTGACTTCGTTCACAGGCCTACCCGAGCCGCGTGCAATGCGAGCGCGGCGTGACCCGTTGATTATCGAAGGAATTCGCCGCTCTTCCGGCGTCATGGACAGTACTATCGCCTCAATGTGCTTCATGCGGTCTGGTTCGACCTTTGCATTCTTGAGCGCTTTCATGTCGACGCCAGGAATCATCTTTAGCAAGCCTTCCAGCGGCCCAAGCTTCTGGATCTGGCGCATGGTGCCAAGAAAGTCCTCGAGATCAAGACCTTCCTTACGCACCTTCTTCTCGAGCCGCTTCGCTTCGGTCTCATCGAACGTCTGCTGCGCCTTCTCCACCAGACCGACAATGTCGCCCATCTGTAGAATGCGCCCCGCCATTCGATCGGGATGGAACTCCTCCAGCGCATCTACGCGCTCGCCGACGCCGATGTACTTGATCGGCTTCTTGGTGATGCCGTACATCGAAAGCGCCGCGCCTCCTCGGGCGTCCCCATCCATCTTCGTGAGCACGATTCCCGTGACACCCAGCGAATCGTCAAATCCCTTTGCGATGCGCACCGCGTCCTGGCCAGTCATTCCGTCCGCAACCAGGAGAATCTCGTCGGGCCGGATGGCCTCCTTGAGGCGTCCCAGCTCATGCATCATCTCTTCGTCAATCTGTAGCCGGCCCGCAGTGTCGACGATTACCACGCGGTCGCGTGCTCGCTTAGCCTCTTCTATCCCGTGGCGCGCTATACGCACGACATCGGTGTTGTCGCGCTCGACGTACACAGGTACGCCGATCTGCTGACCCAGCGTCTCGAGCTGATCTATGGCTGCCGGCCTGTAGACGTCGGCCGCAACCAAGCGGGTCGACCGATGCTCGGACTTGAGCTTCTTGGCAAGTTTGGCCGCGGTAGTCGTTTTGCCTGATCCCTGAAGCCCGACCATCATGATGACCGTGGGCGGCACTGTACTGAGCTTCAGCCCTTCGCGTTGCTCGCCCAGCATGGCCGCTAGCTCATCGTGCACGATCTTGACTAGCTGCTGTCCAGGTGAGACTGTTCGCAGCGCGGAGACGCCCGTGGCTTTCTGCTCCACACGTTCCAGAAACTCGCGCGTGAGCTGGAAATTCACATCGGCCTCGAGTAGCACGCGTCGTACCTCACGCAAGCCTTCCTTGATGTCGGCCGCGGACAACACTCCTCGTCCGCGAAGACGCGCGAATACGGCGTCGAGCTTCTCGCTTAATTCATCAAACATAGCCTTGAAAGTTATGCGAAGTCCGTATCTAAAACTAGGGATTAGGGATTGGGGATTAGGGATTGGGATTATGTGCTGATTCCCTAATCCCAATCCCTAATCCCCAATCCCTAGTCCCTAGCCTCTTCCATGGCCCGAGCCCAACGCAAGGAAGAAATCCTCAAGTCAGAGCTGCCGCCTGCTCTTCCACTCATGGCGCTGCGCTCAACCATCGTGTATCCGCTGGGCACCATCGCCGTCCAGATGGGGGCTCCGGAGAATCTCTCGATCATCAGATCGCACGAAGAGAACAGTCTGATCGTGGGCCTCGTTGTGGCAGCCGGAGATCACGACGAGGTAATCGACTTCAATTCGTTCGTGGGCCGCGTGGGCGTTGCCGCTCGCGTGCACGAGAGAATTAACCTTCCGGGCGACACGATACAGATCACGCTGCAGGGGCTGCGCCGCATAATCATCGAGAGCGTCGATCGAAGGGAACCTTTTCCCGTATCTCGCATCCGGCCGGCTCGTGAGACGCCCCTCGATCCGTTGGGCGGAGAAGAGCTCATGGCGCGGCTGGTTGCTGCCGCTGAGACGTTGGCCGAGCTCGTGGACCGCATACCTGATGAGGTGCCCGCTATCCTGAAGATGAACATGTCGGATCCGGGCCGGTTTGCCGACCTCGCGGCGACTAACATGAATTTCCGGATATCCGAGAAGGACGAGGTGCTCCAGCGACTCGACATTGGGGAGCGGATCCGCTTCGTTCTGAGCCGGCTCGAGCGCGAAGTTGCGCGCGCGCGCGTGATGGAGGATATCAAGCGCCAGACGGAGGTGAAGATCGAGCAGCATCAGCGCGAGTTCTACCTTCGTCAGCAGCTACGCGCGATTCAGACGGAACTGGGTGAAGCCGACCCCAGCGAGAAAGAAGCGATGGAACTGTTGCGCCGCGTCGAGGAAGCCAATCTGCCCGAGAAAGCTGCGACGGAAGCCCGGCGCGAGACCGAGCGGATGCGGATGCTCTCATCGGCGTCGAGCGAATATCACGTCATTCGAACTTATCTGGATTGGCTCCTTTCGTTGCCATGGCATTCACGCTCGGGCGATGACAACATCGCACTCGACAAGGTTGAGGAAGCGCTCGATTCACGGCATTACGGCCTCAAGGAAGCTAAGGAACGCATTCTCGAGTACCTGGCAGTTCGGAAACTGCGTGGTGGAGACCAGCACGGACCGATTCTCTGCCTGGCGGGCCCGCCCGGCACCGGAAAAACATCCCTCGGTGAGGCCATCGCACACTCCATAGGTCGCGCTTTCTATCGCATCTCGGTCGGGGGGGTTCGCGACGAAGCGGAAATCCGCGGGCACCGCCGAACTTACGTAGGCGCCCTGCCGGGCCTGCTTATTCAGTCGCTTCGCCGCGTACAGGTGAAGGACCCGGTGCTGATGATCGACGAGATCGACAAGATGTCGCATGGCGGAGTGTCGGGAGACCCGACGTCGGCCATGCTCGAGGTGCTCGATCCGTCGCAGAACCATGACTTCGTGGATCACTACATCAATCTCCCGTTCGACCTGTCTTCCGTGCTTTTCATCTGCACGGCGAATAACATTTTCGATATTCCCGCACCGTTACGCGACCGGCTCGAGATCATCCGGATCGCAGGCTACACCATCGAGGAAAAGGTGGAGATTGCCTGGCGCTACCTGCTTCCCAAGTTGTTCGAGGAGCACGGTATCACGGACAAGGAGCTTCAGTTCACCGACGAGGTATTGGGCTTCGTGTCGAGTGGGTATTCACGAGAGGCGGGATTACGTGGCTTCTCACGCAACATTGCCACTATCATGCGGAAGCGCGCACGCCGTAAAGCGGACGGCGAGGAAGGTGCGTGGATCGTCGACCCCGCCCTTGTGGAAGAGCATCTGGGTGTTCCCCACTACTCGCGAGAGGAAGCCGAGAAGGAGTCTGAAGTCGGCGCTGTAACGGGTCTCGCATGGACCGCGACCGGCGGCGACATCATGGTCATCGAAGCACTCAAGATGCCGGGCACGGGTCGCCTCACGGTGACCGGCCAGTTGGGCGACGTGATGCGGGAGTCCGTAGACGCCGCCTTGTCCTACGTTCGGTCGCGCGCGCCCCAGCTCGCCATTGACGAGAAGGTGTTCAAGGATTTCGACCTGCATATCCATCTCCCGGCTGCTGCGATTCCAAAGGATGGTCCCAGTGCTGGAATCAGCATGACCCTAGCCATTGCGAGCTCCATGAGTGAGCGTCCCGTGAGGCGCGACGTAGCCATGACTGGCGAGGTAACCCTGCGCGGAAAGGTGCTGGAGATAGGTGGCGTGAAGGAAAAGGTTTTGGCCGCGTACCGCGCTGGCTTGCGCGAGGTGATCCTTCCCAAGGCCAACGAAAAGGACCTGCGCGATGTGCCGGACGAGGTTCGCGCCAACATGGCGTTCACGTTCGTGCGGTCCATGGATGAAGTGCTCCGGATGGCATTGCTCTCTCGCACAGAGTCGAACCTCGCTGACCTGCCGCCGGCGGCGCCGGCGCCCGTGCCGATCCTGGAAAACCAGCGCCTGCCAGTGACAGTCGAGAAGGTCGTCCCGATCGAGACCCGATAGTTTCCGGCGCTACTGCAGCGTAATCGACCGCGGATCCACGCTGACTGCCGAGGCACCTTCCGGCAGATCGGTGTAGAGCACGAGCGGGCGATCCGCAACACTGCCCGCCCAGAGCGAAAGTGCGCGACCACGCGAGGTGAAACTTATGCCGCCATCGGGCCTCTCGCGAGCCGCCGGTGAGCCGAAACGTTTCGCGATCACGTCACTCATCGCGCCGTAGAACTCGGCGGCGTCCACCTGAGTATCCCATACGCTTGCCCAGATGAGACCTTCTCCGTGGCGTGTTTTCACTACCATGTATCGATCGCCGCTCCATCCGGCGGCAGCACGCACCGATTCGTTCTGGTCCCTCAGGCTCTCGAAAAGCACTACGCGCGTCTCGAACTCGCCAAGGTTGTTGTCATACACGCGCGTGGCTCCCCGCGGCTCCGGAAGAGTCACGCGCGAAGGCTCATCGCGAGCCGTGCCGAAGTAGGCGTTCGTATGAATCACCTGCTCCGTTGAGACCGGCGTGGCAGTCCCGTATGGGACTGCCCCGGGTCTTCTTTCACCGAAGCGGCGAACAAACTCCGCACCGCTCAGGTAAGGGAAAAGTTGCGTCTCCTGGATGATCAGCGGCGCGCTCGCGAATACCGGCATCGAGCTCTGGTTTTCGCGAATCATCTGGCGAACACGGTCCCACCCTCCCGGCAGCCGCGCAGCCACGTCACCGTCGATCCCAAGCGCTGGGAGGGACGCGAGCATGGCTTGGCCCTCCACGACAGATCGCGCCGCCGTCACCCTGTCGTTATCGTCCTTGATACTGAAAATCGAATCCAGATTCGTGTACTGATCCTGCAGCGCATGCACCAGCTCGTGTGCCACGATCAGGTTAGTCTGCTCTGCAGGTGCCTCACGGACGATATACAACACCTTGGTCGACGGGTCGTAGTAGCCAACGACCTGCTCCGTGAGAAGATCCAATATGAACTTCTCCAGGTCGAGAGTATCGGGTAAAACTCCCAGTAGCCTGTAGGCGCTCTGCTGCCCTTCCGCCTCCTGTTCGGTCATTTGCTCCCTGAATGTGCGTTCGAGAAAAGAGCGCACCTCCGACCGGGACCGGACTTCGACCACCGGCGGCCGCTTGAACTTCAGTCCCGTCGCCTTCTCGATCTTGGGCGTAGCTTCCGCAACCTGTCGGGCGTAGGACCCTCCATCTTCCTGCTTATGGTTGTCGCAGGCGATGAACAATGCGAGAATGACGGGGCTGACCCTCATTCGGTCCATTGAATGCTTTGTCCCGTGGCTACGCTGACCACCCGAGCCACGTCGTGACCACGGACCACCATTCCATCCTCAGCTAGTTTGTGCCGGAGCTCGGCGTCCAGTATGGCAAGCCGCTCGGCCCTCGTCTGCCCGCGTCGCGCCTGTTCGGGCGTTCGGACGTCGGTATGGTCGCGAGGCGCCGGAGCTGGAGGCTTTGTCGCGGTAACGGGTTGCCGCGCGAGTGCCGCTTCGATTTCCGCACCGAATCGCTCGATCGCCGCGAACGAATCGCGCGCCCAACGGTCCAGCGGATCCTCGTCCCCCCCCACCCCCTCTTCACCGCCACTGCCGTCCACTCCGCTGGTGGTCGGGTCGACGTTCGCAGTGCCATCGACCGCCGATCGCCGGTCGACCAGATCGTCGCGCCTGATCTCGAGCAGGAGGCGTCTTCTTTCGACGATGAGGGGTTCGATGGCAGAGCTGTAAGTTGCACCTGCTTGCGTGTGCGCGCAGGCTTCATCCAGCGCATCGATGGCGCGGTCCGGCCTGGCCCTGTCGGTGACAAAAAGATCCGTGAGTTTCACGGCGGCCAACAGGGCTTCGTCGGCGATAACAACGTTGTGATGACGTTCCAGACGTTCGACCCGCGCGCGCAGGATCTCCAGGGTTTGCTCCGCGCTCAGTTCGCGCACCGGAACCTTCTGGAATCGACGCTCCAGAGCGGGGTCGCCACAGACCCAACGGTCGTACTCATCCTCAGTAGTCGCGCCAATCACGCGGAACTCGCCACGCACCAACGCGGGCTTGAGCATGTTTGCCGCGTCCATCGCAGCTCCCATCGCGGTACCCTGGCCGATGAGATTGTGAAGCTCGTCGATGAACAGAATCGCGTCAGGGTTGGAGGAGGCCTCGGCCACGAGCGCGCTGATCCTTTCCTCGTACTGGCCCCGATACATAGTTCCACCGAGAAGGGACACGTGGTCCAGCGCGAGCACCCGGGCAGACCGCAGGACCACCGGAACCATCCCCGCAGCGATCCGCTGCGCCAATCCTTCAGCGATCGCAGTCTTGCCTACGCCGGCCTGCCCAACGAGAGCCGGATTGTTCTTGCTATGACGAAGGAGTATGTCGACGACACGTGAGATTTCGTCGCCACGGCAGCGCACAGGCTCGAGACGACCCGCGCGCGCGTCCGCGGTGAGGTCTCGCGTGAAGCGGGCGAGAGTTCCCTTGCCCGACGGATTGATCAGGTCGCCGAACATCACCCGGAGCCTTTCATCCCTTTCGCCACTTGTCCTTCAACGCGCATCCCTCCACCTCCGTTCACATTCCCAGTACCCGCTCGACGTACCACGCGATTATTGCGTTGCCCCACAACAGCGCGACAAGCGCTCCCGGCGCGAGAAAAACGCCGAACGGCACCAGCGGCATTTCCGTCGGCTCCCCACTGCCCCGACCGCGAACCCACGCAATAGGATAAACTACAAGGAGGAACACCGCCGCGCCGATCAGAGCCGCGAGAAAGACAGTCATGAGCGCTCGAGTCGGCCCAACGTGCGCGCCTACCATCGCCATGAGCGTTACGTCGCCGAAGCCCATAGCCTCCTTCTTGAACGCGAGTTCCCCCAGCCAGCCGGTGATGGCGATCGCGCCTGCTCCAACGCACGCGCCAATCAACGCATCGTACAGTCCCGCAAACGGAAGAGTTTCGTTTGTAAACGTACCCACGATTGCGGCGAATATGGCGAACAGCAGGCCCGACGCAGTAAACCCGTCCGGAATCACGTAATGAGCGGCGTCGGTTAGAGCCACACCGAGAAGAATCGTGGCGAACACAGCCACCCGCAGGGCGGTGAACGTGAAGCCGAACTCGACGGTAGAAGCAAGCCACAGCAATCCCACGCACAGCTCGGCGAGTGGATACTGCACCGAGATGCGCTGGCCGCAGCCGCGACACCGGCCGCGCAACGCGATCCAGCTGATCAGCGGAATGTTCTCGAACCAGGAGATCCGGTGGCCGCAGCCGGGACACCGCGACCGTGGTGAAACCACCGACAGGCCCGCCGGCCAGCGCCCGGCGCAAACGTTCAGAAACGAGCCAATGCTCGCACCCACCACGAACACGTACATCCTGAGCAGTAAATCGGTCACGGACGCAGGCTATAGAGTAGAATGCCAGCCGCCACTGCGACGTTGAGCGACTCCGTTTCCTCACTCACTGGTATTGCCACGGTTCGACTAACGCGGCGACGCACCTCGGCGGACAATCCCGTCCCTTCGTTCCCGACGGCGATCGCGAGGCGTGCAGGCGCAGCATCTGTCACGCCCGCGAGCACCTCCCCGGCGGCGTCAGCGGCCCACAACTCGATCCCATTGGAACTGAGGAACACATCTGCCTCGTTCCACGTACAACTATAGGCAGGTTTGAGGAACAGAGCGCCCATTGCGCTACGGACGACCTTGGAGTTCCATATGTCAACCGTTCCGGGAAGTGCGAGGGTGGCGGTGGCGCCGAGCGCGGCCGCAGTTCTCAGTAACGTACCGGCATTGCCTGGATCCTGAACTGCGTCGAGAAGAAGGACGCGAGCGTGCCCGCTGACCTGGAGGTTCGCGAGTGTTCGCTCTGGAATCTCGGCGATTGCCAGAACCCCCTGGGGGGACTCGGTGTCGGCGGCAGAACGAAAGCTGGTCTCGTCAACTTCGTGGACGTCCAGGCCGCGTGCTACAAGGGCTTCCCGAAGACGCGATCCCCGCGGCGCGGCGGCCAGTTCGGGAGAGATGAGGGCGCCTCGAATGCGGAGATGAGATCTTAAGAGCTCTTCGGTGGTCCGGACGCCCTCGGCCACGAAGAGGCGCTGCCTCTCGCGCCCGCGGCGGCGCTGCAGATCGCGGGCCAATGTGAGCAGCTTTTGATCGCTGGGACTTATACGTGGAATGAGATTTGCCCTTCATCGAAGCGTGAACGCCTACACGGGAGCAAACATGAAAAGGTTTCTGGCTGGCGCCGGGCTGGTGATTTCCACCACCGCTTGTGCGGTCTCGCAGCAGCAGGAAGTGCAGCTCGGGACGGATTACGCCCAGCAGATCAACGCGCAGCTGCCGATCGTGAACGACCCCGAGATCAACCGGTACATCAACGTCCTGGGGGACTCAATCGCCAAGCTTTCCGACGAGCGAAACCTCGACTGGCACTTCTATATAGTGAACAGCAAGGAGGTAAACGCTTTCGCTGTTCCGGGCGGCTTCATCTATATAAATCGCGGGCTAATCGAGCGTGCCGACAACCTGTCGCAGCTTGCCGGCGTACTGGGACATGAGATCGCCCACGTGACCGAGCGGCATTCTATACAGCAGATGCAGAAAGCGCAAACCGCCAACATCGGCGTGACTCTCGCCTGCGTGCTCACCAAGGTGTGCGACAGCCAGGCCGCCGGTGCCGCGATCAACATCGCGGGAGGCGCAGTGTTTGCCAGATTCAGCCGCAAGGACGAATCTGAAGCTGACCGGAAGGCAGTGGAGTACGTCAAGCGCGCGGGTATCGACCCGCGCGGTATTCCGGAGATGTTCGAGAAGCTGATGGCGGAGCGGAAGTCGCGACCGGCAGGTGTTGAATCCTGGTTCGCTACGCACCCGCTGGAGGAGGATCGCATCGCTGAGACGCGCGCGCTTATCGGTCAGGTGGATCCGATCATTCTGCAATCGCTGAACGCCGACACGCCCAACTTCAACGCGTTCAAACAGCGCGTCCTTTCGCTCCCGGCACCGCCACCCAGTAGAGTGGGCTGAGCACGGAGCAAGGGCAGAATCAGATTCTGGGCCCGATCAGATCGGCTATCGACCGCGTCTGTTCGGGCTCGAATCTGGACGCCAATAGCTGGAACGAGAGAGTGTAGGCGCGCCCGGATGCGGAATTGTAGGCGCTCAGCGCCTGTTGCAGGCGCGGGTTGATGGCATCCATGGCGTCTTCCGTGGCGTCTAGAACCAGCACCGCGAACTCGCCTTCGGTCAGGCGGGCGATGACGTCGGAAACCCGAAAGGTAACTCGAAGTACCTCCGCCGCGTCCGTTAGTGCGCGCTCGGCTTCAACGTCTCCGAACCTCGTGGCGATCCGGTCAAGCTCTTCCAGCTTCGCGCGGACGAACAGCAATCCTCTGGTTCGACCCGCAAGCTTGGTATGATGCTCCGATAGCGCGATGAAGCCGCGGCGATTGTAGAGACCGGTGAGCTGGTCCGTCAGCGAAAGCTGCCGAAGCGTCGACTGCACCCGGCTCCGCTCGATGGCGTACATGAGGGCGCGAGCGAGCAGCCCATCATCGAATTGGCCGCGAACCAGATGATCGCTTGCTCCCTGCCGAACAGCCTCGAGCCCCATGGCTTCGTTGCCTGCTTCGGTCAGGACCAGAATAGGGGCATCCGGCGCGCGATTCCTGATGCTCGAAAGAGCACGGATCGCATCGTGGTGGGACGATGGAAGTTCCAGCACCACGACGTCACCGCTTTCACTGCCTAGCATCTCGAGACCCTGGGTCAGGTCGACGTAGGAAATGGTAAAGCGTGGAGCGCCGCGCTTACTCACCGGGAGATCCAGGCCGTCCAGGCGCGTGACGCAATCCGGTGACGTGATTACGAGAACTCTTACTGGCAATACTTCCATACAGGGATAGACGGATCGAGGTCAACGTCCGTCACGTGCCCGAACACTGCATAGCTGTTGTTTACCGATGGTCGCTCGCATTATTTGAAACATGGAGATCGCTCTCACGATCGCCGGCTCGGACTCGGGAGGCGGCGCGGGAATTCAGGCCGACCTGAAGACATTTCATCGCTTCGGCGTGTATGGCGTTTCCGCTGTGACAGCTATCACAGCACAGAACACTCTCGGTGTCGCAAAATGGGTTGCCGTCACGCCCGACATGGTGAGGGCCCAGATCGACGCGATCGCGACGGATCTGAGGCCCAGGGCAACAAAGACCGGAATGCTCGCCAACAGGCGTATAGTCGCCGTGGTCGCCTGTTCGATCAGCGAGCACCGGCTCTCACCCTACGTGCTGGATCCAGTGATGGTCGCGACGTCCGGCGACATCCTTCTGGACGACGCTGCGCTGGCTGGAATACGGAGAGACCTTGTGCCGCTGGCAGATATTGTGACGCCGAACCTGGATGAAGCCTCGATTCTCTTAGGCTCTCCGGTGCGAGATGTCGGTGCGATGGAGCTGGCGGCCCGGCACCTCTTTTCACTGGGTGCTCGCGGAGCGCTCGTAAAGGGAGGTCACCTCGCCGGCGATCGCGTCATCGACGTGTTCTTCGATGGCACGCAGGTGGATCTGTTCGAGCGGCCCAAGTTGGATACGCGTCACACACACGGTACGGGTTGCACGCTGTCGGCCGCAATCGCTGCCAACCTTGCCCTCGGTCACGACTTGCGGACCGCGGTTACCAGTTCGCTGGACTTCGTGCACGCAGCCATAGCGACAGCGCCTGGGTTGGGAAGCGGTCACGGTCCCCTGAACCATTTCGCGACCATTGCTGGAGGAAACGGCTGATCGTTAGTGACGCAACCTGGAAAGGAATGCGCGGACTAGCCGCTCCAGGCGCTCCGCGGACCTCGCCGAAGTACTGAGAACATCGGCATGACTCACCGGCGCCGCCGTGAGCCCAGTTGCGACGTTGGTAATACAACTGACGCCTACCACACGCATTCCGAGAGCCCTCGCGACAATTACCTCAGGAACCGTCGACATGCCGACGGCGTCTGCACCCAGCAGCTCGAGCAGCCGCACTTCTGCGGAGGTCTCGTAGGACGGACCCAACACGCCAGCATATACACCTTCGGGACTCGCCACCCCGACCTCGAGTGCGGCCATGCGCATCTCCGCGAGCAGTTCCGCATCATAAGGCGCCGACATATCGGGAAACCGACTCTCGCCAGCGCGCACTGGCCCTATGAGCGGGTTCCGGCACATCAGGTCAATGTGGTCGGCGATGATCATGAGATCCCCGGGCCGCAGGGTCCGGCGGATTCCACCGGCCGCGTTCGATACAAACAGCGTTCGTGCCCCCAGAGCGTGTGACAACCTGACGGGAAGCACCACCACATGGGGCGGGTGTCCCTCGTAGAAATGAAATCGGCCAGCGAACGCGAGGACATCGTGGCCCTCGAGCGTGCCGGCAACAAGACGCCCACTGTGTCCAGCCACCGCGGCGGCCGGGAACCCCGGAATCTCGGCGAACGCCAATTCAACTGGATCTTCGATGGCGCGTGCAAGCGCGCCAAGTCCCGATCCGAGGATGAGCGCGATAGCCGGTTCCCGCCGTCCTATTCGCGAGCGCACGACTCGCGCACTCTCTTCAACCGGGGTGGGAGCCGTGTCTGCGGTCATGTGGCAGATCGAAGCTGGTTTATTTCGGCGCGCGCGCTGTCCACCATCGCGCGTCTCTCGTCCCAGGGGAGAAATGCGCTCTCGAAGCCGTAGAGTGCAACCGTACAGAGTTCATCGAACGAGAAACCCAGATGCGCGGCTGCATGAGCGTATTCGTCCGTCAGGGTCGTTCCGCTCATGAGCCTGTTGTCGGTGTTCAACACCACCTTGAGCCCCCGATCGAAGTATTTCCGTAGGGGATGCTCGGCATACGTCTTGGCAACGCGCGTTTGAACGTTGCTGGTGAGACATATCTCGAGAGGAATCCTTCGGTCGTTAACGTATTCGGTGAGAGAGACATCCTCGATTAGACGCGTCGCATGCCCGATGCGATCCGCCAGGCAGTCGTGCACGGCCTGTCGTACGGAGCCGGCGCCATCGCCCTCGCCGGCGTGCACTGTAAGGGCCATGTCGTGACGGCGTGCGTGCGCAAAGGCCTCTGCGTGCAAGAGCGCAGAATTGCCGGATTCCCCTCCCGCAAGGTCGAACCCTACCACTCCGCGCTGCCTGTAGGCGATAGCCAGCCGCGCAAGCTCGAGTGACAGATCCGGCGCCATGTCGCGTAACGCGCAGACTATCAGGCGGCCCCGTGTACCTGTATCCCGCTCCGCGCGCTCGATGCCGCGCAACGGCGCCTCGACAGCCTCGCCCAGGGAAAGACCCTCCAGAGTGTTCAAGACCGGAGCGAATCGGATTTCGATGTAACGGATGCCGTCCTGCGCGGCGTCCGCAACGAGCTCATATGCTATCCGCTCGAGAGGCTGGGCGTGCTGCAGCACCGAGAGTGTGACTGTAAAACGGCTGAGATAGTCCTCGAGGTTCCTTGCATTCTTGACTACCATGATCTCCGCTAGCGAAGCCGGATCGCTTGCTGGCATCGGTTTTCCATACTCCTTGCCAAGCTCCAGCAGCGTTGCAGGACGTATGGATCCGTCCAGGTGACAGTGGAGCTCCGCCTTCGGAAGACGCACCAGCACCTCTCTATCGATTCCTGCCATCGCTATTCCGGACTTTTCCCGACGGCGCGATTGGACACGAGCCTGAAGATCGCTCCGCTGTGAATCGGGACATCGCCGGCGATCGGCAGGCCACGACTGTCGGTTACGAGGCGCTCTCCGGATTCCACATCGCGAGCCGCCTCGGCGTTCCACGCTCGTACAGCCTCGAGAACGGTGAGTGCTGATTCCACCGAGACCGCCTTTCCATTGATGAACACGATTGTCGGCGGCATCACGGTCGCGCGATGAAGCGCGTCTCCCGGGGAGCAGAGACCGGTTGCGACCGGGATTTCAGATAAGCAATGAGAGCGTCCAGATCCACGATTCCCAGCGGCTCCGATTTCACGGCCGCGCGTGCAAGGGCAAGGCCTTCACCAACGCTCGCAATGAAGTCGCTCATGACGAAAGTGTAGGTGGCGGCCGGCGAGATCTCCCGTCCGTTCGACAGGCGTATCGATAGTACACGCTCTCCGGCAGGAGAAGTCGAGTCGTAAACCACGGTCAGGCCGCTCACGTGCGTGCGCGGCACATCGCGCTCTACGAGACGCTCGAAGTAGGCGCGCAGATCGCGACCTCGCACCGTGTACCTGATAAGAATGTTGCCGAACGGCTGTATTTCGTACAGGGAGCCGTACGTTGCCCGGCCTCCGCTCAGGTTGGCACGGATGCCGCCGTTGTTCATCGCTGCGATATCGGCTCGGCCTGCGGCGCGTTGCGCGTCCGCTATCAGATTTCCCAGCGCATACTGCTCCCCTTCCCGCAACATGGGCGCGGCAATCGAGGCTATGCGCCTGCTCATGAGCGGCGCCACCGCTCGAACCGCGCGCTCGACCACCGAATCTACGGCTATGTGTGTGCTGGTGGAATCTTGCACGACATCGCGGACTTCAACGTTGGCCTCACTCGAACGCTCGGGCGCGCCCTCCGCTTGTTGAGGATCGGAAATCACGAGATCGACTATGCCCACTGCCCTCCCGCTCGATCGCGCCTGCACGATCGGCGTGCCATTCACAGTCGCATCCACAACGCTGTGCGTGTGGCCGCTCACGATTGCATCAACCGGCTCCCGCAGCCGGGACGCCAGATCAACGATTGCGCCGCGGCAATCCTGCGCGCCCTCAGTACTGCAGAATGCGCCGATGTGCGCCACCACGACTATCGCGTCCGTGCCGCGGTTGCGCAGGGCACGGACGGTGGAATCAATTATCGGAGCGGGATCGTCGAACGTCAGGCCGGCGACATTGCTCGGCTTGGTGTTCTGTGGTGTCTCCACCAGGGCCGCACCCACGATACCGATGCGCAGGCCGGACCGTTCGACGATCGTGTCGTTGGGAATCCACTGGACATCGCTACCGTCGGCGTAACGAACGTTGGCTCCGAGGATGGCATAGCGAGCATCTCGCATCCTTGCCCTCAGGGTATCGATTCCCCAGTCGAACTCATGATTGCCGAGCGCTGCTGACGCGACCCCGAAAAGATTGTATAGCTCTACCACCGGTCTTCCGAAGGCCAGATTCGAAGCGGCCGTGCCCTGGAACATGTCGCCGCCGTCCAGAATAATCGTCGCGCAGGCGGGTTCGCACTCTCTCCTGGCGCGTTCGATTGCCGCCGCGAGAGCCCGAGCCCCACCACGCATGATACCGCCCGCATCCGGTCTCGCCTCGAGTGCACCGTGAAAATCGTTCGTAGCAATGATGCGTAGCCGGCGTGAGCGCGCTGCGCGCCCCCCTACGAGCGACCAGTTGCGTTTGAAGTAATCCTCGGGCCGCAACGTTCCACGGCGCTTTACCTCATCGATGAGAAGTTGCCGGATCTCAGTCTGGCCCTCGTACATGACGGGGGCTCCTCTCAACATTACATAGCCACCGCCGCCGCTCTGCCGGTAGCTGTTGAGCGCGAGGCTGAAAGAATCTTCATCCGCTATCCTGCGGCCGTTGAACGACAGTGATGAGATGCGCGCGCCGGGAGGTTTGGATACATCGATCGTGTAATCCGCTCCGGCGAGGATGTCGTAATTGTACCCCGGAATCCTGGGGTCCATAGCCGGCTCGGATGTGCCCGTGGTACCGAAGTACCGAGCGCTGAACTCCAGATACTCGCGAAGCTGTCGCCCGTTAACGCGCACGGCCTTCAGGGTGTTCTCGTAAGGATATAGCCGAGCGACATCGGCAACAGTCACCGGTCCCGGACCCAGACCGGCATCGAGGGAGAAGACCGCGGTCGAAGCCAGGTCGGCGCCGGCCGCGCGCCGTTGAACCTCGAGAATGAAATCGGTCAGCGGGGTGTCCATCACGCGAGATGAATCCGACCGCCAGGCTACCGGTGTCTTGCCAATGACGGTCGTGACGTGGCTGACCGTGGCTTCGTGCGCCGAACGAGTCACATCCAGAATACGCTGGCTCTCACTGTGGCCGGCAGCCTGCACAACCTGACCTCGGCGCGTCTTGACGCGCCAGCGCGAGCCCTCTAGCACGAGGCCCAAGTGGGCGATTGCCACGCTCGTAGCCCAATTCCTCGGCTGAATGAGAAGCGCGGACCCTATGATCGTGTCCGGCATCTCGCGATGCGAGTGGCCGTAAACGATGAGATCCACGCCGGGCACGTCGTGAGCTATGCGTGCCGCGACGTTCTCCCCTCCCAGACCGCTCGTAACGGTGTCGTAGCTGGACTCTCCTGTAAGCCCTGAGTGAACCACGACCACGACAGCATCCGCTCCGGCCGAACGCGCTTCCCGTACCGCGATCCTGACATCTGGGACTATCGCTCGAACCTCGAGGCGTCCGCGGAGACTATCGCGATCCCATATCATCGCGCCGGGTGTCGTGGCACCGACTATCGCGATGTTCAGAGGGCCGCGTTTGACCATCCGCCATGCAGAATAGGCTAGCTCGCCGCGCGGCAAGTACGCGTTCGCAGCGAGAAATGGAAACCGCGCGTCTGATATGGCGTCATTGAAAGTCGCGAGTCCGAAGTTGAACTCGTGATTTCCGATTGCGGCAGCGTCATACCCCGCGGAATTCATCGCGGCGATAACCGGATGCGGACGCGACGGCGCTATCCGCGCCGAGACGTAGGCAAGAGGGTTCCCCTGCAGCAGATCACCGGCATCCACCAGCACCACGCGGCCCGGAGCGGCGGCGCGAAGCGAGTCCACAATCGTGACAGCGCGCGCAAGGCCACGGGTCGCATCGGGGACACCGGTGTAGTAGTCCCAGCCTAGCAGATGTCCGTGTACGTCGGTCGTTGCCGCGACTATGAGGTCGAAGGCCGCGGTTGGCGACGGCATCTGCGAGGGCCGATAGCCACAGGCGCTGAGGAACACAAATGGAAACGCAGCAGCGAAACGAAGCATGCAGCCAAAGGTAGCCGCGTGCCGCATGTGTTGGGAGTGCGGTTGACCGCGCTGAGTTCCCCTGCCAACTTCGGCGTTCGTGAAGCCGCTGATCATCGGAATTGCCGGAGGATCCGGCTCGGGGAAGAGCACCGTGGCACGCAGAGTTGCGGAGTCCCTGAGCGGTGCATCTGTAGCGTTCATCGACATGGACGCATACTATCGGAACCTCACGCACCTCTCGAACGAAGAGCGCCGCGACGTGAACTGGGATCATCCGGATGCATTCGACATGGACCTTCTCGTCGAGCATCTTCAACGACTCGCGTGCGGTCAGGCTGTGGACAAGCCCATCTACGATTTCCGCGTTCATCTGCGATCGCCGGAGACCGCGCGCGTGCCGAGCGCGGATGTCATAGTCGTTGACGGCATGTTGCTTTTCGCTGACGGAAGGGTGCGCAATCTCTGCGACGTGAAAGTTTTCGTGGACGCCGACGCGGACATCCGCCTGCTGCGGCGAATTCAGCGCGACATGGAATCTCGCGGGCGACCCCTGGAAGAGGTTCTCGAACAATATCGAAAGACCGTGAGACCCATGCACCTCGAGTTCGTCGAACCCAGCAAGCGCTACGCGGACGTCATCGTTCCACGAGGCGGCCACAACGAGATTGCCGTTGAGATGATCGTCGCCAAGATCCAGCGTCGCCTCGGAGCAGCCGAATGATAGTTCCGAAAGCGGAGGCCAGAGTACTCGTGGTGGACGATGAGCCGGACATAGTCGCCCTGGTCGCGTATCATCTCGCGAAGGCAGGCTATCGGGTATCCACCGCCAGCAGTGGTCCCGAAGCTCTGCGTTCGGCCGCCGAAGAGCGGCCTGCGCTGATCGTTCTCGATCTCATGTTGCCAGGGATGTCGGGATTCGATGTCGTCGAGCAGTTGCGGGCAGCCGAAGGAACGAGCGGTGTTGCAGTTCTCATGTTGACCGCGCGGAAGGAAGAGCAGGACCGTATAAGGGGACTTGCACTCGGCGCTGATGATTACCTGACGAAGCCCTTCAGCCCGCAGGAGCTCGTGCTGCGGGTCGGGGCCATCCTTCGCAGGACGACCGCCGGCGGTAGCTCCCAGACCGATATCATATCTATCGGCCCGATCGAGATAGACCGGGCTGCGCATCGCGTTTCTGTAGAGGGATCGGAAATCGAGCTCACGCCCACCGAGTACAAGCTGTTGCTCACCCTGGCCGAGCGACGCGGCCGGGTACAGGCGCGGTCGCTGCTCCTGGAATCAGTTTGGGAAGCGGCGCCCGACATTCAGACGCGCACCGTCGACATGCACGTCCAACGGCTTCGCAACAAACTGGGAAGCGCCGGCGATCTGATCGAGACCGTCCGTGGATTCGGCTATCGGCTCGGAGTACCGCGGCCCAGGCGCACATGAGGCTTGCGCAGCGACTCCTCGTCGGCGCGCTGCTGATCGTGACCGTCCTGGTAGCGCTCCTCGTTTGGCTGAGCGGCGAGCGTCTCCGGACACAGCTGACGGAAAATGCCATAGATCGCCTCACACACGATGCGCGCTTCATAGCGTCGCAGTGGACCGGGCCGGCGGTGGTTGATCCCGATGAGCTCGCCGACATCGCAGGGGCGACTCTCGGCCATCGAGTGACGCTGATCGATTCCGCTGGCAACGTTGTGGGCGATTCAGAGTTCGATGGCGCGGCACTTACGCGCCTGGAGAACCATGCATCGAGGCCGGAGGTCGTCTCCGCCCGTAGCGGCCAGGTGGGCGTGGCTACCAGGGTAAGCACTTCGGCGGGCGATGAAGAGTTTTACGTCGCCGTGCCGGCTGCCAACGGCGTCTCGCGAGTCTCTTATGGCACTGGCGAGCTTCAGAGAATAGTGAATCGCGCGCGAACGGACGTCATGGTTTCGGGTCTGGTGGCTCTGGTTGTAGCTCTGATTCTTGCATACGCCTTTTCACGTTCCGTTTCCGAGCCGATCGCCGAGCTGCGCGATGTGGCGCGGGATCTCGCGGCGGGTGATCTCTCGCGGCGCCCGACTCTTTCGGCGTCGGGAGAGGTCGGAGATCTGGCTGCCGCGATCCACAGCATGGCTGCGCAGCTTGACAGCCGGCTCAGATTGCTGGAGGCGGAGGACATGCTTCTGGCCGCACTCATAGAATCGCTTCACGAAGGAGTTGTGGCCGTCGATGCGCAGTACCAGGTTGTGCGGATCAACGAGAATGGCAGGCGTCTGCTGGGCGTACGAGAGCCAGTTCCCTTCTCCGCCCACCTTCTGCCGCGCGAGCGCTCCCTCCGTGAAGCTCTGGCAGCCGCGCTCGCGGGAACGACGACCGCGCGTCTCGAGATAGTCGTCGGCGATCGAACGCTGGCTCTCACGGCGCGCCCCCACGGTGACGAAGGAGCTGTTCTCGCTCTTTTCGATCTTACCGAAGTTCGCAGACTCGAGACGGTGCGGCGGGATTTCGTGGCCAACGTATCACATGAGTTGAAGACGCCGCTTACCGTTATCGGAGGCTTTGCGGAAACGCTGGTTACCGATGACATGCCGCCTGTCCAGCGGCGCAAGTTCGCCGAGGCGATTCAAGCGAGCGCCCACCGTATGCATCGCCTCGTCGACGACCTGCTGGACCTCTCTCGAATCGAGTCGGGCGGCTGGCGGCCACGTCCGTCGCCGGTGGACATGCTGGCAGTGGCGTCTGACGTCGCCTCTGCCTTTCAGGCGCGCGCGACAGAGAAGGGTGTGAAACTGGCGGTGGAGGTGGACGCTGGAATGCCGCGCCTCATGGTAGACCCCACCGCGCTGCGGCAGATTGTCGAGAACCTGATCGACAATGCGATTCGGCATACGCCAGCGGAAGGCGCTGTGACGGTATACGCTTCCAGTATGGTCGATGGGGTGAGAGTGGGTGTGCGCGACACGGGCACCGGTATCGACGCGGAACATGTGTCGCGCATATTCGAGCGCTTCTATCGCGCTGACCCCGCCCGTTCACGCGAGGCTGGCGGTACGGGCCTGGGACTGGCCATCGTACGACATCTGGCAGAGGCTCACGGAGCGCGCGCGCACGCGGAAAGCACGCTTGGCCGCGGCACCACCGTCGAGATTCTGTTTCCCACGGAGACCAGCGCGGCGTCGTGACCGACTAGCCGTATTTCGTGACACGATCGTTGCATAACCGTTCCCTTCCCGCGACGCGGGGATGCGAGCGTAAATGCGGGCGTGCTGAGCACACCCGGTGACGCGCACGAGCCGTCGCCTCTCTTCAACTAGAGCCACTTCATGAATCGGTTTCTTTTGAGAACCGCGCGAGCGGCGTGGGCCGCATCCGTTGTCTCGATTTCTCTTGTCACGCTGAGCTCCACCTCCCAGGCTCAGGAGCCGGCAGGCCGCATTGTTGGCCGGATCATCGATGCATCGAGTGGGCGTGGCCTCTCTGACGCAGGTGTGCAGGTGGTCGGCACCACACTAGGCGCCCTTTCACTTCCAAGGAGGCCCTCGTCCGGCGATTCGTGCACGCAATCGAGACCCGTGACACGGCCTCCTTCAGACAGATGATCCTATTCAGGTCGGAGTTCGCGTATCTGTACTATCCGTTCACACGATACACGCGAAAGCCTTACACCCAGGATCCTGCGCTCGTCTGGTTCCTCATCCAGCTGAACAGTGAAAAGGGAATCGCACGGGCACTGAAGTACCACGGTGGCAAATCGCTGGGTTACGTCGAGACAGCGTGCGAGAAGCGCGCGCAGCCTGAAGGGCCGAATCGATTCTGGAACGACTGCCTCGTTCATCGCGTGGTCGCACCAGGCGATACCATCGCCGAACGCCTGTTTGGCGGAATAGTCGAACTCGACGGTCACTACAAGTTCATCGGCTATGCCAACAAGTTCTGACGTAGCGTTTCCATACGCCTATCCGATTTCCAGATTCGATTGAGAGGTCAAAACATGAAGAGCACCCTGTCCCGCAGCTGTGTATTGTGGACACTCCTGCTGCTGTTACCAGTTGCCGCGATGTCGCAGGAACAGAAAGCCAAGCCGAGCATCGATTTTTCGGGGGTTCTGTACGCCAATTTCAGGTATGAGACGGCGCTGGCCGAGCGTGACCAGAACAGATTCGATCTCGACCGCGCTTACCTGACGGTGAGAGCACCGGTGAGCGAGCGCGTGACCGTACGGCTCACGACCGACATCTTTCAGCAGCGATCGTCCGGCCCCGACAGCTACTACCGTGGCTGGACCGTCCGGGCAAAGTACGCCTATCTCCAATACGACTTCCTCAAGCCCGGCTCATCAGCTTACGGTACGGGCGCGTACGCGCGCGTGGGCATGCTCAATACCATCTTCATCGAGCACGTCGAACAATTCTGGCCGAGGTGGCTCGGAAACACAGCTACGGAACGGTTTGGCTTCTTTTCATCAGCGGATATGGGCCTCGCAGGGCAGCTGACGCTGCCAAGAAAGCTGGGCGAAGTCTACGCGACGATCACGAACGGTCCGGGCTACACATCGCGCGAAATTGACCGCTACAAGGATTATGCTGCGCGAATCTCCATAACGCCGCTCGCGAGCAGCAACACTGTAGCCAAGACCCTTACCTTGAGCTTGTGGGGTTACAAGGGAGCTACAGCTGTCACTGGCGGAAGCGGTGGCGTTCCGGATCCGCCGCCCGACAGGTCGCTGCGCCGTGATAGGTGGGGCGTGTTCGCCGGGCTTCGCGATCCCCGGCTGGTGCTTGGCGCGGACTACGGCGGCAGGGCAGAAGAAAGGCTGGACATCCCTCCGGGAGCGGGTGGACGTGAGCAGTTCAGCGACAGCACCGGCCGGCTTCTCTCCGGCTTCGTTCTCGCCAATCCGTTCAAACTGATGAGACCTGCCTCACCCGTTCCACTTCGTGTGGTGTTCAGGCTCGACAATTTCAAACCGAACCAGGACGGCGACGCAAGCGTCCGTTTCATCGTGGCCGGGCTCATTTGGGATGTCGGCGACCGGGCCTCTTTCGCACTGGACTACCAGGAACAACTGCCTCGCGACGGAGCAGCCTTGAGCACCGCGAAAACTTACTTTATGCATCTGGTAGCCAACTTCTAGTGGACAGTAACAGAGAAATGGATATGAGATGACGAAGGCATCCGCGGCGAGAGCAAGGCGCGCCGACGCAGGCATAGCCGTAGCCATGTCGAGGAGGCGTAACACTGCTTTCGCCGCCGAGGGCAAGTCAGGTGCTATCCATTTCTCTGTTACAGTCCACTAGTCGCGCGCCGTCTTGCTCAAACCGAACTGGGAATGTCTCGCTCTCAAGTTCAGTTACAAATCCGTTACAAGAACGCCGTCGAGCCAGACGGCGCCTGATCGTAGCTTACAGGGTTGCTGCAGTGAACCATGATCGGGTCGGCAAACGATCTGCGATACCCAATCAGGAGCCTAGAGTGAAACGTCTTATGAGCACGGTGCTTGCCGCCGCCTTGGTGATAGCATGCGGAGGCGATGGGCGAGACGGCGACACGTCCGCTGCGGGAGGGGCCGTCACCGGTTCCGGTGTCAGCCTTACGGGCGCGGGCGCCACATTTCCGTATCCTATCTATTCGAAGTGGATCTCCGACTACGCCCGGAACACCGGCGTCAAGATCAACTACCAATCAATTGGCTCTGGCGGCGGGATTCGTCAGCTATCCGAGCAGACGGTGGACTTCGGCGCCTCTGACAGCCCGATGACGGACGAGGAGCTCAGCAGGGCCAAGGGTGGCCCGGTGCTGCACATCCCTATGGTGATGGGCGCGGTCGTTCTCACTTACAATCTCGTGGGAGTGAACCAGCAGCTGACTTTTACGGGAGACGTGATCTCGGACATCTACATGGGCAGAATCACCAGGTGGAATGACCCGCGAATCGCCGCGATCAACAACGGCGTGCAGCTGCCCGCGACCGACATCGTCGTGGTGTACCGCTCCGACGGGAGCGGCACGACTTACGTCTTCACTGACTATCTGGCTGCGGTGAGTCCCGCCTGGAAGAACGGGCCCGGACGTGGCAAGGAGGTACAGTGGCCGGTGGGTCTGGGGGCCAAGGGAAACGAAGGCGTGGCAGGTCAGGTCAAGCAGACACCGGGCACGATCGGCTATGTCGAGCTTGCATACGCCAAGCAGAACAAGCTGGCATACGCCAGAGTGCGGAGCGCGGCAGGTGAGTCCGTCGATCCGACTATCGAATCGGTAAGCGCCGCCGCCGCGTCCGTTGTGTCGACTCTCGATGAGTCCACGGACTATCGGGTCTCGATCGTCAACGCGCCCGGAAAGGATTCGTATCCGATCTCTTCATTCACGTGGATACTCGTCTATCGTGATCAGGCAGACGCGGACAAGGGCAAGAAGCTCGTGGACTTCCTTCGTTGGGCAGTCCATGAAGGAGGCCCTTCTGCCGCCGCGCTGGACTACGCCCCGCTGCCTGAGGTTATTGTAAACCGACTGGATGCCCGACTGGCTTCGATAAAAATCGGCCCGGCGGCATGATCGCGTGGACGGCCCCGCCACCTGCCGCCGAACCCCAAACGGGCGGCGGTAACGCGTCCGCCCTACCCATAAGTGGATCGGCCATTGGAGATCGCATCTACCAGTGGTCGATCACGTTTTTCGCAATCTGCGTTCCAATTCTTCTAGTCTGTATCTTGCTGGCGGTAGCGGTCGCCGGCTGGCCTGCATTGCGCGAGTTCGGCTTCGAGTTCCTGACCTCGAGCACCTGGGACCCGGTCCGAGGTGTCTTCGGAGCCGCGACGGCCATCTACGGCACGGTGGTATCGTCGGCGATCGCCCTGATCATCGCCACGCCACTAGCGGTTGGCGCAGCGGTATTCCTTTCGGAGTTTGCCCCCGGCTGGCTGCGCCAGCCTCTGGCGTTCCTGGTGGACCTCCTGGCCGCGATTCCCAGCGTCGTCTACGGATTGTGGGGTGTGTTCGTTCTGCTGCCCTTGCTGCGCGAGCAGGTGATGCCATTCCTGCGCGACACCATGGGGCTCGGCGCGACGCCGTTGTTCAGCGGCCCTGCCTATGGACCGTCGATGCTCGCCGCGGGACTCATACTCGCCGTCATGGTGCTGCCCTACATCTCGTCGGTCTCGCGAGAGGTCCTGTTGGCCGTGCCCCGGTCTCAACGCGAAGCCGCGCTCGCGCTCGGCGCAACTCGTTGGGAAACCATTCGTGGCGCGGTTCTTCCCTACGCGAAGTCGGGAATCATGGGTGGGGTGATTCTGGGTCTGGGACGAGCGTTGGGCGAGACGATGGCTGTTACGATGCTGATCGGTAACCGGCACGAGATCTCGGCGTCACTCTTCGCGCCGGGATACACGATGGCTTCGCTGATCGCAAATGAATTCGCTGAAGCTTCCGCGGACATCCATCTGTCGGCACTCATGGCAGTCGGCTTCGTGCTGCTGGTGATCACGATAATCGTGAACGCCATCGCGCGATGGTTGATCTGGCGTGTAATGCGTGGACCGGCTGGACGGGTGCTTTGAGCACGACACTGAGGCCCTCACCACGGCGACGCACGCACCACAGCGGGAACCAGCGTGCTTTTGCATCTCGTACGCTGGGGTCGGTGGGCAGGCGCCGCGCTGTCAACGCGATCATGGTTGGATTCCTCTCCGTCACCGCTGTGGCAGTGACGATTCCCCTGCTTCTCATCCTCTTCCATCTCGTGAAGTTCGGAGCGAGTTCGGTGCAGCTCCACTTCTTCACGCAGATGCCCAAACCGGTTGGCGAAGCCGGTGGAGGAATGGCTAATGCGATCATCGGCACGATGATTCTCATCGGCACAGCTAGCGCCGTGGGCTTGCCGGTCGGTGTCGGCGCGGGTCTGTACCTGGCAGAGAATCGCGGTACCAAGCTGGCGAACCTGGTGCGATTTCTTTCCGACGTGCTCAACGGCCTGCCATCCATCGTCATGGGTATATTCGCGTGGCAGTTTCTCGTGCGGCCTGTCGGACACTTTTCCGCCTTGGCCGGCGGCGCCGCTCTTGGCGCCATGATGATTCCCATGGTGACGCGTACGACCGAAGAGATGGTACGGCTCGTTCCGGTAGCGCTCCGGGAAGCAGCGCTTGCGTTAGGCTACACCCGTTGGCGCACGTCGCTGGCAATAGTGCTGCGGACAGCGACGGCGGGCATTGTGACTGGGGCACTGTTGGCCATCGCTCGCATAGCGGGAGAGACCGCGCCACTGCTCTTTACCGCGTTCGGCAACCAGTTCTGGTCTGTTTCGCTCGATCAGCCCACAGCAGCTTTGCCTTTGCAGATCTATACCTATGCGCTCAGCCCTTACGATGAGTGGCACGCACAGGCGTGGGCCGGGGCGCTGATTCTCCTAGGGCTCATATTCCTGATCAGCGTCGCTGCGAGGCTGGCGACGAGAGCGAGGTTCGGCTCCGGTGGTGATTAGACCCGAGGCGGCGGTCGAAGACGGCATAACGGCTGCTGCACCAATTCCCCGGCCAGATATCATTGTCGAGGGGCTGAACGCGTTCTTCGGCCCCGTTCACGCAGTGAAGGATGTCTCACTGAGGTTGGCTGATCGGCAGGTGACTGCGATCATAGGGCCTTCCGGCTGCGGTAAGTCAACGTTTCTGCGCTGCCTCAACCGCATGCACGAGACTACGCCTACCGCGCGCGTGAGTGGCAAGGTGTCGATCGACGATCGCGACGTATACGCCCCAGGCGTGAACGCGATCGCGGTGCGCAGGCACATAGGCATGGTTTTCCAGCGCCCCACGCCGTTCCCAACCATGTCCATTCGCGACAACGTCGCGTCGGGTCTGAGAGTCCTCGGCCGCGCGCGGCCCGGAAACGGTGCGACGTCGGAGATAGTCGAGCGAGCACTCCGCAAGGCCGCCCTCTGGGACGAAGTGAAGGACAGGCTCAAGACCAGTGCCGTGGGGATTTCGGGCGGGCAGCAGCAACGCCTGTGCATTGCGCGGGCGTTGGCTACTGAACCTCACGTTCTGCTCCTCGACGAGCCTACGGCCTCCCTCGATCCCATGAGCTCTCAGAAAATCGAGGAGCTGGTGTACGAGCTTCGCGCGACCATCACGGTTGTGATTGTGACGCACAACATGCAGCAGGCCGCGCGCGTATCGGATTCAACCGCCTTTTTTCTCAGCGGAAACCTGGTCGAGCTCGGTCCCACGAACACCATGTTCACGGCTCCGCGCGACGAGCGCACGGAAGCGTACATCACCGGGCGTTTTGGATGACCGAAGCGGGTCATCCGGGCAGCGTCGTGGCGCGCGCCTTCTCGTTCTGGTACGGAGAGAAGCAGGCGCTGTTCAGCATCGATCTCGAAATACAGCCCCGCTCGGTGCTGGCGCTCATCGGACCTTCTGGCTGCGGCAAGTCCACTTTCCTGCGCTCGATCAATCGTATGAACGAGTTGATTCCGGACATCCGCTCCGATGGCGAGATGCTGCTCGACGGCACCGACATATACAGATCGGGCACAGACGTCGTCGCTCTGAGACAGCGCGTAGGGATGGTATTTCAGCGCTCGAATCCGTTTCCCAAATCCATCTATGACAACATCGCCTTCGGCCCGCGCATCAACGGTGTCACCGGACGTTTCGAGATCGACGAGATCGTCGAGAATTCGCTCCGGCGCGCGGTGTTGTGGGACGAAGTGAAGGATCGTATTCGCGAGAGCGCGTTGGGCCTGTCAGGGGGTCAACAGCAACGCCTCTGCATCGCCCGCGCACTCGCCAATGAACCGGAGGTTCTGCTTCTCGACGAACCGGCCAGCGCGCTCGATCCTATCGCAACTCAGAAGATCGAAGAGCTGCTGTACGAGTTGAAAAATGAAATCACTATCGTTATTGTGACCCACAACCTGCAACAGGCCGCGCGCGTTTCTGACCGCACAGCGTTCTTCTACCTCGGACGTTTGGTGGAGCTCGGCGACACGAGCCGAATCTTCACGAATCCGAATGAGCCGCAAACAGAAGCGTACGTAACAGGAAGGTTCGGATGACCCAGACTGAAATTGTAGGTTACCGGCACTTTCACGAGCAGCTGGCATCGCTGAAGAAGCGTCTTCTCGACATGTCCGAGCGCGCGGAAGCACTTATCGAGCTCGCCGTGAATGCGCTACTGGATCAGGATCGGGGAGCCGCAGAGGCAGTCATCGACGGCGACAGGGAACTGGACGATCTTGAGGTTGAGATCGAACAGCTCGCGGTTTCGCTGCTGGCACTCCAACAGCCGCTCGCGCGCGATCTTCGCTTCATCGTCAGCGCGATCAAGGTAACGAGCGATCTGGAACGCGTGGGTGACCACGCCGTCAACATCGCCGAGTCGGCCCTGAGGCTGATCGACATGAAGTCACAGATCACACCGGATCCCGAGATCGAGGACATGGCCGGGCGCGCGCGACGCATGCTCAGCGACGCTTTGGATGCTTTCATTCGCTCGGATGGCGCTCTCGGCCGCTCTGTCTGCAAGGCGGATGATCAGGTGGATGCCCTGCATGACTCGCTCTTCCGCATTCTCCTGACTCATATGGCGGAGAATCCCAGAACTATCTCAACCGCTCTCGAGCTTCTTCTTGTAAGCCGCAACCTCGAGAGAGTCGCCGATCTGGCTACAAACATCGGCGAGGACGCCGTCTATCTCGCCGAGGGGAAGCAGATCAAGCACCATTTCGAGGAGCGCCACGGTCAGCAAGTCGCTGGTGCCTAAGGTTCTGGCGCCGCGCCGCAAGCACACTGGGAGCGCGAGCCGCCAAACCGCGCGGCAGCGGTCCGTTAGACGGTTGGCGAGAGCGTGTCAGTTCGAGGAAGTCCATTCGCTGCATGTGCAACGACTGGCCCTGCAGCTCTTCGACTCCATCGGGCGTCGTATCGGCTGCCTCCCTGCCGACCGCATAACTCTTTCCGACGCAGCGGTGCTGCACGACGTAGGCCGCTACGTCAGAAACGAGGACCACAACAAGCACTCTTACGACCTCATTATGCGCGCCGAGTCGCTGGCTGTTTCAGCCGCTGAGCGCGCCGTGATTGCCAACATCGCGCGGTATCACCGCGGTCCCGCACCGAGGAAAAAGCATCGGTGCTACGGCGATCTGGAGGATGGACTGCGCCGGCGCGTAGTACGGCTGGCGGCTCTGCTACGAGTTGCCGACGGCTTCGACCGTGGACATGTAAGCGCTGTTCAACGTCTGGAAACACGCTGGACGGCCACCACCATCCGGATCACCCCAGTACCGAGGTCCCCCAGACATGAGATGGGAATCGAGTTGTGGGGCGCTACCAGGAAAGCCCGGCTGCTCGCAAGGATCGCCGCGAGACCACTGGAGATTCTCTATACCGACGGCGAGATCGCCGCGCACATCCAGGGTGCGGACGACTGATCAGCTCGCACCATAGGCGGTGCCGACCGCGCCAAGGCGCTCGGGCGCAAGTCCTTGACCGGCGCCCCAAGGATCGGTGATGAGGACGCGCTGTGCCGCGCGCTCGGCGACGTCGCCGGGATGGCGCTGGCGGTATTCCCCGTCCTCGCCGAGCTCCCAGGCATGCCTATTATCAGCCAGATATGTCTGCAGAACCGCTCGGAGAGCATCGTGAAGAGCGGGATCTTCAACGGGTACGACGGCTTCTACGCGCCGGTCGAAGTTACGTGGCATCCAGTCTGCCGAGCCAAGGTAGAACTCTCCCGCGCCGGCATTGCCGAAATACCAGAGCCGCGAATGCTCCAGCAATCGCCCCACAAGACTGAGGACGCGGATGCGATCGCTCACACCAGCGACTCCCGGACGCAAGCTGCATATGCCTCGTACCATGAGGTCGATCTCGACGCCTGCTTGCGAGGCGCGATACAGCGCGCGAATCGTCTCGGAGTCGGTGAGTGAATTCATCTTGGCGATTATGCGTCCCGGCCGGCCTGCCCGGGCATGCTCCGCTTCCCGCTCTATGAGAGCGGTGAAACGGTCGCGCATGTTGCCTGGCGCGACGAGCAACTTCCTATACAGATCCTGCCGTGAGAACCCTGTGAGCACGTTGAACAGATCGCTGACGTCGGCACCGATCGAGGGATTGCATGTGAGGAGTCCGAGATCGGTGTAAAGTCGCGCCGTTCTCGAGTTGTAGTTGCCGGTACCGATGTGAACGTAACGCCTAATGCCATCGGACTCGCGTCGAACGACGAGGGCGACCTTGGCATGAGTCTTCAGTGACACCATGCCGTACACCACGTGCACTCCCGCTCCTTCCAATGTCCGGGCCCAAGTGATGTTGTTGGTCTCGTCGAACCTGGCCTTGAGCTCGACAAGCACCACTACCTGCTTTCCCTGCGCAGCAGCCTCCGTGAGCGCGCGAACAATGGCCGTGTCACCGGACGTACGATACAAGGTGAGCTTTATCGCGAGCACGTGGTCATCTTCCGCCGCGGTGAGAAGAAAGTCCTCCACGGTAGCCGAAAACGAGTCAAACGGATGATGAACGAGCACATCGCGCTCGCGTATCATCTCGAACGCCGTCTGGTTGGGATCCCGGAATGCGGGTGGCGTGACTGGAACCAGCGGAGGGTAGCGCAACGCGGGAAGGTCCAGCTGCGCCAGCTCCATGAGATCGCTGAGATCGAGAAGGGTACCAACCTCGTGTACGTCACGCTCCGTCAACGTCGCGAAAGGCGGCATACGCTCGTCGCGCAGCTCTTCCAGAAGGAGCTTCCGGCTGGTCTCCGGCATTCCGTCCTGGACTTCGATTCTGACCACCTCGCCGAAACGACGGAGAAAAACCTGCTCCTCGATGCTCGCGAGAAGGTCTTCCGGCTCTTCTTCAACCGCGACGTCGATATCGGAGTTTCGCGTGATCCGAAATGCATACCAATCCAGCACATCCATTCCCGGGAATAGCGCGGACAGATTCGCTCCTATGACCTGCTCCAGCGGGATAAATTCGTTAGTCCTGCCGAACGAGATCCAGCGCGGCAGGCTCTTCGGTACTTTCACGCGCGCGAAATGAACGGCGCCCGTCACCGGATCGCGGACGTCGACGGCCAGCGATAGCGACAGATTGGAGATGTAGGGAAATGGATGACCCGGAGCCGCCGCGAGCGGCGTCAGCACAGGGAACACTTCAGACTCGAAGAACGCATCCACCTGCGCCCACTCAACCGGACTCAGATCCTGCATCGAGACCAGCCGGACGTGATGCTCCGCGAGCTGGGGCAAAAGCAGGTCGTGCAGGCATTCACGGCGGAGACGCAGAAGCTCACGCATTCGACGGTCGATGACCTCGAGCGTTTCGGCTGGCGTTAGGCCGTCGGGTGCGGTAGCTGTGACGTTGGCCGCCAGCTGCCGCCGGATGCCCGCCACACGCACCATGTAGAACTCATCCAAATTGCCGCTGAAAATGGCGAGAAAGCGGAGACGCTCCAGCAAAGGCGTTCTCTCGTCAAACGCCTCATGCAGCACGCGCGCGTTGAACTCCAACCAGCTGAGCTCACGATTGATGTACAGTTGTGGCGAAAGCAGGGTATCTGGCATGAGGATGTCGCAGTCGCAGTGGCCTACAAGCGTACAAATATACTCAGTGCGAGGAACGCGGCCGCAGCGAGGATTGCAGATGCCGGAATCGTGAGGACCCACGCCCACACAATGCGCCCAGCCACCCCCCAGCGGACAGCCGAGAGCCTCTGCGTAGCGCCAACCCCGACAATCGAGCCAGTGATGGTGTGAGTCGTGCTCACCGGAATCCCGAGACCGGTAGCCAGGAGAATGCTCACCGCTCCCCCTGTTTCAGCGCAGAATCCTCCCACCGGACGGAGCTTGGTGATCCGCGTTCCCATGGTGCGGACGATCCGCCATCCGCCCAGCAACGTCCCAAGCGCGATGGCAAAGTGCGCTGCGACACGGAGCCAGTACGGCACGAAATTGCTGTCTAGCAAGTAAAGATGTCTGAGCCAACCAGTCTCGTCCGCGAACAAAGCCTGTACCGATACGAGAAGTCCCATGACGATTCCCATGGTCTTCTGCGCGTCGTTCGCACCGTGTGACAGAGAGAAGAGTGCCGAGCTTGCGAGCTGCAACCCGCGGAACAGACGGTCCACCCTCGCCGGTGACACAGTCTTGAATATCCACAGAATGGCAACCATCAGCGAGAAGCCCAAAAGCATTCCGATGAGCGGCGACAACACTATGAAAAGCAGCGTAAGCGCCCACGGTTTCCCCCATATGAGAGCAGCCATCCCAGCCTTTGCCACCGCGGCCCCCGCGTACCCGCCTATCAGCGCATGAGAGGAGCTCGACGGAAGACCGAAGTACCACGTTATCAGATTCCAGATGATCGCACCGATCAGTCCGCCCAGAATGACACTGGGCGTCACGATGCTGACGTCGATCATTCCCTTCCCGATTGTCCTCGCCACGGCCGTCCCTACCACCCAAAGCGCAACAAAGTTGAAGAACGCCGCCCATACGACTGCTGGAAGCGGCCGGAGCACACGGGTTCCTACGACCGTGGCGATGGAGTTCGCAGAATCGTGGAACCCGTTTATGAAGTCGAAAATCAGTGCGACTATGATGATCGCTATGACGTAAGTCAGCACTTCAGGCGTGCTTCAGCGAAATGCTCTCGAGAACGTTGGCTACATCCTCGCACTGGTCGATCGCGCGCTCCAGCGTGTCATACAGCTCCTTCCATTTGATCACCTCCAGCGCGTCGGGCTTACTCCCGAACAATCCTCCCACAGCCTCGTAATACAGTGCGTCACCTTCTTCCTCGAGATTCTTGATATGCCTGGTCTGGCGGAACACGATCTTTGGCTTCTTCATGTCGATCACCGCCAGCTCGATGCACGCCGTTGCGCGGACGAGCACCTCGGTCAGTCTCTTAGCCGGCTCGCGAGCTTCCGTAATGTGGAACATTCCTGCGCGCCTAGCAGTGCCATCGAGTAGATCGATCACGTCGTCCAGTCGCGACGCAAGCATGTGAATGTCTTCACGGTCAAACGGCGTCACAAAACTCGTGTCTATCCGCGCGATGATGTCATGAGTGATCGTGTCGGCTTCGTGCTCCAAAGACTTGATCGCAGCCATGTGGCGCTGGATGTGCTCGGGCTCGCCGAATAACTGGTTCAGCAGCTTGGACGCAGCGCTCAGACGGTGGGCCAGTTCCCTGAACATCTCGAAGAACCGCTCGTCGTGCGGTATCAGTCGCAACGCTCGAACTCCTTCTGCTCCGAGTTATTTAGTATTGCGACGCACCGGAGCTCGGGGTGGCAGCGCACGTCCCTGTAATGCACTTCGGCTTGTGTCGCTCTGGGCCGGACAGAAGCTCCGCGATAGGCAGCGGGCCAGAGCCAAGACATCCCACCATCGCAACCCCGCTCGACGTCCCGATCCTCGTGGCGCCGGAGCCGATCATCCTCAACGCCGTCTCGCAATCACGGACTCCTCCTGAAGCCTTCACTCCCAGCGCGTCGCCCACAGCGAGCCGCATGAGCGCGACCGCTTCTGGTGTGGCTCCGCCCGCAGGGTTGAATCCGGTGCTCGTTTTCACGTACTGAGCGCCAGACTCGCGCGCAAGCGCGCTTGCCTTCACGACTTCCAGAGGCGTCAGCAGCGCCGACTCGATTATCACTTTCACCAGTGGACTGTTGTTCCCGGCCCCACCGGCATCTTTCACCGCGGCAACCACCGCCTCGATGTCCCGCGCCACATGACGCCAGTCTGCCGATTTGATATGCCCGATTGCGGCGACCATGTCGACCTCGTCAGCTCCCTGCCGGATGGCGAGCGCCGCCTCTGCGGCCTTGGTCTCGGGTTGGTTCGCGCCGAGGGGGAAGCCAATCACCGTCGCCACCCTTACGGGAGCATCACCGAGAAGCTCGTCGCAGAGCTTCACCCACACAGGATTGACGCACACCGCCGCGAACCGGTGCTCGCGCGCCTCAGCGCACAGCGTCTCCACCTCGCGTCGCGTGGCATCCGCTTTAAGCAGCGTATGATCAATGAAATCAGCGATACGCGCTTCATTTCGTGCGTAGCGCACGCCTGCAGGCGCGGCGGCCGCGCGCGCCGGAGGAGTGGTGTCCTTACGTGCCAGCTCCTGCGCAACGCGCTGCGCAAGCACCGAGAGCTCCATCGTCATCGCTACGGCCCCGACTCGACGTCCAGCGAATCCACGACGCCCACGACCACCGCCTGCACGGGTATGTCTGGATCGTCAAATACCGCCCGCGCGGAACCCCCCTCCTGAACCACCAGCACGCGCTCCCCATCTCCCACACCGATCACATCGAGCGCGATCACTTCCGCGCCTTCCTCGTTGCCGTCCAGGTCCAGCCGCCGAACGAGGAGTAGCTTATGCGCTCCCATGCTCTCGTGTCGGTGTGTTGAGACAACATCGCCCACCACCCGTGCTATGAACACGACTTCACGACCTCGATCCGTCGTGGAGTGTCCGCTGGCCTTTGACGTTCGCCCAGTCCACACGCCCGACAATGCCGGCATCAACCGCGGCGAACTTGTTTTCCAGAGTGAGCGCAGCCTCCCGTGACGTTACGTAGTAGACCGTTTCTCCGGGGCCAACTCCAATCCGGTCCACAGCGACTAGGGGCTTGCCCGCAACTCGATCGTCGGCCGTGATCGGCTGAATCCAGTGGAGCGCGACCGATGACAGCGATTCCTGCTTGACGGTGGCGACCACGCGACCGATCACACGTGCGAGATGCATCCGCAGATAATAATAGAGACTAGGGATTAGGGAATAGGGATTAGGAATTGGGGGATTTTTTCCCTAATCCCTAATCCCAATCCCCAATCTCTATCTCCAAAGGTATCCATGCTTGACTCCTATTGCCGTTCTATGCTCCGCCACATAGCGCGGGTTCGCGAACAGTTTGATCAGCACCACGCCGGTGACGAACCCACCGACGTGCGCCCATACCGCCACACCACCAGAGACATCGGGCTCTACGGTCATGAGCTGCGGAAGACCCGCGATAACCTGCCAGACGAACCACCAGAGTAAGACCAGCCACGCCTGAATTGGGATCGCGAAGAAAAGGAAAAGCATCCGAATTCGTGCGCGCGGATACAGCAGGAGATATCCGCCCAACACCCCCGATATTGCGCCTGATGCGCCGACGGTAGGAACTGGTGAATGGGAGTCAACGAGCACATGGGCGAATCCTGCCGCGAGGCCACAGATGAGGTAAAAGGCCAGGAATCGCAAATGTCCCATGCTGTCTTCCACATTGTTGCCGAACACCCAGAAAAACAGCGCATTTCCGAGCAGGTGTCCCCAGCTGCCGTGGAGGAACATCGATATAACCGGCGTCAGGTAATTGATCGAATGGTCGTCGACCACGCACGCCAGCCCGCTGCCAAGGGGAACAGCCTGGCCGAGTGGAGCGAGCCGCGTGAGCTCGCCTGGGACTAGGCCGAGATCGCAGACGCTGGCGGCGAGCCTGAAGTTTTCGAAGCCGGCGCCCTGAACGAACACCCACACGGCGAACATCGCCGCCAGGATCAGATAGGTGACCACCGGCCTGCGCAGAGTGGGTAAATTGTCACCGATAGGAATCATCTTTACCAGCTCCGTGAGGTCTTGAGAAGGGCCACGGTATTGGACGTCAGTTCAGCACCTCCGCTGGCCGGTGCATTTCCCACACCGGCCTCACGTCGCCTGCAGCACTTGCCAGAATGCCACTATGTTGAACCACGAGGGTCAAGAATACTGCCAAGATGGCGCATCGGTTAGGCCCCGCCCTTGCCTAACACGGTACGTAGCAGCGACTCCGCCGGAACGGCGGTGCATGGAACCCAAGCAGAGGTGCGTATGGCTGAAAAAGTGATTGGAATCGACCTCGGCACCACCAACTCGGTGGTAGCCGTGATGGAAGGCGGAGATCCCGTGGTCATCCCAAATGCCGAAGGCGGGCGTGTCACTCCGTCTGTGGTCGGCTTTACAAAGGATGGGGAACGCCTCGTCGGGCAGGTGGCGAAGCGCCAGGCCGTGACCAACCCACAGAACACGGTATTCTCGATCAAGCGCTTCATGGGACGCAAGACGGGCGAGGTCAAGGAGGAGACAAAGCGCGTTCCCTACAAGGTCGTGCCCGGTCCGAACGACCTGGTCACTGTTGAGGTGCAGAGTAAACGCTACTCGCCGCCTGAAATCTCCGCGATGATCCTGCAGAAGATGAAGCAGACGGCGGAAGACTATCTGGGACACAAAGTCGAGAAGGCAGTTGTGACTGTTCCGGCCTACTTCAACGATTCCCAGCGCCAGGCTACAAAGGACGCGGGGAAGATCGCGGGCCTGGACGTGCTCAGAATCATCAACGAGCCTACGGCCGCCGCACTCGCCTACGGCCTCGACAAGAAGAAAGATGAGAAGGTGGCGGTGTTCGATCTGGGAGGCGGCACATACGATATCTCCATACTGGAGCTATACGACGTGGAGGGCTCGCGGCAATTTGAGGTGAAGTCGACCAACGGCGACACTCACCTGGGCGGCGATGATTTCGATCAGCGCGTGATAGACTGGCTCGTGGCAGAGTTCAAGCGCGATCAGGGAGTCGACCTGGCCAGGGATCCTATGGCATTACAGCGCCTCAAGGAAGCCGGGGAAAAGGCCAAGATGGAGTTGTCCTCTACTCAGCAAACCGACATCAACCTGCCGTTCATCACGGCCGACCAGAGCGGGCCCAAACATCTGAACTACACGCTCACACGGTCCAAGTTCGAGCAATTGGTTGACGACCTTATCCAGCGCACCAAGCCGCCGATGGAACAGGCGCTCAAGGATGCCAACCTCAAGATCGAAGAGATCGACGAGGTAATCCTGGTCGGCGGATCCACGCGCATTCCAAAGGTGCAGCAGATCGTCAAGGATTTCTTCAAGAAGGAACCTCACAAGGGCGTGAACCCCGACGAGGTCGTCGCCATCGGCGCGGCTATCCAGGGGGCGGTACTCACGGGTGAGCAGAAGGACGTTCTGCTTCTCGACGTCACTCCACTTTCGCTGGGAATTGAGACGTTGGGCGGCGTTACAACTGTGCTCATTCCGCGCAACACGACGATCCCGACCAAAAAAAGCGAGGTGTTCTCGACGGCCGAGGATAACCAGACGCAGGTCGAGATCCACGTGCTCCAGGGAGAACGGGAGCTCGCGGTCTACAACAAGACCATCGGGAAGTTTCAGCTCACGGGAATTCCCCCTGCTCCGCGCGGCATGCCTCAGGTCGAGGTCGCGTTCGACATCGATGCGAACGGCATCCTGCATGTGGCAGCCAAGGACAAGACCACGGGCAAGGAACAGAAGATCCGCATCGAGGCGTCGAGCGGCCTTTCGGACGCCGAGATCCAACGCATGGTGAAGGATGCCGAAGCCCACGCGTCAGAGGACAAGCAGCGCCGCGAGGAAATCGACCTTCGAAACCGCCTCGACAGCATGACGTACGAAGTGGAGAAGAACTCCAAGGAGTGGTCGGAACGCCTCTCGCCGGACATGAAATCGCGTCTCGAGGCGGCGGTCGAGCGGTCTCGTAAGGCTTTGCGCGCCGATGACATCTCGGAAGTGCGCGCGGCGCAGGAAGAACTGTCGCGAGCTTATTCTGAGGCGGGCCAGTCGTTATATCAGCAACAGCCTCAGACACCAGACGGGCAAGCTGCGGAGGCGCCGAGCAGCCAGGAGGCGGGAGCCACGGCCGGAGCCACGTCGGCTCGCCAGGACGACGTGGTCGAAGCAGACTACGAGATTGTGGAAGAAGATAAAAACAGGTAACAGTAATCAGGGAACAGCGGCAGAACCTGTCAGCTGTTCCCTGTACGCTGTTTCCTGTTCACTGTTCCAATGCAACCCTGAAGCGCCCGCTGGGTACTAACCCAGAACCACCACTCAAAGTAGGTAAAATCTCAATGTCTCGAGTCAAGATCGCGATCGTGGCCTCGCTCGCTTTCATTGGCGGGCTCGTGTTCGCGTCGGGGATCGATCTCACCCCCTTCAGCTATGCCCAGCAGCGGGCGGGGGAAGCCAAGCCACCCGCACAGATAGTGCAGCCACTGGCGGAGGCGAGCAACGCGTTTGTATCGATCGCCGAACATGTGACTCCTGCCGTCGTGTCAATTCAGACGGAGAACCGTTCTCAGCAGGGCCGAAGCCGGCGTCCGAGGGGACTTCAGGTTCCCCCGGGCCAACAGATTCCACCCGGGTTCGAGCAATTTTTCGAGCAGTTCGAACAGCAACGGCAGATGCCCGTTGAAGGCACCGGCTCAGGATTCATCGTCTCGAAGGACGGCTACATCCTCACCAATAACCATGTCGTGCAGGGCGCTGATCGTGTCAACGTGACGCTGCTCGACAAGCGAGTTTTCAGGGCGAAAGTTGTTGGAAGCGATCCGTCAACGGACGTCGCCGTCATCAAGATCGAAGCGACGAACCTGCCCACGCTGCCGTTCGGCGACGATGCCACAGCACGCGTCGGCGAGTGGGTGGTGGCCATAGGGAATCCACTTGGATTCGACTTCACCGTAACCGCCGGAATTATCAGCGCAAAGGGCCGCAGCGGCGACCTTCGCGCTCTCTACAACAGTCAGTACGCGATCATCGATTACATCCAGACGGACGCGGCCATCAACCAGGGCAACTCCGGCGGACCACTGGTCAACATTCGTGGTGAAGTGATTGGGATCAACAGCGCCATTGCCAGTCCCACGGGCGTTTACGCCGGTTACGGCTTTGCCGTCCCCATTGGCCTGGCGAAGAGCGTAATGGAAGATCTGATCCGCGATGGGCGCGTAAGGCGCGCAGTGCTGGGTGTGGGTATCAACGAGGTGAGCGCTGCCGATGCTCAGGCCGCTGGTCTCACCGAAATCCGCGGCGCGCTCGTGGGCGGGTTCAATCCGCCGGATGACAGTCCAGCCAAGCGCGCGGGCTTGGCCCCCGGTGACGTTATCGTCGCTATAGCTGGGCGCGCGATCGATCGCGTGGCTACACTGCAGCGAATCGTGCGCGATCGGGAGCCGGGCGACGTGATCGAGGTTACGGTCATGCGTTATGGCGAGCGAAAGACGTTCAAGGTGAAGCTCGGGGAGGCTCCGTCGGAAGAGTCGGTCAGCGTCGCGTCTCGCGGTGGAGAGTCATCGGGGGCACAGCCGATCACCTACGACAAGCTGGGGATTTCCGTCGAACCGGTAAGCGCAGAGTTCGCGCGCCAAGCCGAGCTTGCCGCGGACAAACGTGGGGTGCTCGTTACCGCCGTCCAGGTTGCCGGCCCAGCCTACAGGCTACTGGCTCGCAACGATGTGATCCTGGAAGCTGGTTCGCCGTCGCCGCGTCGCGAGATCAGGACGGTTGCGGATCTCGAGCGGGTGGTCAACAGCGCTAAGAACGGTGAGATCGTGAGTTTGCTCGTCTACAACGCGGACCAGAAGCAGACCCGTGTCGTGAACATGGGGATTGAGGACTAACTGCAGGGTGCGGGGTGTCGGGTGTCGGGTGTAGGGTGTAGGGTGTAGCTAACCAAGACCCGCCCCCAGCAATTCAGTAGCTGCCCGGCCGAGATGGGTTCGGCCGGGCAGTTTTTTTGGTGACACTGCAGGACGCGCTGGATTCAAGCCTTCAAGGCATTTAGGTTCAGAGAGATTGCGGGTAGGTTGCGGGCCAGGTGCGAATTCCCGACACCCCACACCCGACACCCAACACCCGTAGTTGTCGCGAGAGTGGCGGAACTGGTAGACGCGCAGGACTTAGGATCCTGTGGGGCAACCCGTGGGGGTTCGAGTCCCCCCTTTCGCATTTCCCCTCCCTGGTAAGGAGTTAACGCCCGCCCCCGTGCTTTGTTTTGAGCGGCGTCCGGCGACCAGTCGTGTAGCGGTCAACTTTCTCATATTATCGCCTCCTTGCCTCTCTTGGAGAATCTGTCCGAGCTTTGCATGGAGCATGGTTGAGACGAGCAGCCGTGACCCCAGCTGAGCCGCGATTCCCTCGAGGCTCACGCCCCCTTCCTCGCCACACCGCCCACGACTGCCAACGTGGTGTGATCTCCCCTCTTGATTGCTTCACGCGCTTCAGCATTATGCTCATATTCCGTGGAGCGCGTAGAAAATCGAAGAGGAGCGCTTTGTGCAGTAACGCGGCTGACGGCTGACGTGTACGGCCGTGGTCAAGGTCCTAAAGGCACAGCTTCACGGCCGTGGCCGCAGTGAGTCAAATCGGACGGCAGGTTGTCGAAAAGCCGTCTTGCGACCGCCGGAGCCACGGCATACCATCCACTTGCACCTTCACTTAGGAGCGCTCGACCATGGCCACACTTCTCGATACACTCACCTCCCAACTCCAGGGAAACACCCTGTCGCAGATGAGCCGCGAACTCGCCGCCGACGAAACCAGCACCACGCAAGCCATCTCGATGGCGCTCCCGATGCTTATCGCCGGGCTCGCGAGCGAGGTGCAGACTCCTGCAGGCGCGCAGTCGCTGAACCGGGCCTTGGACGAAGACCACGACGGTAGCCTGCTTGACAACGTCTCGAAGCTGTTCGGTCCTGCAACGAGCGGCGCCAGCGATGTCGTGGTCCCGCGCGCGCTCAACGGTGCCGGTATTCTCGGGCACGTGTTGGGTGGCAGGCTTGAGCCCGTGCAGCAAGGCATCGGGCGCGCGACAGGACTCAACAGCCAGCAGGTCGGCCGCCTGCTGATGATGCTCGCGCCACTAGCAATGGCATACCTTGGCCGCCGGAAGCGGCAGCTCGGCGCCAACGCAAATGAAATTGGCTCGGAGCTGCAGGCAGAGCGGAAGGATTTGGAGCGGCGCGCGCCGGACCTTGGCGCGCTCTTCGGTCAGATCTTCGGCGGCGGCAGAGAGGACCGTCCGGGAATCGCTGACGATCTCGCGCGGTTAGCGCCCAACGTCCTAGGCAAGATATTAGGAGGCGGCCGCTAGCTCTCCAAGTCCAGGCACAGAGCCCCGCGTGCGCTGCCCTGACGCCCCAATCCTCACTTCACGGAGAGGACGAACCAGACCCCTATTCGCCGACGACTACATGGGCGCCACGGTCAACAACACGCAGGTAGGATCCTGTGGGGCAGGCCGTGGCGGTTCATGTCCACGCTTTTCGCATGGATGCTTCGAAGAAAATGCTCATGCCTCGTGAGCCCGGAGCAAACAACACCACCGAGAGAAAACGAATGAGGAAGGTTGCGAAGCGGCACGGCCTGACGGTCATCGAGCTCGTCCTTGTCGTCGTGATTCTGGTGATCCTTGCCGCGATCTTTGCGCCGCGATTCTTGAAGCGCGCTGCCGATGACGGCACGACCGCGACGCGAATCACAAAAGTTGCGGGACCCGACTCTCTCGTCGCGAGCGGAGCCGCAAGCTCGGTGGCGGTGCGAGTCGAAGACGGCACCGGGAAGGCCATACCGAATGCCGCCGTCGAGTTCGTCATACAGATGAGCGGGGATACCGTGAATCCTGCGACCGCGAGCGCCGATAGTAATGGTGTCGCGTCGACGGTGTGGACCATCGGCGCCACTCCTGGTGTTCACATTTTGACCGCGCGCCTGGCCGGACAACCTGCAATCCAGACCGCCCTCGCCGTCAGAACTCTTCCTCCAGCCCCGTAGAAACCTCCAGTCACGCGCTCTGTCGCGGCGCGACTCAGCGCCTCTCCATGGCCTGATGTCAGCGATTATCTTTATCGCATGAACATCGAGGTAACGTCCAGGAAAACCGATGGCGTCGAGCGCTTGCTCGAGGTCACGGTGCCCATAGAGGACGTCAAGCACGCCGAGAATAAAGCGGCTCGCCAGTATGCCACTCGCGCCAAGCTTCCCGGGTTCCGGCCGGGCAAGGTTCCGCCCGCTATTCTCCGGAAGCACTTCGGGCAGGCCATTCGTCAGGAAGCCATCGAACTCGTCGTCCAGCAAGCCTACAAGGAGCTTGTGGAGCGGGAAGGCTTCAAGGTTGCAACTCAGCCGCGCGTGGAGCACGTACATTTCGACGAGGGTAAGCCGCTCACGTTCGAGCTCCACGTCGAGCTCCACCCCGAAATCGCACTCAGCCGCACCCATGGCTTTCGCGTGACGCGAAATGCTCGGGTCGTGACCGAAGATCAGCTGCAGGAACAGATCAATGCCCTCCGCGACCAGCGCGCCACGTGGACGCCGGTAGTTGAAAAACCAATGCCGGGCGATCTGGTAAATGTCGTAATTGCCACCGCCACGGACTCAGGTGAAATGTCGGAGGGCAAGGACTACCCCATTGTGCTGGGCTCCGGCCAGGCGATACCCGGTATCGAGGAGCTGATCATGGAGGCCGAGCCGGGCCAGACGGTCCAGCGGAGTGTGAAATGGCCCGACGATTTTCCCGACGAGACTCAGCGTGGCAGAATGAAGCAGGTACGCGTCACGCTTAACGACGTGAAGCGGCAATCGCTACCTGAGCTCACGGACGCTTTCGCGAGGGAGATCGGCGACTTCGATTCACTGGAAGCCCTGAGATCGGCAGTCAGGGATGATCTCCAACGCCACGCGGATAAAGAATCAGACGCGGAGGTGCGACAGGCGCTCATGGACGACATCCTCGGCGCCAATCCATTCGACGTGCCGCCAAGTTGGGTGAACGAGCTCGTGAAGGCGTACGGCGAGGCCTACAAGGTTCCGGACGACGAGCGTGAGAAGTTCAACACCGAGTTCCGTCCCGTGGCCGAGCGGCAGGTGCGGCGAGATCTGGTAATTGAGACGATCGCCGAGCGCGAAAACCTGAAAGCGACCGAAGCCGACATCGATGCTCGCGTCGCGGAGGTGGCCGAAAAACGTGGCGCAGACGCTGGCCAGGTCTACGCGTCACTCCAGAAAGCCGGCCGACTTCGCGAGATCGAGAGAACCATCACGGAAGAGAGGGTCTTCGCCTGGCTGATGGAGAAGAATGAAGTTCAATAGATCGGGTGTGGGGTGTCGGGTGTGGGGTGTCGGGTAACACCCGAACCCGCTAACCCGACACCCCACACCCCACACCCTACACCCCATTTCCTCATGTCCACCATATATCCACCCTACGTCATCGAGCGCTCCAGCCGCGGCGAGCGTACATACGACATCTTCTCACGCCTCCTCATGGATCGGATCGTTTTCCTGGGAACACCGATCTCCGACGACGTGGCGAATATCATCATCGCGCAGCTCCTCTTCCTGGATGCAGACAACCCGGATCGGGACATCAACCTATATATCAACTCACCTGGTGGGAGCGTTTCCGCCGGGATGGCGATCTACGATACGCTCCAATTCCTGAACTCGCCCGTACGCACAATCTGCATGGGTATGGCGGCGAGCATGGGCGCCTTCTTGCTGACCGCTGGAACGAAGGGTAAGCGATCCGCGCTCCCACACTCACGGATAATGATCCATCAGCCGTCCGGCGGCACTCAGGGCACTGCGGCGGACATGGAGATCGCTGCCAAGGAAATCCTCTACCTTCGCGGCAAGATGAACGAGCTTTTCGCCAAACACACCGGACGGCCAGTCGAGCAGGTGGAGCGCGACAGTGACCGGGATCGCTTCATGTCGGCTGAGGAGGCGAAGGAGTACGGGATGGTGGACCACGTGATAGCGCACCGGCGGGCTATTGAGCCCGAAAGGAAGACCGCAGATCTTGTGAAATAGTTCACAAGCGCCTTACAGTTGGCTCGCTCTTTCGAGCGCTTGACCGGTTCGGCGAGCGACATTAGTTATTCCGTGCCCCCCGCTTCGGCCTCAAATCCGGAGCAGCAAGCAAGGTTAGCGTCACCCGCTTCTCTGGATGGACATGCCGCAAGACAAACATCTTCGCTGTTCCTTCTGCGGAAAATCCAAGGACTCGGTCCGGAAGTTTATCTCCGGGCCCAGCGTCTATATCTGCAACGAGTGCATCTCGCTCTGTAACGAGATCCTTGCGGAAGACGAGGAGCGGGAAGTTGCCGAAGCCATAACCAAGGTCCCAAGCCCACAGGAGCTCAAGAACGTACTGGACCAGTATGTCATCGGGCAGGAGAGGGCCAAGAAGACTCTTGCGGTCGCCGTCTACAATCACTACAAGCGCATCAATTGCGCCACCGTGCGCGATGAGGAAGTTGAGCTCGACAAGTCCAACATACTGCTCCTCGGCCCAACAGGCGTGGGGAAGACGCTTCTCGCACAGACCCTGGCCAGAATCCTGGACGTGCCGTTCACCATCGCCGACGCAACAACCCTTACGGAAGCAGGCTACGTAGGCGAGGACGTGGAGAACATCCTCGTGCGCCTCCTCCAGGCTGGCGAGTTCAACGTGGCGGAGTGCGAGCGGGGCATAGTCTACATTGATGAGATCGACAAGATCGCCCGGAAATCCGAGAACCCTAGCATCACACGCGACGTTTCAGGCGAGGGAGTGCAGCAAGCTCTTCTCAAGATTCTCGAGGGGACGGTCGCTTCCGTGCCGCCGCAGGGCGGCCGCAAGCATCCGCAGCAGGAATACATCCAGATAAACACAAAAGACATTCTGTTCATCTGCGGTGGCGCTTTCGATGGGCTGGAGAAAATTATCGAAGCCCGAACGGGACGACGCCAGATCGGTTTCACGAAGGAAGAGGTCGTCAGCGGGAAGGCGAAAGACCTCGCGAAGAAGCCTTTCGACGACGTCGAGCCCGATGATCTGCTGCGCTACGGTCTCATACCCGAGCTGGTGGGTCGTCTTCCGGTTGCCGTGGCACTGGAAGCGCTGGACGAGGAATCACTGGTGCGCATCCTGAAGGAACCCAAGAACGCGCTCACCAAGCAGTACCGCAAGCTTTTCGAGATGGAAGAGGTGAAGATCACCTTCGACGAAGCCGCTCTCAAGGCCGTCGCGCAAAAGGCACTCAAGCGTGGTACGGGTGCGAGAGGTCTCCGAGCTATTCTCGAAGAGCTGATGACGGACATCATGTTTGATCTACCCGGTCGTGACGACATCGTGGAAGTGAAGATCACTGAGACCTGCGTCATGAATGGCACGCCTCCTCTGCTAGAAATAGCCCCGAAGCGAGCCAAGAAGGAAGCTTGAGAGGCACGAGAATTCACGCGTGTCCGGATGCGGACTGCGGGAGTGGCCAGTGATCGTGCCACTGGCGACGAGTTGGGGGGGGGGGGGCGCTGTGAGCGCCTTTTTTTTTCGGCCACCCACTTCCTCCGCCCTAGGTGAGCACGGCCAACGACCCGCTGGTCATCCGGAGCGTGGAGTTTCTGGGTGGCATGGCGACCGTGGCCGGCTGGCGGCCGGCGAACGAATTGCCCGAAATCGCATTCAGTGGCCGCTCCAATGTTGGCAAATCGTCCCTCATCAACACATTGCTTAGGCGGAAAGCACTGGCCCGCGTCAGCCAGACACCAGGTAAGACTCGAGAGATAAACTTCTTCCGGGTAAACGAGTGGTTCACGCTCGTGGACCTGCCCGGCTACGGCTATGCGCGCGTCTCAAAGGAGTCGAGACAGGCCTGGCAGCCTCTGATAGAAACCTACTTGCGCACGAGTCTCTTGCTCAAGGGCGTGGTTCAGCTCATCGATTCGCGCCATGGTGCAGTCGAAGGCGACGCGACCATGCTGCAGTTTCTGGCGGATCTGGGTGTACCATGTATCGTTGTGCTGACGAAAACCGACAAGCTCGCGCGCGCCTCAGTCTCGACCCGTGCAGCGGAGATAGCACGGGATCTTGAAATGGACGAGCAGCAAGTCGTTCCTTTCAGCGCCGAGACGGGTCGCGGACGAGACGAGCTTGCAGCAGCAATTCTTTCGCTGATCGAGCAGCCGGACTGGAGACAACCCTGAGGAACATGCCACGCTCCATACCTTGCACGTTGGTGCTGAGTATCGCTTGCGTGCTGAGCACAGCTTGTAGTTCTGCCTCGAACGTTCGAGTCCAGGCTGGCTCGAATCCCAACGCCGCCGACGATACCACCGGTGAAGGACTCGTTCCTCCGGGATTTGGATCGCTGCGTCAGGACGACATTGCGGTGAAGATCCAGCTGCAATCGGTGCAAGTGCGCGCGATCCCGCTGGATGAGTCGGTGATTCGGCTGCTGTCACCGGACTCGTATCGGGCGCTTCGCGAGCTCCAGCAAAGCAAGCAAACTGAACTCAGATCTCTTGCCGACAGGTACAACGCCCGCAACCCGGCCATCTGGTACATCTCGTTCTACGCTTTGGAGCCGGACGCGAGATTCAGTCCGATGGAAGTTGTGCTGCAGGCCGGCGGTCGCGATTTTCGTCCGCTGGACCTCGTGCCGCTCACGAACGGTTTCGGCGAGCAGCGAATAAAGCAGCGCGAAGTTCAGAGCGCGCTCTATTTATTCGAGGATGGGATCAGCGTGGATCAGCCGCTCACTCTAACTGTGGAAGGCGTACAGAACACGAGTTGGAGCGGTATCCTTCGCTCTATCGAGCGTGAGCGGGCAGCCGTGCGCTCCCGTGCGTCGCAATCGCCGCCGAAACGTTAAGCCCGAAGCTAGCGTCGAAGGTTTCCAGCCGGAGCGAGCTCCACATCGACCGGCTTGCCCTGCTGGGGCGCTGCATATAGGTTTACGCCTACGCAATGAAGATGAGAATCATTCTCAATAAGCCTTTCCAACTACTGAACAGTTGCCTTACTGTCAATTGATGGCCTTCGGTCAGCACGGCACAGCGGCGCTGCTCTTCGCTTCAGCCCTCCTCCCTGCCCTCCTACCAGCCCAATCAGGTTCCGTGACTGGGCAGGTACGGTCGACGGAGGGTCAGCCTGTTGCCAATGCCGCCGTCCGAGTGCTTGGAACCAGGCTCGGAACAGCAACCGATTCCGCCGGACAGTTCCTCATCTCTCAGGTTCCGGTAGGGGTTCGCGAAATCGAAGCGTACAGGATGGGCAGGAGCAGCGCTCGGGCTACCATTGTGGTGCGAGAGCGAGATACCGTTCGAGTTCAGCTGACACTTGCAGATGTGCCCACCGTTCTGGCTGGTGTTACCGTCATCGGATCTGCTTCAGACGCATTGTCGCGCGTACCAGGCTCTGCTGCGATCGTGAGCGCCGCTGAAATCCAGAATCGGCAGCCCGTGTCCGCGAATGAAGTGCTGCGATCTGTTCCCGGCGTTCACATCCAGGAGGAAGAAGGCGCCGGCCTCCGAGCCAACATTGGCATTCGTGGCCTGGACCCGGACCGCAGCCGCACGATTCTGGTTCTCGAGGATGGCGTTCCCGTAGCGCTGGCGCCGTATGGTGAGCCGGAGTTGTACTACTCACCGCCAATCGACCGCATGGAACGTGTGGAGGTCATCAAAGGCAGCGGCTCCATAGCTTTCGGCCCGCAGACCATCGGCGGAGTCATCAATTACGTTACCGCTGACCCGCCCACTGAGCGCTCAGGACGGATCGACCTTCTAGGAGGCACCGGCGGCTCGCGTCTCCTCAAGGGCTCGCTCGGCGGAACGTGGGGTCGCCTGAGGGCCAACGCCAGCGCCTTTCAGCGAAAGGCTGACGACTACCGCGGGCTCTTCTACGATATCCGCGATGTCACCTCCAAGTTCGGCGCACGAACCGGAGTCGGTGACTTCGGTCTGAAGCTCAGCGTTTACGACGAAAAATCGAATGCTACCTACGTAGGTCTCACGGACTCCATCTTCAGAGCGTCGCCAACGGTGCATCCCCAGCCCGACGATCGACTGGAGATCAGCCGCGACGCAGTTACGGGGACGCACGAGATCTCGCTGGGAAAAGGAGTTTCCCTTCAGACCAACGCTTATGCGTACCGCACGAGACGTGACTGGAACCGGCGGGAGTACACTTACAGCACCAGCGGCAGCGATTACGTGTTTCGGAACACTACCGGCAGTCGTAACCGCTCATTCGAGGTCATCGGAGTAGAGCCTCGATTGCGGATGGGATGGTCCCTGGGCGGAATGCGGAACGAAGTGGACGCGGGCATTCGCGCGCATTACGAACGCGCCAGGGATAAACACATCAACGGCAGTCTTGACGGCTCTGTCCGCGTGGTTCGCGACAACGAGATCCGCGTCGGACGAGCCATCGCAGGCTTTGTCCAGAATCGCATCTTTGTTAACCCGGCATTCCACGTTACTCCGGGAGTGCGGCTCGAGCGGTTTACGTTCCAGCGAAACGTCCTGAGAACACGAGTATCGCGCAACGACCCGACCGGATCGGGCATCACTACTCAGCCGGAAGATGTCGACATCCGCAGCAGCGGTGCCGTGACGGAGGTAATCCCCGGCATCGGTGCAGCCTGGACGCCGCATGCACTGGTGGTTGTTTTTGCTGGAGCGCACCGCGGCTTCGCCCCTCCCCGCACGAAAGATGCGCTCATCTACGAGAACCCCGCCCTGACACCAGGCCAGCAGGTTCCTTCGCTGGTGTCGCTCGATCTGGACGCCGAGCGAAGCTGGAACTACGAGCTCGGTACACGGCTCGCCCCGACACATTATCTGACCGTCGAAGCGACCGCCTTTCACCTCGACTTCTCGAATCAGATAATCGAGCCATCGCTCTCGTCGGGATCAGTTGCCTCTGCCAGGCTAGCGAATCAAGGTCAAACGCGGCACACAGGCGGCGAGCTGGCCGCCAGTCTGGATCTCGGAAAGATGTTGCGCCGGTCATACTCGCTTTCGTTCAATCTCGCCTACACCTATGCAGACGCCGTTTTTGCGGGAGAGCGATATCTCGAGATAGCCGGCGGTGACACGGTGAACGTGGCGACTAACCAGCTGCCGTACGCACCGCGTAACTCGGCCAGCGGCGCAATCACACTGGATCACCCGATGGGCCTGAACGTGCGGATCGACGGCAGTTTTGCCGGCGATCAGTTTTCAGACAACTTCGAGACCGTACGAGGATCTGCCAACGGCCGCACGGGTCTCATTCCGCGCCGTTGGATCGTGGACGCGGCGATTCGTTATCGGCTGCCCTTTGTGCCAAGCTTGTGGTTGAACGCGAGTGCCAAGAATCTTGCGGACAAAACGTTCATTGCCTCTCGCCGGCCGGAGGGAATCAAGCCAGGACTCGGCAGAATAGTGATGGCCGGGGTGAACTGGAGCTTCTAGCAGGGGCTCGACTCCCCGACTCCCGAGCAGTTCAGGCGCGCGGTAGATTGCGAGTCGCGTCGCGCTGAAATCAATCACATGTGCAGGAGCATCCTGTGGCCTTTCTTCCTCTGAGATCGCTGCCCAAGGCATCTGCATCTGCCGTGGCGGATCGCTGGCTGGAACAGCTTGCCGGTGAGCTCGGAAGTCCTGAAGCAGACCGCGAACTCATTTGCCGACGTACCCTCTGCGAGCTGGCGTATCCCGAGTACGCATCCCTTTGGGAAACGGCTGTTAGCGACGAATCACTTCCGCTTGCAACCCGTGCCGCCCTTCTGGCGCTTGACTCGCGCAATGTTACGCTGGAGCCCGAATATTACGCTGAATGCGACGACGCGCAATTTCAGCGCGTAAAGCCACTCCTGTGGCTATGGTATTCGTTCGACCGCCTGCCCCTTGCCGGTCAGAACGTGGACCTCGGCGTGCGTTTTCGCCGCGTGCTGGCTCCGCTGATCTTCAAGCGCTGCGGAGCGAACTTCAAGGCGTTCCAACACGTGGAGTTCTCCTTCGGTTACAACCTCGAAGCGGGCGATGATGTCGTGATTCACCGTCATGTTCTCCTCGACGACCGCGGCGGTATCGTGCTCGGAAACAAAGTTTCAGTGAGCGATTACGCGAACATCTACAGCCACACACACAGCATCGTAGAGCAGCGAGACGTCACGAACGCCACAACTGTGCTCGAGGATGGGGTCCGAATCACTTACCACGCGACAGTCCTTGCAGGTGTTCGCGTCGGTACGCAGGCAATGGTTGGAGCTGTCGCGGTGGCAACCAAGAACGTCCGGCCATTCCACGTGAACGTGGGAATACCAGCCAAGAGCGTTCGGGTGAAGCCGAACGCGCCACATCAGGAGGAGGTTCTGCCTACGGCGCGGGATTCCTCGCGATGATCGTGCAGTCAGTCCAGCATCCATGTCATGCATCGGATGAACGCGGAGAAACAGCAACAGCACAACTGATTACGCGAACAACACGGATACGGCGAATGACAACAGTGGCCGGCTAAGGATCAACGGACAATTTGAATCCCGCAACATTGGTAGACCCGGGTGCTAAGTGTTCCTTTGCAGTATCCGTGGTATCAGCGTCATCCGTGGCCGCAGTGCTATCAGCGTCAGCCGTGGCTCAGAGAGCGCGCCAGAAATCGCGCGCAACGTCGAGTGAGAATGTCCAGCGCCCGTCGCGAAGGCCGCGGGCCACATCCATGCGGATGAGGTCGAAGAAAAACTGCATCCCCACACCCGCCGACGGGTACCACCCTGCCCCTTGGGCTCGGCTCAGCGGAGACACCTTGCTCACGTAGACGATGTGCGCGAATGGAGCGAGCGTGGCCGTGCCAGGCGCGCGCCCGTAGCGGCCCAGCGGTATGGACAGAAACGATACGGGCGTCTGCAATTCGAGATGCTGGCTCGCTCCGATGCTCGCGGCAAACTCGTGAAACCTGTATCCTGGAGCGCTCGTGGGCCCTCCGAGGAAAACAAGGTCCTGCGGTGGCACTCCCCCTCCTTTTTTCGCCGACACTGCTCCGACCGCGGTACGGAGCACCAGTCGCTGATCGCCTATCGGGCGTTCAAGCCTCCCCTCCGTGAAGATTCGCCCCAGACTATGTGTTCCGGACGCCAGCGTGGTGTCATGACCATCAACAAGCGCAGCCCGAGCTTCCACAGTCCAGTACAATTCGGTGCCGAGAAACGAGAGCGACGTGGGGCGTTCCGCGCGAATCGCCATGCGTTTCACCTCCAGCGACCACGCGGGGATCGTCGGCTCGAACCGCCCGTGGGAAGGGGTATGACTCACCGTCACACGGTCCTGGATCTCGTAAGCGGCTTCGATCTCCCACCGTATGCGCGCGCGCGTCTTCAGAAGCACACCCACGCCGCCTCCGCGCACGTCGAACGGCTGAGTGTAATCGCTCCCGAATTCCTGCGCAGCGAGGCTGTTCCGAAGCAGCGATGTCTCCTGAACGTCACTGGCGTCGCGGTAGTCCCGCACGGCAAAAACGCGCAAGCCTGCACCATTTGCGCGGCGGACCTCGAAGACCGCGCGCCCCTTTGCCTCACGGTCCTTCGTGCCCCAACGCCCACCCAGCGTGATACTCCTGCCTCGTCCCAAACGCGTCGTGAGCGCTGCGCCGGCGGCCAGGCCTTCAGCGCGGTTCACCCGAACGAAATCGGACACTCGTCTGGCGGATATCGTGGCGCCGCTGGTACGCGCAAGGGCTTGTTCGCGAACAAGCTCTCGAGCTTCCTCCTGTACGCGGCGCACGTCCTCGTCCGTGACCGCGCGCACGTCAGTTGGCAGAGAGTCGAGGATGCGAGCGTCCCATTCATGCCGTGCCAGCACGGACGCTGGCACCGAATCTATTTCAGGGCCCGAGAACAGTGACGGATCTATGCCCTGATTCACTTCATAACAACATATCTCCCACCGGCCGCGGATAATTCCGCGCGCCGGATAGTCGAGCCACGTACCCGTGCGCCGGATCTCGATTTCCTGCTTGTGCGGAAGCCAGAATCTGCTTTCGATCAGCGCGTTCTCCAGGACAACGGCCAGATCTTCCAGCTGCCGGTCCTTGAAGGCGGCACGCGTGAAGTTGAACGCCAGTCGAACGACATCGGCGCTGGTGCGGTCGACGTACGCTGCCCCTATGACCCGCGGCAATTCGTCGTCGCGCGGGCGTATGCGAACCTCGTAAACGTCGAGAGTGCGATCCGGAAGCGTTATCTGAAGGGAGTCGCGGATGGCAAAATCGTAGGACTCGAGACCTGGCCCGGAAAAAGGATGCGGAACATCCTCGACTTCGTCGCCGTCGCCAAGACGAATGATGTTGGGGAAATTGCCCTGAACTATTCCCAGATGGTCCCGATGATACGCGATGTCGGTGGGGAGAAGAAGTGTGTCACGCTGGCCGACGATGAGCTGCTTGCTGCGGGCCGGCGCCTGCCAGTAGACTTCCAGCGCCAGCTCGTCAGCCTTGACGATTCGCGGTGGTTCGGTGAAGCCTTCGCCTACCTGCGCGAGGAACGTGACATATCCGTGCGCTCGTGCCCTGTAGTCTGAGAGAGCGGTGTCGGCGATCTGCAGCGCACGGCGCTCGGTAGCGCGCTGCACGAGCATCATGGTGCGTGGGTCGTTCCAGGCCTGTGCTCGCGCTTCGTCCTGAGCGCAGCTCAGAAAAAAGAAAGACGCGGCGAACCAGGCCGCGGCAGACAGTTGGCGAGAGGAAGAACTGACCATGTCGTGCGAATAATCACCAGGCGTTGGGGGGGCTGCAAGCGTTACGAATGACCTTCGATCAGTTTCGAGAGCGCGCGTCGCGTGGCAGTCTAGTGCCGGTTTGGCGCGACTGTCTGCTGGACATGGAAACGCCCGTCAGCGCGTTTGCGAAACTGAGGCGCGGAGGGACGAACGATCGCTTTGCGTTCCTCCTCGAGTCCGCGGTTCCTCACCCAGCGGGCGGCGAGACCTGGTCCAGATACACTTTCCTGGGCACCGAGCCACGGATGGCGTGGCGCCTCTCGGAGCACACCACGGAGCTGTGGACTCCACAGAATGGCTGGCACGGCGCGCGAGCGAGCAACGATCCCCTGGGTGAGCTTCGCGCTCTGCTCGACGAACACACGCCCGTGGACGTTCCGGAGCTGGGACCCTTCTGGAGCGGTGCCGTGGGATACTTCGGCTACGATGTGGTTCGCTTGCTGGAGCACTTACCTCATGCACCGCCAAGCACCATGCAGGTTCCCGATGCCCTCGTGGTATTCACGCGCGCGCTCGTGATAGTCGACAATCTCCGGTCTCAGGCACGCGTGGTTGTTGGCGTTCCCGTCCTTCGCGGTACGGGCGACACGGACATGCGTGCCATGTACGATGCGGCGGTACGCGACATCGAGGCTACGATAGCGCGCCTTCGCTCGACTGCGCCTCTAGGCACGATCACCATTGACACCGCCGCACCGCCCGCTGCAGGGCGCACCTCTTACCTCCGCGAGCAATTCCAGCGCGACGTCGAACGGATCCGCGAGTACATCCGCGCGGGCGATTGTTTCCAGACATTGCTGGCACGCCGTATCGAGATGCCTCTGGATTTCGACCCTGCTGCCCTGTATTGCGCGTTGCGGGCGATCAATCCATCGCCTTACATGTTCCACCTCGTTCTGGATGGCGTCGAGCTCGTGGGCTGCTCGCCGGAGCTTCTAGTTCGTGTATCGGACGATCGTGTAACCGTCCGGCCCATAGCCGGAACCAGACCGCGTGGGGGGACACCGGCCAAGGACGCCGAAATGGCGGCCGAGCTCCTGGCGGACGAGAAGGAGCGCGCCGAGCACGTGATGCTGGTCGATCTGGGGCGAAACGACGTTGGACGCATAGCCGAATACGGCAGTGTGGCGGTCACGGAATACATGCACATCGAGCGATACAGCCACGTGCTTCACATAGTGAGCCAGGTGGAGGGCAGGTTGCCGCGCGGCACCTCTGCGATGGAGGTCTTCAAAGCCACTTTCCCAGCTGGCACCATGACCGGTGCTCCGAAGGTGCGCGCGATGGAAATCATCGATGAGCTGGAACCCGAGAGGCGCGGTCCCTACGCTGGGGCAGTCGGCTACATTGCGGCGGGGGACCGGCGAATGGACCTCGCCATCACGATCCGCACGTGCGTGATTGCTGATGGAGTCGCTTCCGTGCAGGCAGGCGCAGGCATTGTCGCGGATTCCGATCCTGAGCGCGAATGGGAGGAAACGGAAAACAAGGCGCGGGCATTGTTGACGGCTATCGGCCAGGTGCGCCAAGTTACTGCTCATGCCATTCAGGCTTCTCAGTAATGACGGTGCCCACTCGTTCGAGTTGGGCGACGGCCAGTCTCTCATCGTGGGACGAGCAGTCACCAGCGACATCCCTCTTCTGGATCCGACGATCTCCAGGCGACACGCCGAGATAAAGGTCACCAACAAGGGTCTGCTGATACAGGATCTTGGATCCAGCAACGGCACGTTTCTCAACGGCGCGCGCGTCGAGGCGGCGCGGGCTGGTGCGGGCGATCTCGTTACCTTCGGGAAGGTTGCTTTCCGGCTGAGTGAGGTGGCCAAGCGTCCGCCCTCCGTAACTCCTGAGCACGAGACGATCGTGCCGACACCGATCAAGAGTACCGGGGCCGCCACGATCGTGCGGCAGCTGCCCATGCGCGATGTGCGCGGCCCGCTCACAGCCGTGATCCAGGGTGTGGATCCATCGGCTGCCCAGCCTCTGGGAGCGCCGTACGACGACAGGGATCTCAACGAGCGGAAACTTGCCCTCCTGCTCGAAGTATCCAAGGGATTATCGCGCGCGATAGACATAGACGCGCTGCTGGACAAGATCGCCGGTTTCGTGTTCCAGATCATGGATGTGGATCGGGTCGCCATCATGCTCCTGGACGGCGGGGAGCTCCAACCCAAGATCTCTCGCGACCGCCAGGGTGCAGTTACGGCCCGCGCCGTGCCGCAATCAATAGCGCGGCGAGTCGTGGACGAGAAAGTCGCCGTACTTTCCGACAACGCGCCGGAGGACCAGCGGTTCGGCGGACAGTCCATCGTGATGCAGAGCGTCCGGTCGGCGATGTGCGCGCCACTCATCGGCAGCGAAGACTCCGTGCTCGGAGTGCTCTACGTCGACAACCTCACCGCTACCCACCGTTTCGGCGATGTTGATCTCGACTTCCTCATTGCGTTCTCGGGTATTGCCGCCGTGGCAATCGAGAATAGTGCGTTCGCGGAGCGCATCCGCCGCGAAACACTCGTTCGGAGCAATTTCGAGCGCTACTTTGCCCCAAGCCTGGCTGCGCGAATCGCGAACGCCCCCGACAGCGTGAAGCTGGGGGGTGACAAACAGCCCGTGGCCGTGCTCTTCAGTGACATTCGCGGCTTCACCGCGCTCTCCGAGAACATGACCCCCGAGGAAGTTGCCCGCTTGCTGAGCGAATACTTTTCCGTCATGGTGGATTGCGTCTTTCGCCACGACGGCACGCTGGACAAGTTCATCGGCGACGCGGTGATGGCCCAGTGGGGCGCGCCGCTCGGTACTCCGGACGATGCAGATCGCGCGATGCGGGCAGCGCTCGACATGATGCGCGAGCTCGAGACGCTCAACCAGACGTGGCGCACCCAGGAAAGGCCCGAGCTCGAGATAGGAATCGGCCTCAACTATGGGGAGTCCTTCGCAGGCAACATCGGCTCCGAGAGACGCCTCGAGTACACTGTCATAGGCGACACGGTCAACATCGCCAGCCGGCTCTGCGCCGCGGCCGGAGGCGGAGAGATCCTTCTCACCGAAGACTTCAGATCTCGCCTTCGCGACCACCCACCGTTGCGCGAGGGCGCTTTTCTCGAAGTCAAAGGAAAGTCGCAACCGGTGCGCGCGTACAGTGTTGTGCTGGGCGCGACCAATAAGTGATTCCCTCTGGTTACGTCGAGGCACAAATGGGCCACGCTGCGGTCGTGGCTCGTGCGTTTCTGCTCGAAGCAATCCGTGAGGCCCTCATGGATAGCGGAGCGGGCGGCACACTGTACGATTATGCGTCCCACCACCCGGAAGCGCGTCCACTTGCCGGACGCGGCGTGGCCTACGCCGTGCCCTTGCCCGGTGGTGCTGCGAATGTTGTTGTACGGCGATCGCGCCATGGCGGGCTTCTCGCCCCCGTAACCGGCGAGAGCTTCCTGGGAAGCACCAGGGCGCCGCACGAGCTGGAGGTCTCCCTCCAGCTCGACGCCGCAGGCATACCCACGCCACAGGTGCTCGCCTACGCGATGTATCCCTCATCAAGGATGTTCCGGCGCTCGGACGTGTTGACGCAGGAAATCGAGGACTCGCGCGATCTGGCAACAGCGATGCTCGACGCCCCCGACGGTGAGAGCCGGACGGCGATGCTGGCAAGCACGGGGCGACTTCTCGCACAGCTCACGGCAGCCGGCGTCCGCCACCCTGATCTCAACCTGAAGAACATTCTGCTGGCGCCGGACGATGAGGGGGGGGGAGGTGTCTTCGCCATGCTACTGGACGTGGATCGTGTGTGGTTTGATGATCCGGGCTCGGATCGCGTGACGGACGCAAATCTCCGCCGGTTTCTCAGATCGGCAAGAAAGCTGAACAGGCGTACAGGGGGAGGGCTCAGCCTGAATGAAAGCGATCTCGAATGCCTGCTTTCAGCGATGGGGGAGCAGGGTCTGGAATGAGTCTTGGGAAATATCTCCGGAACCCCAGCCGCGTCGCCAAGAAGATAGCTTGGCATACGATCCACGCCGGTCCGCGCCGCGACATCACCGTGGCAACCGGCAATGGACTGTTTACCTTCGACAGCGCCGACGCAATAATCGGGAAGCGGCTCTACGTGGACGGTGGATATGAGCTGCCGCTCATCGGCCGCACCATGGAGCTACTCCTCCGCGAGGGTCATCTTCCGTCTCGCGGTTCGGGCAGGATGATCGATATCGGCGCCAACATCGGCATGATCTGCGTAGCGCTTCTGCGGCAGGGATACTTCAATAGAGCCATCGCGTTCGAACCCGGTCCGGCAAACTTCCGGCTGCTCGAGACCAACGTCGCGCAGAATGGGCTAGCCCATAGAATACTGACGGTCCCATGCGCACTTTCCGCTGCCGATGGAGAGATGCAACTCGAACTTTCGGCGTACAACTCGGGCGATCATCGGATAAGGCACACGAGCACTGCCGGCGCCTACGGGGAAGATAAGCGCGTGACGCTGACGGTTCCGGTGCACACTCTCGACAGCTTCTTCGCGCACAACTGCCAGCTAACTGCCGATGATGTGGAATTGGTGTGGATGGACATTCAGGGACATGAGGGTCAGTTCTTGCGAGGCGCCCGGAACTTTTTGGCGCGCGGAGTGCCCGTCGTCACCGAGTTCTGGCCCTACGGCATCCTCCGTTCCGGAATGACTCGTCCAGAGTTTCAGCGAACCGTGGGCGAGTTGTTCACGCACTTCTACTTGCCCGCAGGCGATTTGTCCAGGCGCCCCGTAGAGTTACTGGATAGCCTGTGGGATGAATTCCCTGGACCGAAACAGGTGAGCGAGGTCATCCTCGTGCGCGAGTGATGGTCCGGACGAGGTTGGACAGGATCTGCATAGTGATGATGAGTGCGGTTGGGGACGCGGTACACGTGCTCCCCCTGGTGAACGCGATCAAACGCCAGTCACCGTCATCGCGTATCAGCTGGGTCCTACAGCCAGGTCCGGCGTCGCTGGTGCGCGGACACCCTGCGATCGACGAGATCATCCTATTCGATCGCGCGCGCGGCACGAAAGCGTATTCCGACGTTCGCGCGGCCATGACGCAACCGTTCGACCTGCTGCTCAATCTGCAGGTCTACTTCAAGGCCGGACTCGTGACCTTGCTCGCGCCTGCGGCGGTCAAGCTTGGATTCGACTTTAGGCGAGCGCGAGACTTCAACTGGCTGTTCACCAACAGGAAGATTCCTGCCGGCCCCAACCTTCACGTTCAGGATCAGTACCTGGAGTTCCTGGACGCGATCGGTGTGCCCTCGCATCCATTGGAATGGCATCTCGGACCCTGGCCAGACGAAAGGCAGTGGCAAAGAAGGTTCCTCGCACCGATGGAACGACCCATTGCCTCACTGGTAATCGGTACCAGCAATCCGCAGAAGGACTGGATCGGTGAGCGATGGGCTCGGGTTGTGGACATACTGTACGAGGACCATGGCCTCCAACCGGTTCTCGCCGGCGGGCGCTCGCCGCGCGAGCTGGACACGGAGCGAGTTATTCTGGAGGGCGCACGGCACCGGCCAGTGTCGACCCTGGGTATTCCACTCCGGGAGCTTGTCGGCGTTCTGGATGCATCGGCTGTCGTTGTATCACTGGACACGGGTCCGCTTCATATGTCCGTCGCCCTGAACCGTCCCGTCGTCAGCCTCATGGGCTACAACAATCCCAAGCGCGTTGGTCCGTATCGTCAGTTTCACGATCTCATGATCGATGCCTACGGCGAGCCGGGTGAGGACTATGCAATCTCACCAGCGCACCGCCATGATAGAATGTCCCGGATAACTGTCGAGGATGTAGCCCAAAAGCTCGGCGTCTGGGCACAGCGCTACCGAG
>JBHENQ010000027.1:0-16541 GCA_046261975.1 Gemmatimonadaceae bacterium | reverse complement strand
ATGGGGATAGATATGCGGTATCCGGCTGAGCATGCGGCGTTCCTGGAGCGGTGCCATGAGGCCGGCCAGATGCGCCCGACGCCGCTTTTACTACGCTACGGCAAGGGCGATTTCAACGCGCTGCACCAGGACCTTTACGGCACACCCTCGGCGTGATCTTCCACGACGCGAAATAGGCGCAACGGAATCAACCTTCATCGATGCTTCACTCCCAGTCGTGACATCGGGACGCGATAGATGTCGCCTTTGGTGGTGTCTCCGATTCCCGCGACCATTGCATCGTTCCGCGGCCAATCGAAGCGATCGCCGATTGGCCCGGAATGCGCGCGAGTGCTGCTGAAGTACATGTACTTTTCGTCGGGAGAAACGCTCTGGTTGAAGTCGAGCCCGCGCGAGTTGATCCCTCCGCCCAGTAATCGCGCGCGCTGTCAGAGGCCGCCCTGCTTGAACGCGATGTAGAGGTCGTAACCGCCGATGCTGTCGGCACGTCCGGCGCCGTTGAAGATCAGGTAGCTCTCGTCCGGCGCGATCCATGGCTCGATCTCACCGGCGCTGGTGTTGACCGAGTCGCCGAGGTTCTCGAGGGGTTGGTACTGGCCGTTCACCATTCGCGATATCCAGATATCATTTCCGCCCCGCCCTCCGCGGCGTATTGTCCCGACGTACATGTTCCCGTTGGCGCGATCGTGGGCGACCACTCCGTAACGCGCGGGTCGTTTACCGGTCCTGGAAGATGACGCGCCTCGCCCCACTCTCCGTCTCCGCCGCGCTCTGCGTACCACACGTCGTATGAGGGACGGGCACTCGTCGATGCCGAATCGCCGGGCGTCGGCCGGTTGGAGATGTAGAAGACGCGGTTGCCGTCGAGTGTTATGTGTGGGTCGGCGTTGCTCCATTCCGTGGCGAACCGCGGCTTTGTCGGCGGCAACCAACGTCCGTCTGATCCAAGCCTTGTCTCGTAGATGTCGAAGTTGCTGAAGTCTTCCTTCGCTCGGCAGAATAGAACGCGGCGCTGGTCCGGCGAAAACGCCATGAAGAAATCCCAAGCGCTCGTACTGAACAGTCCCGCCCCGTAGAGCTCGACGCTGTCGTCGCCGCCCCATCGCGCTACCTGTCGGGACCCGGAGCCCGGCGATGGATTACACGAAAGCACGAAACCGAGAACGACGAGACGCGTCGGATTAAGCATGCGGCGAGATAGGGTCATGGGATTCGATAGCGTTGAAGGAAGCAGGAGTGTACACTATCGCGCACGAAACGAACGGTCTCAGCATTTGCGTGCTGGCTCTGTGCCGAATTGGAGGTATATGAAATGTCTCGAGGCTCGAGCGCTTATGGGAACCCTCGGCGCGGCATCGGTACTTGCCGTCGTCGCATGCAACGCACAACGAACCGGGTCATCTCCTGAGCGCCTCGACTTACAGCCGAAGGCCCTCAGGCTCTATGTGTTCGACTGCGGTACCCTGAAGGCTGATCCGACACGATTTCGTTTGAAGAAGGAAGAAGTAGCCACGACCTCTTTGTCAGTGCCGTGCTTCCTGGTCGCTCATCATCGTGGAAGCTTGATGTGGGACGTCGGCGCCGTTCCTGATGCGGACTGGAAGCCGACAGGTGCTGCGGTCGCGCACCATGTCGTCCTCCCGGATTCGAGTGAGCGAGACCTGACGTTGAGGAAACCGTTGAAGACACAACTGGCGGAAGTGGGCTACTCGCCGGACGATATCACGTACCTGGCCCTCTCTCACTACCACTATGACCATACCGCCAACGCGAATGCGTTCGCAGGTGCTACCTGGCTGGTGCGGCAGCTCGAACGCGACGCGATGTTCGCTGAGAAAGCTCCGCGTGTCACGCTGCCTTCGAGCTATGCTGCGCTGAAGAACAGCAAGACTCTTATCATCGAGAGCGATGACTACGACGTGTTCGGTGACGGGACCGTCGTCATCAAGCTTGCGGCCGGGCACACGCCAGGCCATCAGGTCCTGTACGTGAAGCTGCCGAAGACCGGGGGCGTAGTGCTGTCCGGCGATCTGTATCACTTTCCCGAGGCGCGAATGCTCAAGCGCGTGACGATCTTCGACTTCAACCAGGAGCGGACGCCCGTCACGAGAGAAGCCATCGAAGCTTTTCTCAAGAGCACGGGTGCGCAGTTGTGGATTCAGCACGACTACATAGGCAACATGCGGCTGAAAAAGGCGCCGGACTACTATGAGTAGTACCGCGTTGCCTCATCGAGCTTAGGATCGGGACTGGGGACGCCATGTCGGCTCCGTCGGTCGCTCGGAAAGTCGCCATCGCCCCGGAGGCGCGCTCCGGGCTGGATCCGTGGGTGCCAGCGGAACTGCCAACTCCGCCGACGCCAAAGGGTCTCGGATGGCTCGCGGTTGTCGGCCCCGGCGTCATCGTGCTGGGGGCCTCGATAGGGGGTGGAGAGTTCCTTCTCGGTCCGGCCGTGTTCGTGCGGCACGGGCTTGCCCTCTTGTGGGTGACGGGGATCGCGGTCTGGTTCCAGACCGTCTTCAACACCGAGCTTATGCGCTACACGCTCGCGACTGGCGAGCCGGTATTCACGGGCTTCATGCGAACCCGGCCATCGGCCACACTCTGGGCGTGGATCTACGCGATCCTATACTTCCTCCAGATGGGCTGGCCCGCGTTGGCTGCGAACGCCGCCGGGGCGATATTCTTTCTGTTTGCGCGGCGCCTCGCCGGTCCGGCGGACGCCCCCTCGGCGTACTACATCGGGGTCGGGACGTTTCTCGCGTGCGCGGCCTTACTTCTGGTGGGGCGCCGCATCGAGCGCACGCTCGAGCTGCTCAACTGGGTGCTTGTGGCCTGCATCCTGAGCAGCTTCCTAATCCTGGCCCTGCTCTTTGTGCCGGGCGGCACCTGGCTTGCCGCGGTCGTGGGATACGCGGGGTTCGATGCCACACGCGGTGCCTTCGACTTCCTCCCGGCGGGCGCGGACTTCGTCCTGCTCGCGGCGCTCGTGGCGTACTCCGGAGCGGGGGGCGTCGGCAACATCGTCCTCTCGAACTGGGCACGCGATAAGGGCTACGGCATGGGAGAGCGCGCGGGCTATATCCCCGCCGCGGTCGGCGGCAAGAAAGTGAACCTCGCCCACAGCGGCTTTATGTTCGCGCCTGACACCGAGGCGATGCGCCGGTGGCGGGGTTGGTGGCGGATCGTGCGCGCGGATCAGTGGGGGGTGTTCTTTATTGGCGCCCTCCTTGGCATGGCGCTCCCGGCGCTGCTGTACGTGACGTTCCTCCCGCACGGCACCGACATAAGGGGGCTCGGCATCAGCGCCGCGCTTGCCTCGAGCGTTGGCGCCGAGGCTGGGCCCCTGATCGCGTTCTTGATTGCGTTCCTTGGGGCGTGGATCCTATTCAAGACCCAGCTCGACATCCTCGAGGGCATGGTGCGCGCGGTCACGGACATCTTGTGGAGCGGCAGCCGGCGAATCCGCGCCTGGCGCGGCGGCGACGTGCGTGCCGTGTACTACGGGGTGCTCGCGGTCGTTGTGCTTTGGGGTGTGGTCGCTCTGCGGTTGGCCCAACCCATCATGCTGCTGCAACTCAGCGCGAACGTGGCGGGCTTCGTCTTCGTCGTGGCCTCACTGCACTTGCTCTACATCAACACGAGACTCCTGCCGCCGGCGCTGCGTCCGCCACCGTGGCGCCGCGCTGCCCTCGTGGGTATGGCGCTCTTCTACGGCTTTTTTGTTGTCCTCTCGCTCAGCAGCCTGCGATGAATGAGCGGCGCGATTCGTTCGAAGCCTGATCTCTGGTCATCTCCTGTACTTCTTCACCTGTTCCATCGCCGGGTCCACGTTCTTGCGATACGAATCCCACGTCGGCAGGGCGAGCAACAGCGGAGCGATCCAGATCCGTTCGTCCTGCGGCCATGACGCTTGCCAGTACAGGTCAGACACGCTTACTGCCATCTTGCTGTAGGGCAGGGGGAAGAAGTTGTCCTCGCCGACGAAGTTCGGGCTCGACCCCGTTGGCTCACCGACGATGATGGGATTCGCGTACCGCTCCAGGAGCGTGGTTGCGTTCTGCGCTGCCGAGAAAGTGTGGCGGCCCACTATCACAAAGAGCCCGCCGAGCTTCATGAATCGCTCGCGCGCCATCACGCCTCGCAGCAGCGGACCGAGCAGGGCGGTATTGCCGCCGTAATTCCAACGCATATCGATCACGAGCCGTTCGGCGCGCGCAGAATCCGCGGCCTCGAACATTCGCTGCAGAAAAGTTTCGAGTGACTCATCACCGTCGTTTCGCACCCGGTTGAACTGGAAGTACGCCGCACGCTCGGCCGGAAGAATGGTGAACCAGTACATCTTGTGCCTATCGCGGAGATACAGCGGGATCTCGCCAGCAGCCCGAACATGCGCTTGCACCCAGTTTGGCTTTCCGTAGAACCGCGCGTAGCCCTGGCCGGTAGGCCGTGCGGGAACTGTCACGTGTCGTTCGGTACCTGCCACGCTCTGCACGGTGAGGGGGAGCGTATCTCCGTTTGAGATGAGCCGCAGACCGTTCGACACCTGCGGATAGCGCAGAAACCGGCCGAAATTGGCACGTGCACCGATCACGTGGTCCTTGCCGATCAAGGAATCGATTTTGACGAGGACTCGGTCGATGTCATGCTCCCCAACGCGCTTTACACGTCCGCCAACCAGATCGGCATATGCGGAATCCGCCGCGATGATGTACAGCCCCTCAGCGAAATAGAAGAACTGCAGCGGAACCGCGCGATCGCCCCATGCGGTAACCGATTCTGGCGTGGTGCCGGTGTGACCACTACCAAGCAGCGTGAGAGCGCGCATCACTTCAACGGCGAATTCGTTGTCGTTGAGGCTGCCGGCGCGTGTGGCAAGCTCGCGAACCTGCCGCTCGAAGCTAGCGAACTTGATCGTGCCGTTGGGGTCGCGGTGCATCCTTCGCACCTCCGCGACCATCAACTCGAGGTCATGCCCGCGTCCCTCCGCGCGCGACAGCTTCGACACGTCGATAGAGTCTGCGAGAGCGCGGAATCTCGGATCGGCGCGGTACTTCTCGAATGCCGGATCCTCGCGAACTGCCTGCCGGCTCCGCAGCCCGAAGTCGAGCGCCCACTTCAGCCACCTGAACGCCGGCTCCGGCTCGCCTGAATGCGCGTAGGCCCGTGCGATATTCCACGCGGCGTTGTAGGCTCGGCCCGCTCCGAGCTCCAGAGCACGCTCAAACGGCACTATGGATTCGCGGTACTGTCCACCGTTATAGAGCGCACGGCCGAGAGCGTACCAGTGTTCGGGCACATGCTCGTTGGCTGCAAGCGCCTGCTTCCACAACTCCGCGGCTCGCGGCCATCGCTGAGAATCGTTCGCACCCTGCGCGCGGTTCACGAGTGCGATGTACGACGTGTCCGGAAGATCGGCCGACACGCGACTGGTGCGAGCTGCGATCTCAACACTTCGCAACATGGAATCGAGCGCTGAGCGCTCGTAGACACGCCCGTCACGCACCACCGCTCGGATCTTTCGAATGTTGCCTATGTCGGAAAGAGGATCGCCCTCCAAGACCAATAGATCGGCGCGCCTGCCCGGAGACACCGACCCGAACGTGCGCTCGGCGCTCATCCACTTCGCCACATTCAGTGTGGCCGAGCGAAGACTTTGCAACGGAGTCAGCCCGCCTTCCTTCACAAGCGCCTCGAGCTCGTCGGCGACGGCGAAGCCCAAGAACACCAACGGACTTCCCGCATCCGTGCCCGCCAGCATCAGCACGCCGGAATCAGCCATCTCGCGGAGATCGCGTAGCCAGCTCTTCTGGAAACCCGACCAGTCAGGCGGTGTCCCCGTTTCCGAGAGCTTGAGCTCGAAATCGGTCTTCCATCTCGACACGAGCCTGCGATCAACATAGCGGCGCCTCGGCTCCACGGTGCCCGTACTGTCAGCAAGAATCCTCGACACGATGCTGTCCGGCGTGAGACGAAACCCCTTGAGCGAAACGATGGTAGGTGTATAGGCGGTTCCGTTGCGTGCGAAGCGGGCGAATAGCGCGCTCCTCTCGTCCGAGCTCATCTGATCGAGAGTGGGCGTCAGCTGGCCGTTCACGATCGTCAACGGACCGTGCTCGAGGCTCTTGTATCCTGAATCCGACGCTTCGGCCGGAGTGATGCGTGACGGCCAGTGTCCCGCCACGAGAACGCCCCGTTCTCGCGCATGTCGCAGCATTGCAAAGAGCGCGACCCTCGGGGGATCGTTCCGGATTTTGAGAAAGTCCGCGCCGAGCGCGGTTATAGAGTCTACTGCTCCACGCGCACTTTGCGGTGTGTTGATCGGAATTCGCGCGGCGAGATCGCGAATCAGCGATTGGTCGCCGATCTGTCGCGCGAAGGTGCGCACGGCATCGAGCCAGCTTGTGTTCTCGATGATCGGTCCCGCGAGCAGGAGACGGGGTCCGACCAGGCTGCCCGCCAGAATACTGTCCCTCCACGATCGAACGGAATCGCGGATGCTCCCCATGTCGCGCACGCCGGTGACGCCGTTGGCGACGTACAGCGCGAGCGAGGATCGCCCAGTGCTGCCGACATGCGCATGCATGTCCCAAAGCCCGGGAATCACATACGCACCGGCGAAGTCTCGAACGCGGGCCCCGCGCGGAATGTTCGTCGTGCCAGTTGCACCCGATGCGACTATGACTCCGCGATCCAGAACGACCGTACGATCTCGCTCGATCGTCCCGGTTTCGACGTTAACGACGTTCACGTGCGTGAGCGCCTGTGCTTGCGCTGGCATTTCGCGTGGCGCCGCGATTGCGAGCGATATCAGTAGGACAACGAAGCAGCTGCGTCGCATGGAAAGCTGTCTCGGGAAGAGAGGCGGTTACTCGGACGTATCACGGGAAGGGTCGGGGACGCGGCCATGGCCACGGCCACGGATTGTGAGAACTCCTGCCTGCGAGCCCGCGTACCGCTGCCTCGCGTACCTGAGGATCGCTCGAGTCGAGGAGCTCCTTGAAAATGCTTTCGGAATGCTCGCCCGACTTCATCAGCGCACGAATGAGCGCGCGTGTCACGTCCTTATTCTTCTCCTGACGCAACGCATCCTTGATCGCTGGCAAGGCCGTCGAATCGCCGATCTGTCCCAGCGCCCAAGCGGCCTTCAGACGCGTTTCTTCATTCTCATCCTTTAGAAGCTGCACCAGGCCCGCAGGTGCCTTACCACTTTCGCGTATCTGACCGATCGCCCACGCAGCGGTTCCGCGAACTTCCGAGCTTCGGTCGCTCGCGGCTATGGAACCGAGGACATCGACGGAAGCCCCATCGCCGATTTCCCCAAGCGCCCATACCGCCGTTTCACGTACACGTTCGCCAGCATCACTGCGAGCCGCCGTCGCAAGAGCAGTGGAGGCCTTTCGGTCCTCGATGCTTCCCAGCGCCCAGGCCGCCATCTCGCGCACATCCGCGCCTGTGTCCTGTGAGAGCACTGCACTCAACACCGCGACTGCTTCGCGCGCTTCCAGTTCGCCCAGTGCCCAGGCAGCGACGCGCCGCACCGACGCGGCCTTGTCCTGCTGTACGACTCGCAAGAGAGCAGCCACCGCGGTCGACGAGTCCATGCGTCCGACAGCGGTCACCGCAGCCTCGCGAACCTTTTCCGCGTCGTCGCGGAACAGCTCCATCAAGGGTGCCAGAGCTCGTCCGGCCTCCATTCGTCCCAGCGCCCATGCCGAGTTTGCGCGCACGCCCGGGGCGGCATCGCGCAACGCACGCATCAGGGGGTTGACCGCGGTCGGAGGCTCGGCCAATCCCAGCCCGAACGCGGCAACTTCGCGAAGCGGTACCTCGCTTGCCGTGAGCCGTGAAGTGAGTCCGCTCTCCACGGCCTCGCCTTTCTGACGTCCGAGCAGCCGCACCGAGATCTCGCGCACGCAGGCATCGTCGGACGCGAGCGATTCCAGCAGGAACTGCACGTCCGCGACTGGAAGCGATCCTTTCTCGAAGTTGTATGCGGTAGGCGTGGTGAGACCGGTGAGCGGCGTCGCAGGCGCGTCGCTCCAGTTTCCCCATCCGTAACCGGGAAGCGAGCGAGCTGCGAGCAAGCAGATGGCAGGAGGTGCCCCCCTGGCTGCGGCAAGCAAGGCCCTCACATCGAACGGTGCGCTCTGCTGGCGGCTATCGTACGAATCGTTCATCGCGAAGCGCGCGATGGATGCATTTGGATCGGTGACGTATTCGTCTCCAGTTAACAGCACCACGGCCGTAACGACAGATCCGAGAATACGCTGCATGACTACTCCTTTGAGTTGTGACAGGATGAGATGGAGGCAGGTTGAAAAATCAGCATTAAGAGTCAAGAGAACCGGCGCGTCCCACTCCTCAAGACGCGCCCGTTGATCGAGAGCGTATTATGGAAAAGGGCGTGGCTCGGGCCACGGCCAGGGCCAGGGGCCGCTGGCGTTACCGCCTGCCAGTGCATGTATCGCCAACGTCTTTATCCGTGGGTCGGGCGAGTCCAGAAGCTTGCGAACCGCGTCGACGTGCTCCTCGCCGATAGCCGCGAGCGCGCGGATGTGAGCGAGTTGGAGATCCTTGTCTGTTTCGGCAGCAAGCGCAGCGTCGAGCGCGGGCGCCGAGCTCGGATCGCGAATCTGGAAGAGAGCCCACGCCGTCAGCTGCCGTATCCTTGGATCCTTGTCCTTCAGTCTTGCGACCAGAGCGCTTGGCGCCGCGCGCGGCTCCACGTTCCCCAGCGCCCAAATCGCGCGGAGCTGCACGTCTTCGCTCGCGTCCCCGAGGGCAGCAACCAGGGCTTCTGCAGTGCCTTCGTATCCACCACTGCCGAGCGCCCACGCCGACGTTGCGCGCACCTTTTCGGATGCGTCACCGCGAAGAGCGGTCGTGAGCGCCTCGATAGCATCGGCGTGTTCGTCGTCAGTGTCGCCCAACGCCCACGCCGCCATCTCCCGGACGCTCGCGTCGGAATCCCGGCGGAGAGCGTGCGCCAGCGCTTCGGCGCCCACTTTGACGTCGGCGTATTGGTGGAGTCCCCACGCGGCGATTCGCCGAAGATCCGGGTCCTTGTCGGTCCGCAGCACATTCGCCAGCAGCGCCGGCCGATCGTCCTCATTGACCTGGCCACCCTTGTCACTCGAACTCTTTGCGATCTGCATCAACGCAGACTCGTCGAAATCAGCGGCCTCCAGAGGTTCCTTCTCAGCGGGTTGATCTTTGGGGCGCGATTCGCCTGCTGTCGCGATCTCTTCGACTGCAACCGGTACGGGTTTCGCCAAAGGATACTCGAACGACATGACCGCAGTCTGACCCATGTCGTTAAGCGCGCGCGACGGTTCTGGCATCCTGCTCACACTGTCGGCGGCGGACGCATTCGTTGCATCCGGATCCATTCGAGGAGCAGGCGCTGCGGCACCGACGACGATGGCTACGATCGCGAGAGATGCGATCAACGCTGCGGACTGACGCCGGCTCGGGCTCGAGTGGCGAAGCTCGGGATCCAGAATCGCGAGCATACGTCCCTCGAATTCCTTGCGCCGTGCCATGGCCAGGGCGACAGAGGGCGTTGCATCCCTCCGTACCGACGTGACGATGTCCAACAGATGCTCGGCGTAGTCGGACGCGCGTGCTCCGCAGGCGAGAGCGAGGTCGTCACACGCGCGCTCACTCTCCGAGCGAAGTCGTTTCGCCGCGGTCCACACCAGCGGATGGAACCAATACACCGCGCACGCTACCTGCCCGAGCATGTGGCCTACGAGGTCATGCCTCCTGATGTGCGCCAGCTCGTGCAGCAGCACCGCGCGACGGCGCTCGATCGTCCAACTGTCCGACTCGGCCGGCAGCACTATCGTTGGATGCACCACACCGCAGGCGAATGGCATCTTCACCTCATCGCTCCGCAGCAAACGCGGCGGCTCGTCTAGTCCAATGCGATCCGAGACTTCCCAGAGCGGGGCGAGCCAGTCCGCCGTCTCCAGCGGGCGAGCGTGACGTACTATGCGTCGCACGACGAGAGCCCCATAAGACAGTGAGCCCACAAGCACGACGGCCATAGCTGCCCAGATGGCGACGACCATCGAGAGTAAAGTCATCCCGTCCAGGCGAGATAACATTCCGTCGCTTGCGTTTGTTGAGTAACTACTCTTCGACTCAACGGCGTCCGGAACCCGGCCGTTTGGGTCCGTAAGACCAACTCGCTTGGCCTCACGAGAGTCAGGGGAAAAGATCGTAACATCAGACGCGCCTGTCGCGTTGGATACCGTGCGCGTCGCCGGAAGAATCTCGAGACGAAGAGGCGTCCACGCAGCAAGCCCGGGAACAAGAAGCAAAGCAGACATCGTCACCAACCATACGAGATATCGCGCTCCAGCCGACGACCGCTGCATGGCGAGGGTGATTCCAAGCGCTGCAAGTAGAATGAGCGTGGATTTCGCGAGAAGCATCAGCATGGAGATATTCCACACCGGCAGCGCGCCGATATCGGAGATGAAGGTCAGTGTCATGGTTGGTTATTTCCCACTCTGCCGAGCGTGGCGAATTGTGCGGCGAAGCTTCGCGATTTCGGTTGCGTCGATCTCTGTGTCCGACATCCTGAGTAGCGCTGTGACTGCCTGCTCGGGTGACCCGGCGAAGTAGGTTCGGACGACATGAGCGAGGACGTCGTTACGAGCCATCTCCGTCGGCTCGGCAGGGAAGTAGACATACCGTGGCCCGTCTTCTTTGTGCCGGATCAGACCCTTCTCGCCGAGAATGCGAAGGACTGAGCGGACCGCGGAGTAAGTTGGAGGATCCGGGAGATCCGTAATGATTTCCGCGACCGTCGCTCCGCCGCGCCGGTGCAGGATATCCATAACCTGCCTTTCTCGGCGGGAGAGCGCTGGAGCGGATGTCGCTAACTTGTCTGTCATGAGCGTTATTGAGATGGGGGACGATATCTGACAGGACCCTTTACGAACTGATGTGCTGAAAAATCAACCGTGTTGAATTTTCAACAGTGCACACCATTTGTCAAGAGTGGGATGCATTCGGGTGCGAATGCCGACATGCAGCGCGCACTTCTCGCGCGTCTCAGCGACTTGTCGGTTAGACCAGGGCGACGATGACGAGGAAACGCTTCGACGAAGCGCGAAACCGATTACGAGAGGCTCGGCCTCAACGTGCTTCCGGTGAACCGCTGCTGAAACTCGTGACCCTGTTTGCTGAACGAGGCTTGGCGTTCCGCCTGAGGAACCCGCTTTCAGGAAGGAGGGAAAGGGGCGCGTTGTACCGTATGCGATAGATCCGGCCTCCTGCATCGTCGCTCACGATGAGCGAGCCGTCAGGGGCAAGCGCGAGCCCGGTCGGGCGGTGGCGCATCTGGTCTTTTGCCCCGCGGAACCCGTCTGCGAATATCTCGTAGTCTTCACTCGGGCGTCCGTCATAAAAGGGAACGAACACAACGTTGAAGCCTTCCTGCTCGAGCGGCGCGCGATTGAACGAGCCGTGAAACGCGACGAACGCACCCTGACGGTACTTCTCCGGGAAACTGGTCCCCGTGTAGAAGAGGAGCGAGTTAGGAGCCCAATGCGCAGGAAAGGTCATCTCGGGTTGCCGCGCGGCGGCGCAACGACCTGCTGTCTTCCCGTCACCGCCGTACTCTGGATTGAGAATCTTCTTCTTGAGGACGGCGTCGAAATAGCAGTACGGCCAGCCGTAGTCTCCTTCCTTCTCGAGGCGGAAGAACTCCTCTTTCGGCGCCTCGACGGCGCGTTTTGTGGAGTGGAGTTTGGGCCAGTCCGACTGCAGATTGTCACGCCCGTGCTGTACGCCGAACAGCGTTACGCCGTCAGGCGCCATCGACAGTGCCATGATGTTGCGGATGCCCGTGGCCCAGCGTTCACCATCGCGTTGTCGCTGCCGGAGGCGATCGATCTCGAATCGCCAGATGCCGCCGGCGCTGTCCAGCCAGGGACAAGGGTCCAATCCCGGTGACTCGAGTGTGCGATCCTTCATCTGACACGTGTTGGACGGCGCCGAAATGTTGACGTAGATCGCGCGATCCTTGCCTAGCGCGAAGGTCTTCGCGCCATGTTGACCATACGCGAGCAGACCGGAGACGATGGTGTCTGGGGGAGTGGAGGGGACGAGCGACGTGTCATCGAGTGACCAACGAATCACCATTCGAGGGGACGCAAAATAGAGGTGCTTCTCGAAGTACAGCACTTCGGAACCGCCATCGCTTCCGAAGGTCTGCGTTATGTCCGCGTCTCCGTCACCGTCCGTGTCCCGGAGTGCGATGACTCCTGGATTGCCGGTCCCTGTCCGGGCCGCAACATAGATGTCGCCATTGGGTCCCACCGTCACGTGCCGAACCTTACCCAGCAAGTCTGCCACGATCTGCGCGCAGAAACCTTCCGGGAGTTCGAGGCCGGCGTTGTCGGGCGCGCAGTTCGACGGCTTGCGCTCCGAGAAGCTCAGAGTCAGAAAAACGACCGCCGAGACGGAAAACAATCTGACAAGAGAGCTGAGATGCCAGTGACGAAAGTGAAGACCGGCTCGAGTCATTGATCGGCGGAGTGAGCTCAGCTGTCAGAGGTCACCGTCGGCCCAGAGATCGACGGTTCTCGCCGATGACCTTGTCCGGAGTGGATCGTGGCTGACAATGAGCGACCTACTGTAGACGAAAACGATTGTAGTCCCGTCACTGGAATGCGCGACGCGGAGCAACAAGCATTCGCTCTTCCCCGCCATCGGGCACCTGACGTATCACGTCGCTCGTGCGATTGTCGCCCGCATCCGCTGCCGAAGCGTCGCAAGCCCATACGCCAGACGTGACTTGACCATGCCCAAATTCAGCTCGAGCGCTTCGGCGATCTCGACGTACGACAGTCCATCGAGGTAGCGCAACCGAAGCACGACGGCGCTTGCCGGAGAGACGTGCTCTAGTTGCGCCAGAAGGGCGGCGGTATCGGGCCACTCCTCGTGCTCCTCGAGGGCCGCCGGAGCGTCGTGCCACTCCTCCAACGAAACCAGCAAGTGTCGTCGCGCCTGCTGTGCCTGACGGAGTGCGGCGCGCGTGGCGATGCGGTACGCCCAGGCTCGAAACCATCGAGGATCCCTAAGAGTGCCGAGCCGCCGGCTGATGATGAGCAATACATCCTGGAGCACGTCCTCGGCGCCGTCGGGGTCACCGAGAACCGCGCTGATGTGGCGGTACAGCGGACCCTGGATCGCGCGGAGCACGACCTCGAGCGCTCCGCGATCGCCCAACTGAGCGCGGACGACTGACCAGAGCGGCGTCGAGTCAGTGGACGGCGGCGCGTCGGGCAAGGGAACGCGGTTGTTGCGATGACCTACGTCTACCTGCGTCGCTCCGCGTCCTCGAGCGCGAGCGCGATCCGCGACACCTCCCGGCTCAGATGGATCGCCACCGCGATGAGGCCCAAGGCAAGGATCATGTAGCTCAGGAACGAAGTCACGACCAGCAGTCGCTGCACTGGGTCACGTAAATTCGCGAGCGCTAGAACGAGCACGATCAGTAGGGCCTCGGCGGCGGCCGCGCCGAAGATGGTGAATCGCACGAGCCGATCCTGTCGCTCCATGCGAGTGAGGACGCTTTCGTGGGCTCGCTCGACGTCGTGTGAAGTGGGCATATCATCTCCGGAAAGAGCAGTAATCAGGGAAAAAGCGTATGGTTTCTCGCGTCTCAGCGATTGGCTTGGTAAACCAGGGCGACGACGATAAGGAACGCTTCGAGCAGCGCGAAACCGATGACAAAAGCGCGCGTGAAGCGATCGGTGCGCACCTCCATGCTCGTCGGTTTGTCGGTTGTCATGTGATAATCCTCTGGAAGGTGTGCGATCGTGGATTCGCTGGGACATCTTATGAGAGGCACACCGTGGTCCCAAGGTTCGAATTGCGGTCGGAACCTTGCGAAATAGTTAGCGGCCGCCGTGCCGCGCCGGAGGTTCGCGATTGATGAGTGCGTGCACGTTGGGTATTTTCTACACTTAAGTAATCTGATCCATCATACGTTCAATCTGGCCGCTGTTCCGCGCCGACTCGCAAGAGCGCTGTATCCTCAAGCAGGGGGGGCATAGAATCTGCCCAAGTCGGGTATCCACACGGTGACGCCGAATCTGCTGCCAGCGCGGCAAATTGCCCGCCGCCTGTTAAACCGTAGCGGTCCTGAAGGAGGTGTGAGCCGCAACGCGGCCCATGTCGCCGGCAGTGCCTGCAACCAGCTCCATAGGGAGCTCTCGCGCTGGGTCGGTCTCGATGGGTGTCACGCGCTCTTCACACGCGCGCTCGCCGAGGCGCGGACCGACCACCCGCTGTTGCAATCGATCCAGCTCCGCCCACGTTCTGAGCCGTATGTCGAGGGCGTTACCGAGACCATCGATGCAAACGGAGCCGCCCAAACCGCCGAGGCAATCGAGTCGATGCTCGTTAGCCTGATCGAGCTGCTCGGCCGACTCATCGGAGACGATATGGCAATGAAACTCATCGAGGAAAGCGTCCCCGAGGCCGCGACCGATAACGCGAATCCCTCGAACAGGAGGGCCAAAGCGTGAGAACAGAAGAGAGAGCGGTGATCCGGAGCCTTCCTAGCGGCGTCCCAGGCCTCGATGCCGTGCTCGGTGGCGGGTTGCCGGAGTACTCATTCAATCTGGTTGTAGGCGGACCCGGCGCTGGCAAGACGACGCTGGCGCACCAGATAATGTTCGCCAATGCGAGCGTCGAGCGACCAGCATTGTATTTCACCGTGCTCGGCGAGCCTACCCTCAAGATGCTGCGATATCAGCGGCAGTTCAGCTTCTTCGACCCTGAGCTAGCCGGCTCTGCTATCCAGTTCATCAATCTGAGCGCAGAAGTAATGGAGCGGGACTTGGGCGAAGTCCTGAAGCGGATCGTTAGCGAGATCGAGCGCACCAAACCGGGAATTGTCGTCGTCGATTCATTCCGAACGATCGGCGGTCAGCTTGGTAGCTCCGATCAGGGGCGGACGTTTGACATCGAACAATTCGTTCAGCGTCTCGCCCTTACCCTCACTAGCTGGGAAGTAACCTCCTTCCTCCTCGGTGAGTACACCGAGGAAGAGCAGCGAAATCCCGTCTTCACCGTAGCCGACGGCATAATCTGGCTCTCGCAGGCGACGGATAGAAATTCCGTCGTTCGAAAGCTTCAGGTGGTCAAGACGCGGGGCCGCGCTCCAATGCCGGGGCTGCACACGTTCCGGATCACGGATGCTGGGCTGCAAATCTTCCCGCGCATCCCGGAGCAGACGCGGAAACGACAGCTGCAGAAGCGCGAGCGACTTTCTACGGGTGTGCCGGGGATGGATGAAATGATCGGCGGCGGGGTCATTGCGGGCGATGCGATTATGCTCACCGGCCCCGCCGGTAGCGGCAAGTCGACAGTCGCGACGCAATTCATGGTGGCGGGATTAGGCAAGGGAGAAACCGGGGTGATCGCAGTATTCGAAGAGTACCCGCAAGAGTATCTTGCCCGTGCCGACAAGCGAAATCCCGACGTTGGGAAGATGATCAAGGCAGGGAAGTTGGAGGTGATATATCTCCGCCCGCTCGACCTTTCCGTCGATGAGGCCCTCGCGGCGATTCTCGACGCCGTGGGACGACTCGGGGCAAAGCGCGTTGTCATTGATTCGCTGTCAGGGTTCGAGGTCGCCCTCGCCCCGACCTTCCGCGAGGACTTCCGGGAGTCGCTCTACCGCCTGGTCGGAACGTTGACCGCAACCGGCGTCACGGTATTCATGACCGCGGAAGTCTCCGAGGGATTCCGCGACGCACGCTTTACATCGGAGAAGGTGTCGTTCATCACCGACGAGATCATCATCCAGCGATACATCGAGATGGAGGGAGAGCTCCGCCGAGTGATGGCGGTGATCAAGATGCGCGGGAGTGAGCACAGCCATGAATTCAGGACGTACGAGGTCACGGCTAAGGGAGTGGTTGTTGGGGGTCCACTCACGGAGTACGATGGAATAATCACCGGTGTTCCCACCTTGCGGACCAAACGGGCTAAGGCAAAGCGAGGCAAATAGCTGGAATGAGATCCGGAAAGCGGCCTGCTGCCGGGTCCACTGCCGAGCGTACAGTCCAGGAAGCGTTGCGGCAGTGCATGCAGCAAGCCCCGCTGCCATTCGCCGTTACACGCGGCGCGGCGCACACGCTCGTCTATGCGAATTCCGCTTTCTGCCACCTGGCCGGCGTCGCCAGTGCTGACGCGCTTGGCGCACCAATCGCCAACGCGTTCACCGCCACTGAAAGAAGAGCGCTGATCTCGATTCTCGATCGCGCATTTCGCGATGGCGTCGAGCTATTGGATGAGCGTGTCGCCGCGTCGAGCCAGAGAGCCAGCGGCTGGCAATGCAGTGTATGGCCCGTGATCGCCGCCGACGGGCGGGCCGAGGCTCTCGGCATCGAGATTCGCGAGGCAAAAACACCAGACGCCGCGCTCGAACTTCAGCGGCAGGTCGCCGAGCAGATGCTCCTTGGCGCACTCCGGGAGCGCGGTCTCGCCGAGGATGCGGAGGCCGCGCG
>JBHENQ010000026.1:0-15248 GCA_046261975.1 Gemmatimonadaceae bacterium | reverse complement strand
GCTGTCGTCAACATGCGTCCCGATCTCTTTCGCGCCGCCGTGGCCGACGTGCCGTTCGTGGACGTCATTGCAACGATGAAGGATGCCTCCATCCCGCTTACGGCTAGCGAGTGGGAGCAGTGGGGGGATCCGCGTCAGGAGAAGTTTTATGCGTACATGAAGTCGTACTCGCCCTACGACAACGTGGAGCGTAAGGCGTACCCCGCGTTGCTGGTTACAGCCGGCCTGAACGATCCCAGGGTCGGCTACTGGGAGCCCGCAAAGTGGGTGGCTCGGCTCCGCGCAATGAAGACCGACGACAACGTGCTCTTGCTGAAGACCAACATGGGTGCCGGTCACGGTGGCGCGTCGGGCCGTTACGATGCCCTCAGGGAAATGGCCTTCCGGTACGCTTTCATACTGGATCAGCTGGGTGTGGCAGGGACGGGAGCGGCCTCCGCGCACCCGACTCCCGACTCCCGACTCCCGACTCCCGATTACTGATGGCCGACTTGTCCCGCCAGCCGGTGATAGTAGCGGCCACGCGCACGCCGATAGGCAAGTTCCTCGGTGTCCTGGCACCGCTGGCGGCCCCCGAGCTCGGAGCGGCCGCCATCCGCGAAGCCATGGTGCGCAGTGGCATCGGACCGGAGGACGTTGACGAAGTAATCATGGGCAACGTTGTGCAGGGTGGAGTGGGACAGGCTCCTGGTAGGCAGGCGGCGATACTGGGTGGGCTCCCGGCGACAATCTCGGCTCTGACAATCAACAAGGTTTGTGGCTCGGGCCTCAAGGCCGTGATGCTGGGAGCGCAAGCGATCAAGGCCGGCGATGCAAAGGTAATCGTCGCGGGCGGACAGGAGTCAATGTCCAACGCCCCTTATTATGTCTACGGAATGCGAAAGGGAGTGAAGTTCGGAGACCATACCATGGTGGATGGGGTGGTCAAGGATGGACTGTGGTGCAGCTTCTGCGACGTGCACATGGGAGGCCACGCGGAGTACACGGCGCGCAAGGCGGGCGTCAACCGAAGAATGCAGGACGAGTTCGCCGTGCAGTCGCATAGAAAAGCTGTAGACGCGATAGATAGTGGCCGCTTCAAGCAGGAAATCGTGCCCGTGGAGGTGCCCGGCAAAAAGGGAGCAACGATCGTTGAAACTGATGAGGGTCCGCGCAGAGATACGACGATCGAGGGCCTTGGGAAGCTCAAGCCGGCATTCGCATCGACGGCGCCTAGAGACATGGAACCCGAAGAGCTGAGTGTAACGGCGGGCAACGCCTCAGGCATGAACGATGGGGCTTCAGCGATAGTCGTGACATCCGAGGAATACGCGCGCGCGCACGGGCTAACCATTCTTGCGCGAATTACGGGCTACGCCACCGGGGCCACATCACCCAACGAGCTGTTTTTCGCACCTATATACGCAGTGAGAAATCTGATGAAGAAGGGTGCTACCAGGATAGAAGACTACGATCTCATCGAAGCCAATGAGGCATTCGCTTCGCAGGCGCTCGCCAACGGAGCAGAACTCGGCTGGGACTGGAGTCGGGTGAACGTGAATGGAGGGGCCATAGCGCTGGGGCATCCGATCGGCGCGAGCGGCGCGCGCGTGCTCACGACGCTACTGTACGCCCTGCAGGACCGTGACAAAGAAACCGGGCTTGCGACGCTCTGCCTCGGCGGCGGCGACGCAGTGGCCCTCAGCGTGGAGCGGACGAACTAGATGAATATCAGGAGTATTTCCATGGCCAACAGCCGCGCCATCACTCTGGTCGGCGTGGTTGGCTTCGCCCTGGCACTCGCGGCCGCGTCACAAGTGGCGCTACCTCTGCCCTTCACGCCGGTGCCAATCACTATGCAACCTCTTTTGGTCGTCCTGGCCGGCCTGTGGCTGGGTTCCTGGGCCGGCGCCACGAGCATGCTGCTGTACCTTGTCGCTGGTGCGCTAGGCTTACCCGTCTTCGCGCCTATGGGGGCGCCTGGATTCGCAAGACTGCTCGGACCCACTGGCGGCTATCTCCTTGCCTATCCGGCAGCTGCCTGGGTCGCGGGCCGCGTCGGGCATGGTGCTGGGACGTATCTCCGGCGAGTCCTGGCGGCGGCCGCGGGCATTCTAGTGCTCCACGTGGGCGGCGCGACACAGTTAACGATCCTTACCGGCGATCTGTCGCGTGCCATCGCGATCGGGGTTCTGCCGTTCCTCGCGCTGGACGTACTGAAGGCGTTCGCGGCCGGATTGCTTTCCGCGACACCGCGTTCGGCAAAGAAAGAATCGGCTTGAGCGGCCGCGATCTCTTTCTCAATTCCGCCGGGGCTCTGCGCACGCCGTGGCGGCTGGCGACGTTCATTATAATCGCTATCGCCGCGACCTTGATCATGCTCTGGCTGGTATCGCTGGTGGTGCCGCTGTCGCCGCCCGACTCGGCGGCGGTCACGGAGAAATCCTTCGGCACCATTGTGGCTGCAAGCTGGGCGTTCGTCGGAGGCCTCCTGTTCGCGCACTTCGTCATGCTCCGGCTGGTTGACCGGATGCCGTGGTCATACGTCGGGCTCGGTCGTGATCAAGCGTCCATTCGGCGCCTCGGAGGAGGATTCATCCTGGGTGCTCTCACGATCGGCATTCCCTCATTAGCGCTGCTTTCGTTGGACTGGCTCGAGCCGTACCCGGCGTCCGTTGTGGGTGCGGCCGAATGGTTGCGTTTCGCCGCCATGATGACGTGGTTTCTCCTGCCTGCGGCATTGGCTGAAGAGTTGATGTTTCGAGGCTACCCTTTCGCCGTGCTGCGCGAGAAACTGGGGTGGCAGGTTTCCATCGTGACGACCAGCGTGATATTCGGACTGCTGCACTGGCAGAATCCAAGCGCCGGTCTTCAACCGCTCGTGCTTGTGATGTTGGCCGGTGTGTTTTTGGCTGCTATTCTTTTGGTGAGCGGCAGCCTATATGCCGCGTGGATGGCACACTTCGCGTGGAACTGGACCATGGTAGCTCTTCTCCACGCTGATGTCAGTGGCGTCATGCCCCTTCCGCCTCCGGGCTACCGCATCGCGGACGCGGGTCCTGACTGGGTTACGGGCGGCGCGTGGGGACCGGAAGGCGGCGCGGGAGCTGCGCTGGGAATGGGAGCAGCCATCTACTATTTGGTTTATCACCGCGCGCGGATCCGGCGTGCTAGCCTACCCGACGCGTGACGCAAAGGGTTGCGATCATCGGGGCAGGGCAGATGGGAAACGGTATCGCGCAGGTTTTTGCGCAGGCCGGGTTCGGTGTTACGCTGATAGATGTATCGCTCGAGGCGCTGAAGCGTGCGCGCGAGGCAATCGAGAAGAATACTGGGCGCCAGGTTCAGAAGGGGATCCTCAGCGAAGACGAGCGCGCCGCGGCGCTCGATCGTATATCGGAGAGCACCGACGTCCAGAACGTCGGCAATTCCATGATCGCCGTCGAGGCGGCGACGGAAAACACAGACCTCAAGTTCAAGATCTTTGCGGAGCTGGATCGCGAGGCTCCAGACGGGGCAATTCTGGCGTCGAACACGAGCTCCATATCCATCACGGAACTGGGAGCGCACACCAGGCGGCCCGAGCTGGTAATCGGGATGCACTTCATGAACCCGGTTCCGGTAATGAAGCTCGTGGAGATCATACGCGGGCTCGCAACGTCTGATGCTACAACTTCCACGGTGATGGATCTGGCTCAGAAGCTGGGGAAGACGCCAGTTCTGGTGAACGACTTTCCGGGCTTTGTGAGCAACCGTGTGCTGATGCCGATGATCAACGAAGCGGTCTATTGTCTGATGGAAGGTGTAGGCGATGCCGGGGCGATCGATTCTGTGATGAAGTTGGGCATGAACCACCCCATGGGCCCCCTGGCATTGGCCGACCTTATCGGGCTCGATACGTGCGTATCCATCCTGAACGTTCTCCACGACGGATTTGGAGATCCCAAGTACAGTCCCTGTCCGCTCTTAAAGAAGTACGTGGCCGCCGGCTGGCTGGGGAGGAAGAGCGGACGTGGCTTCTATACATACTCGAATTCATAGATGTCCTGGGCACTGATCCCTCTTACAGACGAGCAGCGCGAGATTCAGACTCTTGCGCAAGAGTTTGCCGAGAAGGAAATCGCGCCCTACTCAGAGAAGTGGGACCGCGACGCGCATATGGATACTTCGATAATATCGAAGCTTGGCGAGTTGGGCTTTCTGGGAATGATGATCCCGGAGGAGTTCGGCGGCCTCGGGCTGGACACGTGCACATATCTGGTTGCGCTCGAGGAGATCGCACGCGTCGATGCATCGGTCGCCGTAGCCATGAGTGTCCACAATTCCTTGCCAACGCAGATGATCCTCCGCTGGGGCTCCGCCGACCAGAAGGAGCGCTACCTCAAACCAATGGCTCGCGGCGAAATGCTTGGTGCGTTCGCGCTCTCGGAGCCCGAGGCCGGGTCGGACGCGGCGTCACTCACTGCGCAGGCCGTGCGCGATGGCGACGGATGGGTGTTGAACGGAACAAAGGCATGGGTCACGAGCGGCGATGACGCGGATGTGATCGTTACAATGGTGCGAACAGACGGGCCCAGGGATAGAAAAGGCCCGCGCGGCATCAGCGCCTTCGTGCTCACTCCCGGGATGGGAGGGCTCACAGTCGGCAAGAAGGAAGACAAGATGGGACTTCGTGGTTCTCCCACAGTGCAGATCGCCTTGGACGGCGTGCGGGTGTCGCACGAAGACTTGCTCGGGAGTGAAGGAATGGGCTTTGTCTACGCCATGCAAACGCTCGATAACGGACGTCTCGGAATTGCCGCGCAGGCCCTCGGAATTGCGCGCGCCGCACTGGAACACTCCGTGAAGTACGCGGCTGAGCGGCGGCAATTCGGCAAGCCGATCAAGGAATTCGAGGCCATACAGTTCATGCTCGCGGACATGGCTACGCGGGTAACTGCATCCCGCGCGCTGCTATATTCGGCCGCTGCGGCAAAGGACCGCGGGGAAGCGATTACCCAGTTCAGCTCCATGAGCAAGCTCTTCGCCAGCGAGACCGCAATGTGGGTCACCACTCAAGCGATCCAGATTTTCGGCGGTTACGGCTACATGAAGGATTATCCAGTTGAGCGGCTGTTCCGGGATGCAAAGGTCACCGAGATTTACGAGGGCACGTCCGAGATGCAGCGAATCGTCATCGCCAGAGAGCTGTATGCCAAGGGATAGGGAAGGATTGCTAGAGCGTAGAGCGGGTGTAGGGTGTGGGGTGTCGGGTGCGGCCACCCTCCACCCAACACCCCACACCCCACACCCGTCTCTTGCTTCGCCTCCATGAAAGTTTTCGAAACCCTGTCCTCAATGGGTCACGAGCAGCTCGTGCTGTCGAGCGATCCGGCCGCCGGCTATCGAGGAATCATCGCAGTCCACAGCACGACGCTCGGGCCTGCGCTCGGGGGCACCCGCTTCTGGGAATACGCGTCCGACGAGGAGGCCATCACGGACGCTCTGCGCCTGGCCAGGGGCATGACCTACAAGAACGCGGTCGCAGGACTCAATCTGGGTGGTGGCAAGTCGGTCATCATCGGCGACAACAAGACGCGACAACGCGAGATGCTCTTCCGCGCGCATGGCCGCTTCGTCGAGAGCCTCGGTGGTCGTTATGTGACGGCCGAGGACGTAGGCACGAGCACGAGCGACATGGATTTCGTTCACATGGAAACCGAGTATGTAGCGGGCCTCGCTGGCCGATCTGGTGATCCATCGCCGGTTACAGCGCACGGAGTGTTTCGCGCGATCCAGGCATCTGCCATGTTCCGTTGGGGTTCGGACGATCTGGTTGGAAAGACAGTTTCCATCCAGGGATGTGGTCACGTAGGATACTATCTCGCCAAGGAGTTGCGGGATTCCGGCGCCAACCTGATAGTCACGGACATAGATCCCGAGCGCGTGCGACAGGTTGTGACCGACTTCGGGGCAAGGGCCGTGGATAGGGACGAGATCTACGGCGTCGAGGCTGACATCTTCGCCCCATGCGCGCTTGGCGCGGTCATCAATGACGAGACGTTGCCGAAACTGAAGGTGGAAATCGTTGCCGGTGCGGCCAACAACCAGTTGCACGAAGAGCGTCATGGCGACGCGCTCGAGGAGAGGGGAATACTCTATGCCCCTGACTACGTTGCCAACGCCGGCGGCGTGATCAACGTTTATGGCGAGCTGGCCGGCTGGAGCTCTTTTCAGTCGCTGCGCAAGGCGGACGAGATATACGACACAGTACTCGGCGTCTTCGAGATCGCGAGAAGCGATTCCTTGCCAACTTACGAAGCAGCCGACCGTCTTGCGGAGCGAAGACTGCGAGCCGTCGCCTCGCTCGTTCGAACTTGGCCGTCGTGGCCGAACAAGCTCGGCGGAGAGATCTGAGATGCGTTGGACTGACTGGGTTAGCAGGACTCCCGGAGAGGCGCTGGCCGAGACAGACCCCGAGGTTGCTCGCGCAATCGAAGCGGAGATCTATAGACAGGAGCACGGCCTCGAGCTCATCGCGAGCGAGAACTTCGTTTCACCAGCCGTGATGGAAGCTCTTGGCTCGCCTCTCACGAACAAGTATGCCGAGGGCTATCCGGGTAAGCGGTACTATGGCGGATGCGAGTTTGTGGACGTCGCTGAACAGCTTGCCATCGACCGCGCCAAGGCGCTGTTCGGTGCCGAGCACGCCAACGTGCAGCCGCATTCGGGCGCACAGGCCAATATGGCTGTGTACTTCGCGTTTCTCGAGCCTGGAGCCACGGTGCTCGGGATGAATCTGTCGCATGGGGGGCACCTGACACACGGCTCGCCAGTGAATTTTTCCGGCCGATATTATAGGATCGTGCCGTATGGCGTGAACGAGCGGACGGGTCGCATAGACTATGAGAACGTGCGGCGGCTGGCACGGCAGCATTCTCCCGGGATGATCGTCGCAGGTGCGAGCGCTTACGCGCGCTTGATTGATTTCGCCGCGTTCGGTGAAATTGCGCGCGAAGTGGGTGCGAAACTCATGGTCGACATGGCCCACATAGCGGGCCTCATTGCTGCGGGCCTACATCCTTCTCCGGTGCCTCACGCCGACGCGGTGACCAGTACCACGCATAAAACGCTTCGCGGGCCGCGAGGGGGACTGATCCTTTGCCGCGCGGAGCACGCTAAGGCAATAGACAAGCAGATCTTCCCCGGGATTCAGGGCGGGCCTTTGATGCATGTCATTGCGGCGAAGGCCGTAGCCCTTCACGAGGCTGCGTTGCCCTCGTTCAACACGTACGCAGCTCAGGTGATCGCGAATGCTATCGCGCTTGCGGGCTGCCTGTCCGACCGCGGATACGAAATCGTCTCGGGCGGCACGGACACGCATCTGATGCTCGTGGATCTCCGCTCGCGGCAAATCACCGGCAAGGTGGCGGAGGCGGCCTTGGGGGCTGCCGAGATCACGGTCAACAAGAATACGGTCCCCGGCGAGACTCAATCGCCGTTTGTCACGAGTGGAATCCGTATCGGAACGCCGGCCGTGACGACGCGCGGTATGAAGCAGAACGAGATGCGGACCATTGCAACGCTGATTGACCGCGTCCTGCGCCAGCCCGAAAACAGTAACGAGATTCAGCGCGTTCGGGAAGACGTGCGCGAACTCGCCGCAGCGTTTCCTCTGTACATCGGTGGAGAAGCACCCGCGGCGAGGTTGTGAAATGATGGTGCGCATCACATCTTGTGTCCGTCCTAGCTGAAAAGAGGAGCTCCGGGTGTCGCAGCTTGTTTTTCGTGATGGGATAATGGACCGAATTCGTGCGCACGAACCGCGCTTTCACGAGGGGGCGTATCTGTTCGTGCTTGCGTCCCTTGAGTATTCGCAGTGTCGCTTATCCGAGAGGCGGCACATCTCCGGTCGCGAGCTGGCAGCAGCATGCCGGGATCTGGCACTTGAGCGTTTCGGCGTGATGGCACGGCTGGTTCTGGAGAACTGGGGTGTTCGAACCACGGCCGATATCGGCGACATAGTGTTCACGCTTGTGAATCTGGGACTCCTGATCAGCCAGCCATCGGACTCGCGCGAGGAATTCGCGGACGTCTTCGATTTCGATCAGGCCTTCGAGCGCGAATATCCCTGGAACTGCGTGATGGCCTAAAACCAGGGAAGAGGGGACAGGGAACAGGGACGGCGTTGGCGGGAGTGAGGAGAGAGGCTTGATCGTGGAGTGGGGGGTACGGGAGAAGAGATCAGATGGAACCGAAAGAGCTGCCGGCCTGCAAGAAGTGCAACGAGGTGGGAACGCTGCTTCCATTGAGCGATTATGGCCGCGACGGCGCACCTATCACCTACAAGGCCTGGGTGTGCAGCAATCCTGATTGCGGATTCAACATTCGCATAGACAACGGCGAGATCAGCTTCGGGCGAGCCATCGGCCAGTCGCATAAGTGAACGGGAGGCGGGAGTCGGGAGTCGGGAGTCACCACCCGGAAGCACGACTCCCGACTCCCCACTCCCGGCTCCCATTTCTCCTCCTCCAGATTCACGAGTACTGATGGTCAGGGTTACCAGCGCGGCCCAGGCCGCCGCTCGGGATGCGGCTGCTATCGCGGCGGGCGTTTCCTCTCGCACGCTCATGCAGAGGGCCGGCGCCGCCGCCGCCTCAGAGATCGCGCGTCTGTTCTCCTCCCGGTTGGGCGACATGAACACAGGCCACGTGTCAATCCTTGCCGGACCCGGGGACAATGGAGGCGACGCCTGGGTAGTCGCCCGGGCTCTGGCTGTTTCCGGTGCGGACGTTCTCGTCTCACAGGTTGGCGAATGCAAGGGCGCAAGCGCGTGCGCCGAACGCGCTCTGGCGGCGGACCGCGTTCAGGAGGGCAGCTTCGAAACTCGTCCTATCATTGTCGACGGCCTCCTCGGCACCGGCGCACACGGTGAGCCGCGAGGCGCCATCGCCACGGCGATCGAGCTCATCAACCGTGCCCGCGCCACCGGATCTGTAGTCGTGGCACTCGACGTTCCAAGTGGACTGGACTCGACTACAGGGGAAAGCACGCTCGCCGTTGCAGCTGACGTTACACTCACGTTCGGCACGCTGAAACGAGGTTTGCTCCTTGCTCGAGGGATCGCGGGGCGAATCCTGGTGCTCGACATCGGACTTGGCCACGGCCCCGTTGGACTTGGCGACGAAGCTCCTTCACTCGTGAACGGGGATTGGGTGCACAGGAGATTGCCTGGAATTCCCCCTGATGCTCACAAGGGCACGCGGAAGCGTCTTGTCATCATAGGCGGCGCCGTGGGCATGGCGGGTGCGCCCGCACTGGCTGCCCGCGCGGCCATGCGGAGCGGGGTCGGAATGGTGCGCATGCTCGTTGCTGCCGAAAACGTTCCCGTCGTGCAGTCCCTCGAGCCGTTCGCCCTCGCTGGCCCGTGGCCTCGCGTGGGTGGCCCGAACCCGAATGAGGATGCCGATGTCCGGGACAACATCTCCGAGTGGGCTGACTGTGTGCTCATCGGCCCGGGACTAGGTACCTCGGACCAGGCGCGATCGCTGGCCGAATACGTGTTGCGTGTGTGGCGCGGGCCGGTCGTGCTGGACGCCGACGCGCTCAATGTGTTCAGGGACCGAGCAGTGGACCTTGGCGCGATGCTTGAGGGAAGGGCTGCGCTTCTCACGCCACACCCGGCGGAATTCGGGCGACTGTTGGGTGTAGACACTAGCGAGGTTCTCGCACGGAGGTTTGAAATCGGTAGCGAGCTGGCCCGTAAGACGAACGCAACCGTGCTGCTCAAAGGAGTGCCAACAGTGGTCACGGATCCCGTGAAAGGAAGCGTGGTGAGCGCCTCTGGTACGCCAGTACTGGCGGCCGCGGGAAGCGGGGATCTTCTGTCGGGAATTGCCGCCACTCTTCTCGCTCAGTGTGGCGACGCGCTGACGTCCGGTGCATGCGCAGCGTGGATACATGGTCGGGCGGCGGAGATCGCCACTCGTGGCGGCGGCGTGCGCGGAGTAACGCTCGATGAAGTAGTGTATTGCCTCCGACGAGCGTGGACCAGCCGCGGTGGGGATCTGCACTACCCCGTTCTTGCGGACCTACCGGCCGTGGCGAGCAGGGCATGAAACGCGTTCTGATCGCCTCGCTCGCTGTTCTGGCTGGTTGCGCGACAGTGAGCGGCGAGGGTGAGGACGCCGCCGATTTCCGTAGATCCAGGGCAGGGCCATCGTCGCCCCGCGATGATCGCGTCCTTCTCACGCAGTTCAACTATGTAACCGGCGTCGCAGTCTCCCGGCGAATGGTATTCGTGGCGACCGAACAGGGGCTGGGTCTGCTGGACCGCCAGTTCGGAAACTGGCTCTCCCCAGTGACCGAGGCCGATGGGTATCGCAGTGGCCACGTGAGCGCTGTGGCGGCTGATCCCGTCGAGGATGCCGTATGGGTGGCAACGCCCGGCTCCCTCCTGTACTACCGCTCGTTCGTGAACAGCGCGACCAACGCAATCGTGCCTGGTGTCATCGACCTCATAATGTTCGACCGGCGTGACCCATCCATAGGCGCTTACGTGCGCAGCTCCGGTACGTGGCTGATTGCATCGAGGAGTGGGAGCGTGTCACAGGTTTCTCCGGAGCTGCTACCGCCGCCGTCAGCTCGCGAGTTTCCATCCACCATCCAGCGAGTGTATGCAGAGTTCCCGCAACTCGAAACGTTTTCGGGGCTCCTCACGCGAGACGGTGACATGCAGACATGGCCCGTAAGCGCGGCCGCCAGAACGCCCGACGTGAGCGAAGTGTGGCTCGGCACTCGCGGGAACGGTGTCTACAAGGTGGACCCGCTCTTCAATGTCGCTAACCACTTTCCTTTTGGGTTGCTGGAGGAGGGGGCTGGCGCGCTCGCGCCCGCTGCTGACGGCATGTGGATTGGCGGGCTCGGGCGCGGGATCGTGCGCCGCAGCGGCCTTACGTTCGCGAGCACCGATCTGCAGCGGTGGCGCTGGCTAGAAGGGCCGCTGGCGCGTCCTTTGACTGGCGCCCGAGTCTATGACCTTTCCGTTCGCGGAAGCTCGGCGTGGATGGCAACGGACCGTGGAGTTGCCCGAATGGATACGAGGAACGACAACGCATTTGTGATGTGGAACATGGCTAGCGGCTTGCCATCAGATGACGCGCGTGCCCTCGCGGTGACCGAAGTCGGCGCCTGGGTGGGAACGTCGAGAGGTCTCGTCTTCGTGACCGATACCGGTAACCAGCGCGCGGCCAGGCGCGGCGTAGTGAGCCGAACCGTGGCTGAGGGAACGGCGGTAAGGTCACTCCTGCTGACCGGGGACACCTTGTGGATAGGCAGTGATGCCGGCCTTCTGCTGCTTCGAGCTGCTGATTCCGCGCCGCGCAGGCCCGCGGCCGCAGCAATCGAATCTCGTCTCACGCGCCCGGTACGCGCTCTGGCGCGCGCCGATTCAATGGTTGTCGTCACTACCGATAACGATATTTTTCGCTTCAGCACGAACAGTGGTCAGCTAGCCGCGCGGGATGCGACGCTCGACGTCGGTGTCGTGCGAGGTGTAACCGCACTCGCGGCTGACGCGCAAACGATCTGGGTAGCTGGTTTGGCTGGCATACTGGTGATATCGCGAGCGAGCGGAGTGAGTCGCTTCTTCGGGAACACGGAGATTGGCGGCGAAGCCTACGACCTTCAGCTCGATCCGGACTTCGCGTGGATTGCTACCAGTGGCGGTGTATTGCGCCTCAGGCGGCTCGCGGACGGCACTGTCAGGTGAGCGAAGCTGTCCGGTTGGGCATGGGCAGTGAGTTCGATATTGTTCGCGCCATGCTGGAGCGGTGGGGTGAGGTCGCAAGTGGCATTGGCGACGACGCGGCGATTCTCGCCGCTCCGAAGACCGGGCAATTGGTTGTAAGCACTGACACCTCCGTTGAGAACGTGCATTTCCGAAGAGCCTGGCTCACGCCGCGCGAAATCGGGTATCGCGCGGCCGCAGCAGCGCTCAGCGATCTCGCGGCCATGGCCGCGCGGCCACTGGGTCTGCTTCTGGCGCTTTCCTTTCCGCCTGACTGGCTGCGGGACATCCTGGAGGTTGCCAGCGGCATAGGCGAAGCCGTGCAATTTGGAGGGACGCGAATCATCGGGGGTGACTTGAGCGAGGCTGCGGAGTTGGTGGTCGGAGCCACTGTCCTGGGCAGCGCGAATCATCCCCTCTCGCGATCGGGGGCACATCCGGACGATATCATCTATGTGACCGGCACCTTCGGCGGCCCACTGGCTGCGCTTGAATCGTGGAACGCCGGACGCGAGCCTGTGGCCGAATGCCGCGCACGGTTTGCGCATCCGGTGCCGCGGCTGGCTGAGGCACGCTGGCTCGCGCACCATGGGGCGTCAGCATGCATCGATGTATCCGATGGCATTGCTGGCGACCTGGACCACATGGCTCATGCGAGTGGAGTCCGGATCAATATCGACGCGTCGCTCGTACCTCGCCTTGCTGCCTCCACGGTTATGGATGCTTTGCGGAGCGGAGAGGAGTACGAGCTCGCGGTGGCGGCGCCGACCGGAATGGACACGTCGTCTTTCGAGCGAGAGTTCGGAATCCCTCTCACCGCGGTGGGCAGAGTGAAGAGTGGCGAGCCCGGAGTGGACGTGTACGCTGACGGGGAGCGCGTTGCGGACCTGAAGGGCTACAGCCACTTTTAGCGCGTGTACGCCGTCATGTTCTACTTTACGTTGCTCGGTCTGACTTTCGCTCTCGGTGGGCTCATCATCGGGGCGACGCTGCTGGGCGTGAAGCCGAAGCCAAACGGGTTTCTGGAGCGAATTCCGGGCATATTATCGCGGGCGGTGATTCGTGCGTCGGGCTCGCGGATAGTCGTCCACAACTCCAATCGGATCGACTTCGCTGAGGCGCACGTTTACGTGTCGAATCACGTGAGCTGGTTCGATATTTTCGCCCTGGCGGGAGTCCTGCCACGCTACCGATTCGTTGCGAAGAAGGAGTTGAGGAGGATCCCAATTTTCGGGGCCGCAGCTGCCGCGGTCGCCGCTATCTACATCGACCGGAAGAACCGCAAGGCCGCGTTCGAGGGTTATCGTGATGCCGCAAAGCAGATCGAGGACGGTCTCTCAGTTGTCGTGTTTCCGGAGGGTACGCGCGGCTATGATTACTCGCTGAGACCATTTAAGAAAGGCCCGTTCGTGCTCGCGATCGCGGCACAGGTGCCGGTGGTACCGTGCGTCGTTTTTGGAACGAGGGAGATTCAGGGAAAGGGTGACATCCTGGTGCGGCCGGGCGTCGCCGAGATAACCGTACTTGACGCAATATCCACGAACGGAATGACGTACGAGGATCGGGACAGCCTGGCACGCAGAGTATGGGAGGAGATGTCCGTCGTTCTGCAGAACAGGTACGGAGTAAACAGTAGCTTCGATCGCACTCCCGCTGAGTCGACCGTGCCGGCTGTCGAGAAAGTCTTCTAAGTCCAATAAATCAGAGTTTGAAATAGTAGCCCTCCTCCTCAGCCTTCATTACATGGTCACGATAGTAGATGTTCGCGCTCGTGAGATTCTGGACAGTCGCGGCAATCCCACCGTGGAAGCGGACGTGCATCTCTCCTCCGGAATCTTCGCGAGGGCTGCTGTGCCGAGCGGCGCGTCAACGGGCGAACACGAAGCGCTGGAGCTCCGTGACAACGATCTGGCGCGTTACCTCGGGAAGGGAGTTCTGCGTGCTGTCCAGCACATAGAGGAGCAGATCGCGCCCGCGCTGCGCGGTATGGATCCAACCGATCAGGTCGCGGTAGATCGCGCGATGATCGAGCTCGACGGCACCGCCCACAAGGGCAAGCTCGGCGCGAACGCGATCCTCGCCGTATCGATGGCAACGGCCCGAGTCGCTGCAGAGGTCGTCGGTATGCCGCTTTTCCGGTACCTGGGTGGTCCTCTGGCCCGCACGATGCCAGTGCCGATGATGAACATTCTCAATGGCGGCGCTCACGCCAACAACACGGTGGATTTTCAGGAGTTTATGGTCGTGCCGCTCGGGGCGGAGACCTTCAGCGACGCGCTCCGAATGGGTGCCGAAGTATTTCACTCGCTTAAGAAGGTGCTGGTCAAGCGGGGACTTTCGACTGGGGTCGGCGATGAAGGTGGATTCGCGCCCAATCTCGAAAGCGACGAGGAAGCTCTGCGTGTGATCATCGAGGCGATCGAGAAGGCCGGATATGCTCCAGGCAAACAGGTAGCGCTTGCCCTCGACGTGGCCGCGAGCGAGTTGTACAAGGACGGGAAATACACGTTCAAGAAGAGCGGCGCGGGCACGCTGGACGCGGAGGGAATGGTGGAGCTCTACCGCAAGTGGCTGGACGAGTATCCAATCGTGTCCATTGAGGACGGATTCGCCGAAGATGATTGGCAGGGTTGGGAAACGCTGACGCTGATGTTGGGAGATCGCGTCCAGCTCGTCGGCGACGATCTGTTCGTCACGAACACGGAGCGGCTTTCACGCGGGATCGAGAGCGGCGTTGCAAACGCGATTCTTATAAAAGTGAATCAGATAGGGACACTCACCGAGACGCTCGAGGCGATCGAGATGGCGCGGTCGGCTGGATACCTGTCGGTGATCTCGCACAGAAGCGGGGAGACCGAGGACACGTTTATTGCGGATCTTGCGGTGGGTACCGGTGTCGGGCAGATCAAGACCGGCTCTGCGAGTCGAACCGACCGCGTAGCGAAATACAATCAACTGCTGCGGATAGAGGAAGCGTTGGGTGACGCGGCCGAGTATCCCGGCGGAGCGATCTACGGGCTGTGAGCAGTAAGCGAAAGCTACTGTTGAGGCGCGCGGTAATGGGAGCGCTCGCGGTGGTCGTCATTGTTTTTGCAGTGGAGGGTGGCGAATACGGGACGTATGCCTTGTTGAACCAAAAGGTGAAGAGGCAGCGGCTGATTTCGGCGATCGATTCACTGAAAGCGGAGATCGATTCGCTCGAGGCAGTGAAGCGAGCTGTTCTCACAGATCCGGCGACTCAGGAGCGAATCGCCCGAGAGCAGTTCGGGATGGTGAGAGACGGCGAGATTCTCTACCGGTTTGCAGAGCCTGCGGACAGCGTCCCGCAACCTTGACCGAGGTGTGGGTGGCGGTTAGGTTAGGAACACTGTCGCGGGGTGGAGCAGCCTGGTAGCTCGTCGGGCTCATAACCCGAAGGTCGCGGGTTCAAATCCCGCCCCCGCTATGAGACGATGCCGGGCCGCGAGGTCCGGCATTCGTGTTGGAGGGCGTGACAGGGCAG
>JBHENQ010000025.1:0-4340 GCA_046261975.1 Gemmatimonadaceae bacterium | reverse complement strand
ACCCAGCGCACACGCGGTGATGTATCGCTTGTGAAGATCGAGCCCCACGTAGACCATATGGCCTCCCAAACGAGATACCGGGGAAGCTGCGCTCGGACTCTCGACTCAGCGAACCCGAAGGCTTTCATAAGGTCGGGTTAGGCTGTCCTCGTCGGGTTAGGCTGTCCTCGTCGAAGACTGGCCCACTGACCTTGACTCGGTCTTCCGAGCGTCGAGTCCGAAATCCCGTTCCACAGCCGCATACCATGACTCGTCGTCGGTGGCGCCCCAGTCGACCCACTGCTCGTCAGTCATCGAAGCACGCCAGGCGAGAAAAGGCTCCGCATCCGGGCCGACCGGATTACGAAATCGTGGAGAGTCACTTTCGATGATGCTGCGGATCGTGTCGCCGACGAGCTCAGGGCCGGTCGGTGTTTTCAACGACGCTGTGAACATCCCGGCGAAACGACGGCTGTGCGGGTAGAGGGACCCATCTGCCTCGGTTGTGATGGCGTTGGACATGTCGGTGTTGATGATGCCAGGCTGCACAATCGCGATCCTGATCCCCAGCGCCTTGACCTCCTGGGCGAGTGCTTCGGTTATCGCCTCGAGGGCGAACTTTGATGCGGAATACGGCCCCAGCGGCGAGGCCGAAATGCGCCCAGCGACAGATGTAATGTTGATGATGCAGCCGCTTCCCCTGGTTCGCATGCTGGGGAGTACCGCCCGCATACAGCGAATCGCCCCGAAGTAGTTCGTCTCCATGACGGCCCGAAACTCCGCGAGGGCCAGCTCCTCGACGGAGCCTCGGCGCTCGATCCCCGCGTTGTTCACAAGGACGTCTACAGGGCCATGCTGGGCGATGATGTCACCCACCCCCCGCCGAACGGAATCATCGGAATCCACATCCATCGCCGACACGATGATCGGAAGAGACTCTGCACTGGCGATGGCGCTCAGCTTTGGTGCCCTTGAGGGATTGCGCATTGTAGCGAATACGCGGTGACCCGCTCGTCCGAGCGACACGCACGTCGCCCGTCCAATGCCGCGACTTGCTCCGGTGACCAGTATCGATGCCACGTAACACCTCCTGATTGATGAGATCGCGAAAACGTCAACAACAGATTGCTGAAACAGCCTAACGACCATGCATCACCAGCGGTGCTTCACAATATGACGAGCGCCGTCTGGTGCATGCGGTGTTAGGCCGCAGCCCCTGAAAGGAGCAACATGTGCAATCGAACTATAGCTTCACCTCACTCACCTGAATCGTCGGTTGGACGTTGGTGTAGTTAGGGATGTCGCCCATGATCGCGCCCGCGTGTGGGCCGAACGCCGCTTGAAAAGCCTCCACGGAATCAAAGTAGAGATGGCCCATAGCGCTGAAGGCAGGTGGCGAGCCAGGCGTCGCGCCGCCCAAACCTTGTTCCACAGCTGCACTTTTGCACGCTGTTCCGAGCTTCGCTCGAACCATCGGGATGTGCCGGTTAAGGTAGTAGTCCATGTTGAATGTGCTACCGGCGCCACCTGGATACAGCACGCTGACCTTGATCATCCTGCTATTCCTCCTTCCTCGAACCCGGTCCCCTGCCCGTCTTGTTGCAGAGTGTTCCTGCGGCCTAACGCCCAGCTTCTGCTGCGGGCGAACCAAATAAAGCGCGCACGCAGTGCGCGCCTACCATAGCTCGCCCGCCAGCAGCAAGCAACGTTAGGGCCGCGACGCCACTTGCGCTGGAGTGCGAGAGCAGGGGGCATTGTCGTTAGCGCGTCCAACTCGGGGTGAGCGACCAGGTCTCGGTGATCCGAGTGGACCGATGGCTCGCCACGTCAACAACGTGAAGGCGCTCGGCGCCACCGCGGCCGGAGATGTAAGCGAGCCGAGTGCCATCCGGCGACCAAGTGTAGCTGCCGTCATTGTGAGGCGTTTCCACGAGGACCTTCTGTTGTCGGTCGCGCAGTCGGAGCAGGCCGATGTCGTACCGGCTCCCCTCCGCGATCTGGAACGCGACGTGTGATCCATCCGGGGACCAGCGCGGCACGTCGCTCGACGCGTGAGCCCCGCTCGTGAGCTTCTCAACCTGGAGACCATCCGCCGTGATCAGATGGAGTTCCGACGTTTCCGAGCGCGGTGAGACAAAGAGGATGCGAGAGCCGTCGGGGGACCACGCAGGGCTGGCGTCCTTTGCCGGGTCGTTCGTGAGGCGTCGGAGTTCGCTCCCATCTGAACGCACCACGTAGATCTCGCGGTTGCCGTCGCGTTCCGACGTGAAGGCGATGTACGCGCCGTCGGGCGACCAGGCTGGATCGCGATCCTCGCCCGCTGTTGTCGTGATTCGAGACAGCTGTCCGGTGGCGACCTCGACGACGTACACATCGATATTGCCGCCGTCGGAGCGTGTGAGCGCTATGCGCCTGCCGTCTGGGGACCACTCGCGCCCCGACTTACCCACAAGGCCTGAGCACAGGCGACGCGGGCCACTGCCGTCGGCGTTCATGACCCAGAAGTCCCAGCCGTCGCCCGGCCCGCCCACTTGAGTCGCGAAGGCGATTTGGGTGCGATGGGGAGACCAGAGGGGAAAGCGCGTGTGGCCATTGCGCGTCGTGAGCCGCGTCTGGTTCCGCCCATCCGCATCGGTGACGTAGACCTCCCAGTTACCGTCGCGGTGCGAACCAAAGGCGATCCGCGGGGATGCCGCGGGTAAGGGCCGGGGCTCCGGTGTGGCCGTGCCGGTACCAAACACGAGCCACAGAACAGCCACACATACCGCCCCCGTGCTTGCGACTCTCAACACGCTACCCCCTGGAAAGCTGCTACGGATTGGACGCCGAACGAGCTCACAGCGTTGCACTCCTGGGAATGGTACAGCTCTTAGTGGAGCAGACGTGGTGTCGGCCTAACGCCTTGCCGATAAGCTGCGGCCGCCGAAGGCGGCCGTCAGCTTCATCGGCGTGTTAGAGAGGGCCGCGCGATGAGCCATCTCTAGGGTCGTCCGCCAAATCGTTTGGATGAGAGCGGAACCAACTATCCCGATTGCCATACCTGAGCTGCATTAGTTGCCGCACATCGCCCTTTATCGTAGCGCGACGATCCACCTCCGCCTTCTCCCTCGGCGTGAGCTCCATCTGATTCGAGACGTCACGATCGGGCTCTGGCCCCAGGTAGGCGACTGCATCGACGTGCTGTGCGAGTGGATTATCACGAGCGTAAAACAGATTGCGAGGGTACGGTCCGGCAGAGGGGAGCCGGCCTTGGCTCAAATAGAAGGGACGGGCTGTGTCTCCGATTCGCGAGAGGGGCCCCGCATCCTCTGACCCCGGAGCGTCGATTGTCCCGACGACGAACAGATCCTCCCGGTCGATCGTCCCGTAAAGGTTCCCCATCAAGTTGCCACCGTTGTGGTGAATGTGACCATCGCCATATACGACCAAGAGGCGTCGCTCTGGGTCCGGAGCGAAATGCTCCGTTATCACGTGAGCCGCCCAGTTGTTCTTGAACGGGTACATGGCAACATCAGTCGTGGCATTCACGGCCGACCAGTCGATCGGCTCGCAACCGCCAAGGACGCGAATCCTTCGTGCAGGAACGAGGTGCGTGTTGATCGACCGTACCGCCTCGTAGAACTCCGGGATCAAAGGCAAGCGTCCCCATAGCTGGGGAGCATCGGTATCAATCCACACAGGCCTCAGTGATTCGAGAGTCACCGGTTCCAGCTTCAGCAGGTAGCGGTCCACCAATGCCTGGTGAACCGGATTGCCCCACTCAACGACAACGTCGGTCGCGCGCCGCTGGAAGGCCGGACGGGATAGAAGGCAAAGGAGAAAGTCGTGGGGCTTCTTCCCACCGTGAGTGCTGCCTATAAAAACGAATCGATGTGCGTCGAAAGCTGCGGCAATACTGTCTGCTACCTCTGCCAACGCAGGAGATGCGCAGGTAGCGGCAGTGCTTCGCGCATCCTGCGACCAAGTGGGCGCTGTGAGAAAGCCCAGCCCCAACGCGAGCGACAGCCTTTTGACAACTGTTGTGGACATCGCCCGCACCCTCCTAGGTTGACTCGTGCGCTCTCTAACGCCTTTGCCGCTCAGCCGCGAGCGGCGCTCACAATCATCGCAAACCAGTGCGATGCGCCCGCGCCGCTCGGCGGCTGCAGCGGCCTGTTAGGCCGCATCTCCGCTCTCACCACAGAGAATTGACGATGCGAGCTGCAGGCAGGCCTGTGACCTTGCACTTCTCGAGCCACCTGCCAAGCGCCGGAAAGTCCTTCCAGCCTTGCGTTGCCTGTGCGAAGTGGTCGTTCACACCAGCCTCACTCTCGTAGACCTCACTCAATATGAAGCAGGTGTTACCCGTCCGACCTGAGCTC
>JBHENQ010000024.1:0-7661 GCA_046261975.1 Gemmatimonadaceae bacterium | reverse complement strand
AAGGGACGCTTCAGCGAAATCGGATATCTGGCCGGCGTGTTCGCAACGGACTGGAGCTGGAGTGCGCTTTTCGCAGATCTCGACAACGACGGCCAAAAGGACCTCTTCGTTACCAACGGCATCTACCGAAGACCAAACGATCTGGACTACATCAACTATGTCGGTAACGAAGCCATACAGGCTTCGCTCGAGAAGGGAATCTCAGAGGCAAACCTGACACTCCTGGAGAGAATGCCCCAGATTCCGTTGCCCAACCATGTGTATCGGAACAATGGGAACGTGACGTTCACCAACATGGCTGATCAATGGGGCTTGGGGCAGCCTGGTTTTTCAAACGGCGCTGCATACGTCGATCTGAACAACAGCGGCGCCCTGGATCTCGTGGTGAACAAGATCAACGCCCCAGCAGCAATCTTCCGGAACCGGTCGAGAGAGATCAACGAACATCACTTTCTGAAGGTGGTACTGGTAGGCTCGGGAGGCAACACGGCTGGGATCGGCGCAAAAGTCATGGTAAAGCATCAGGGCACGTTGCAAATCCTGGAGCAGATGCCTACGAGAGGCTTCCAGTCCTCTGTCGATCACCGCCTGCATTTCGGGTTGGGCCCTTCCAGGCAGATTGACTCCCTGATTGTCATCTGGCCGGATAAGCGCTTTCAGGTGCTCAAGAATCCGGCGGTGGACGCCACGATCACGCTCTCTCAGGACGCTGCGTCGGGTATATACGACAATAAGCGTGGCCCGGCGACGCAGCCGCTCTTTGCCGACGTGACGGCACGCGTTGGCATCGATTTCAAGCACGAGGAGAACACGTTCTTCGACTACAATCGTGAACCGCTCATGCCGCACATGCTGTCGACCGAAGGGCCGGCACTTGCAATCGGCGACGTGAACGGCGATGGGCTGGACGACCTCTACATCGGCGGCGCCAAATGGCAGGCCGGACGACTCTTCATCCAGCGGCGCGACGGAACGTTTCGCGGTGGGGGAAGCAACGAACGCGTATTCGGCGCGGACAGCCTGCCTGAGGACGTGGACGCGGCCTTCTTTGATGCCAACGGCGACGGGGACGAGGACCTGTACGTCGTGAGCGGCGGAAATGAGTTCTGGGGTGAGGACGAAGCTCTCAGAGATAGACTCTACTTCAACGACGGCCGGGGGAATTTCCAGCGGACCACGGGCGTCCTTCCCGATTTCTTCGAGAACGGCTCGTGCGTGGTTCCGGGCGACTTCAACGGGGATGGTCATGTCGATCTCTTCATTGGGGGCCGAGTCGTGTCGCGCAAGTATGGGCTCACACCCCGGAGCCATCTGCTTCAAAACGATGGCAAGGGTCGCTTCGTCGACGTTACGCTCGAAAAGGCGGCAGGGCTCTCCGAAACCGGCATGGTGTCCTCGGCGGCATGGGTTGACTATGATGGCGATAGACAGCTCGACCTGATCGTGGTCGGCGAATGGATGCCGATTCGCATTTTTCGGCAAGAGAATGGCCGCTTCGTGGACGTGACTGTCAAGGCTGGTTTCAGAGGAAGCAACGGGTGGTGGAACAGCGTTACGGCAACGGACCTGAACGGCGATGGTCGCAAAGATCTGGTGCTGGGCAACCTCGGACTCAACTCATATATCCGGGCATCAAGCAAGGAGCCCGCGCGATTATACGTCCATGATTTCTTTCAGAACGGCTCGATCAAGCAGATTCTGACGTTTTACAAGAATGGCGTCAGCTATCCGATCGCGGGCCGAGACGAGTTGGTGCGGCTGATGCCACCGTTGCGAAGCAGGTATGTTTCCTACGCCAGCTTCGGTGCCAGCCGAGTGGAGGACATTTTCCCCGCAGCGGAATTGAGTCTCGCGAAAGTGCAGGATGCACACCTCTTCGCGAGTTCCATCGCGATGAACAGAGGGGACGGTACCTTCGATCTTCGTCCTCTTCCCGTAGAGGCGCAGTTCGCGCCCATCTATTCAGCGTTGGCGGAGGATTTTAATCGTGACGGGCACACGGATCTCCTGCTCGCCGGGAATTTCTATGGGGTAACGCCCGTTCGCGGACGGTACGATGCGAGCTATGGCCTATTGCTTCAAGGCAACGGAGCAGGCCGCTTCGAGCCGGTCGATATGGAGGAGAGCAACCTGGTGATCGAGGGCGAGGTACGAGACATGAAATCGCTGAGGCATGTGGACGGCCGGCTGATCGCGGTAGCGCGGAACGACGCCAAGCTCCAAGTTCTTCATGTTCTCACCTCCAAGAGACCTCCATGACGTCAAACGGCGTTAATGCTCAGAAGCTGACGCTGATGTCACCGCTCGCCGGCGTCATCGTCCCCCTCGATCGGGTGCCGGACGAGGCCTTTGCGCAGCGTCTTGCAGGCGATGGCATCGCGCTCGAGCCCCTCAGTCAGAATCTTCTTGCTCCCTGCGATGCCCAGGTCATACAAGTGCACCGCGCAGGGCATGCGCTCGTCCTGTCTGCCTCCGGCCTCGAGATCCTGATCCACGTCGGCCTGGACACGGTGAAGCTGAACGGAAACGGGTTCACGCCTGGAGTGAAGACTGGTGACAGAGTGCGCGTTGGCGATCCGCTCATGACCTTCGATGCGGATTTCCTGGCTACGCACGCTCGTAGCCTGCTCACGCCGGTACTCGTGACGAACATGGAGCACGTTGCAGCGATCCGGCCGCGCTCGGGCAAGGTGGCGGCAGGCTGCGATGTGTTGATGGACATCCTGGTGCGTCCACCGCACGAGTCGTCCACGTCACAGGCTCATGGTGACGCGGTGGAGTCAGCCCCGATCCGCATCGCCAACGAAACCGGTCTCCACGCGCGGCCGGCAGCGGTGGTAGCAGCAACGGCCCGCCGGTTCACATCCGACGTGCGGCTGGTGAAGGACAACCGGGAAGCAAACGCACGCAGCGTCGTTTCGATCATGGCGCTTGAAGTGGCGGGCGGCGACGCGGTGGTTGTCATAGCGCGCGGGGAGGATGCCGCGCGGGCCGTCGCTGCCATCGAGCAGACGCTCACAACGGCTATTGGTGCGTCGCATCCTTCGGCGCCGAGCGTGGTTTTCGGGGCGGTAACGCTCCCCACTGGGGTGCCGGCGCCCGACGACGGTTCGCTGCGCGGCGTGCCTGCGTCACCGGGTGTTGCAATCGGCCAGGTGTTTCACCTCCGTCACGATGATGCAGTCCTGGAGGAGCGCGCTGCCGACCCGAACCATGAGCGTCGCGCCCTGGATGCAGCGATTGCCTCTGCCCACCTGCAGCTGGAGGCATTGCAGGCGCGGCTAGCCACAGAGGCCGACACCGACAGGGCCGCCATCTTCGCGGCGCATCAGGAACTTCTCGAAGACCCTGAAGTGCTCGATAGCGCAGCTGCACACATCCGCGGCGGGGCAACGGCCGCATGGGCGTGGCGTCAGGCGTATACTGCGCAGGCAGACCGGTTACTGGCCCTCCGAAACCAGCTTCTCGCTGGACGCGCAGCGGATCTGAGGGATGTCGGCCGGCGGGTCATCCATCTGCTCGTGGGCGGCGGTCGTGAAGAAACACCGCAGGATGTGCCGATGAACTCGATCGTCGTGGCGGAGGATCTCGCGCCTTCGGACGCCGCATCGCTGGATCGCACTCGAGTGCGCGGGTTCTGCACAACGATGGGTAGCGCGACATCTCACGTGGCGATCCTGGCGCGCGGGCTGGGCATTCCCGCGGTTACCGGCATCGATTCTCGCGTGCTCGACGTCGCACAAGGTACGCGAGTGGTCCTCGACGGTGACGCCGGCACACTCAAGGTCCAACCGACCGCAGCAGAAGAATCGGAAATCACACGACGGCAAGCGTCAGCCGAGCGCCAGCGGGCCTCAGAGCTTGCGGTGGCGATGGAGCACGCCACCACTAGCGATGGTCATCGAGTGGAGGTGGTGGCCAACATCGGAGATGAAGACGAGGCGCGTCGCGTCCCGGAAGTTGGCGGGGAGGGCGTCGGACTGCTCAGGACTGAATTCCTGTTCATGGAGCGGCGTACCGCGCCCGATGAGGACGAGCAGACGAAGACCTACGAGGCAATCGCCCACGCTCTCGGGCCTACACGCATTCTCGTCATTCGCGCGCTCGACGTGGGTGGCGACAAGCCATTGCCGTACTTGCCTATTGGAACCGAGGCGAATCCCTTCCTCGGCGAACGTGGCATTCGGTTGCTGCTGAATCGTCCCGACATCTTCCGCACCCAGGTACGTGCCATTCTGCGGGCGTCCCGCGCAGGTCGAGTCGCGATAATGTTTCCAATGATCGCAACGCTGGCGGAATGGCGCGCCGCGCGTGATCTGGTAGAGCGCGAACGGGTAGCCCTCGGTGTGCCGGAGATTCAGGTCGGCATCATGATCGAGACTGCGTCGGCTGCGCTCCTGGCAGATCGATTCGCGGAGGACGCGCACTTCTTCTCTGTCGGGACAAACGATCTGACGCAGTACACACTTGCGATGGATCGCGGCAACCCACGGCTCGCGTCCCAGGTGGACGCGCTACACCCGGCGGTGCTGCGTCTTATCGAGCGGGCAGTAGCGGGTGCGCACCTTCATAAGCGGTGGGTTGGGGTGTGCGGCGCCATGGCCGGCGATCCTCAGGCAGTTCCAGTGCTCGTGGGCCTTGGCGTGGACGAGCTGAGTGTAAGCGTCCCGGTCATCCCCGCAGTTAAGGCACAGATAAGGACTCTATCGCTGGATGAATGCCGCGCCACGGCGCAAAAGGCGCTTAATGCGGCGGACGGTGCTGAAGTGCGCGCGTTAGTAGCGGAACGTCATGCGTAAAGGAATTGCTTGGGAGACCTAATATGAGTTTGGGCCGCGCCGCGTTCGGATGGCTGCAGAAAATCGGCAAGTCGCTGATGCTGCCGGTTTCCGTGCTGCCGGTAGCTGGCATCCTGCTCGGCGTCGGCAGTGCAAAGTTCGCCATTTTGCCGCCGGTCGTGTCGAACGTGATGGCGCAGGCAGGCGGGGCGGTTTTCGGCAACCTGCCGCTCATCTTCGCCATCGGTGTCGCACTCGGTCTCGCGGGCAACGACGGCGTGGCCGCGCTCGCCGCCGTGGTCGGCTTCGCTGTGATGATCGCGACGATGGGCGTAATGGCGCCGCTCGTGGGTTACGAGCCTCGCCCGATCATGGGAATCCAGTCTATCGAGACGGGAGTTTTCGGCGGGATACTCATCGGCGCGGTCGCCGCAATTCTATTCAACCGGTATTTCAGGCTGAAGCTGCCGCCTTATCTGGGCTTCTTCGCCGGCAAACGATCCGTACCCATCCTCACCGCTTTCGCGGCGGTTGTCGCCGGCATCACCCTCAGCTTCATCTGGCCGCCGATCGGGCGCGCCATCGACGGTTTCTCGCGCTGGGCCGCCTCGGGGAATCCCTCGATCGCGTTCGCCATGTACGGTGTTGTCGAGCGCTCGCTGATTCCGTTCGGGCTGCATCACATCTGGAACGTTCCGTTCTTCTTCGAGGTGGGGCAGTACTTGGATCCGGAGACGGGGAAGATCATCCGGGGTGAGATCTACCGGTTCACTGCTGGAGATCCCACCGCCGGCAATCTTGCGGGTGGATATCTATTCAAGATGTGGGGATTGCCCGCGGCGGCGCTGGCAATCTGGCGGTGCGCCCGTCCCGAGAATCGCGCGAAGGTCGGCGGGATCATGATCTCCGCGGCCTTGACGTCGTTCCTCACGGGCATCACCGAGCCCATCGAGTTCGCGTTTCTGTTCGTGGCACCGGTGCTTTACGTCATACATGCGCTTCTGGCGGGCGCTGCTTACTTCACGGCTATCGAGCTAGGCATCCGGCACAGCACGACGTTCTCCCACGGATTGATAGACTACGTAGTCCTGTTCCCAAACTCCGAGCGCGGTTTGTGGTTTCTCTGGCTCGGTCCGCTCTGGGCCATGATGTATTTCGTGCTGTTTCGGACGCTGATTCTACGCGGAGATCTGAAAACGCCAGGGCGCGAGGTGGAGGATCTATCAGTGGGAGGTGCGTCAGTCGATGCGCCAGCAACCGGATCCATGGCATCGGACCTCGTCGCAGCATTCGGTGGAGCGGGCAACATTCGGGGCCTCGATGCGTGCATCACTCGCTTGCGCGTCGACCTGCACGACGTCACGCGCGCGAGTGCGGCTGCCTTGCGGGGACTCGGCGCGGCTGGTGTCGTTCAGGTGGGCAACGGGATGCAAGCCGTCTTTGGCACGCGCTCGGAAAACCTGAAGACTGACATGGAGGAGTACATGCGGTCAGCCGGCGTCGCGACCGGGCCTGCGACTACGCTGGCTGCTCCGGCTGTCGTCGACCGCAAGGTTGCAGTTTCTGGCGCAAGCGCATCCGCGCTAGAGGCTGCCCTGGGCGGCGCGAGCAACATTATTAGCCTCGAGCCCTGTGCGCTTACTCGGCTGCGCGTGGAAGTGCGGGATCCGCGCTCGATCGATGAAAGCGCGCTGGAGGCGGCAGGAGCATCTGGCCTTCTGCGAATATCAGATACCGTTGTTCACGTAATCGTCGGAGACGCAGCTAGCGGATATGCCGCAGCACTCACACAAGACCGCCGCGTTGGGGCTGTGGCCGATTGATCCAAGGATGCGCCTACGCCGAAGGTTCAACCGGATGCTTCGATAGACGGCGGGTTTGGGCGAGCGGGAGCAGGCGCTGGACTGGCTGGAGCGAGCCGTCGAGACAGGCGCGTTCATCCTCTACCTGGGCATCGATCCGACTTTTCGTTCCCTGCACCCAGAGCCGCGCTTCCGGGCCCTGCTGAAGAAGGTGGGGTTGGAGGAATGACCGGGTAGACGCCATGACTCAGTTTGCAGGCACGGCCGCCAGCCACCCCTCGCACAGACGTTCACCCAGAACCACGCCGCTCGTGAATGGGCTGGCAATGGATATCCCCTGCGTTCCGGACCTACACCGAGCGAGGAAGCGATGTCCAGCGGCGGCATCACTTGCATGAGACTGTCGTCCAACGTGCGTTCGACACGGCCGTGCGCTTGAGCGGCATCTCCAAGCGTGCTACCTGTCACTCGCTGAGACACTCCTTTGCGACGCATCTGCCCGAGAGTGGTCGGATATCAGAACCATTCAGGAGTTGCTCGGACAGACAGATCTCCGGACCACGATGACCTACACTCATGTTCTGAACCGTGGCGGTTCTGAAGTTCTGAGCCGGCTGACAGACTCTGAGGCAACCTCTCGCCGGCCTGAAAGGAAGGCCGCGGGTTGCATTGCCGAGCGTGCCCGCCCGGTACGCTCGGCTCCTCCACGGGCAAGTTCGGAGCTGCGCAGGCTCTAGCCGCATTTCCAGATGGGACCGCGCGCCTCGTCGCAAGCCCCTTCGCGTGACGACCGTCAGCAGCATCACATGCGCTGCTAAGGCACTATCGTATTTCTCTTCGCGATCAAGTGGGTACCGCAGTCACCAAGACAGGCTGTGCCCATCCTAGCCTTGCAAGTCGGCGCTGCACTAGCAGCGATCGCGCCCGTTTTCTTGCTCTACTGGTAAGGGTAGTGCGCAGAGTGGCCTTGCCGGTTGTGGCCTATTAGTCAATATGAAACGACCGGCTCCGAGCGCAGATCGTAGATTACGCGCTCGGAGATCACCCAAGCAGGCAGAGCTACATGCGAAAGGAGCCGGTC
>JBHENQ010000023.1:0-14375 GCA_046261975.1 Gemmatimonadaceae bacterium | reverse complement strand
CCGGCTACGAGCTGCGCGCCACGGGACTCCAACCAGACGCCGCTGAGTACGGCGGAGTGCGCGTTGGCAGCGTCTGGGTCCGCGTTCTGACGATGTCCGGCGCGCTCGCTGGGCTCGGTGGAATCAACTACGTGCTGGGCTACAAGCATTATTTCGAGGAAGGATTCGGGGCCGGAGCAGGTTTTCTTGGAATCGCAGTCGCGCTTGTGGGTCGTAACCACCCGGCCGGAGTGGTGCTCGCGGCTCTCTTCTTCGCCACGCTGTCCCAAGGCGGACTTGCCATCCACGCGCTGGTACCCAAGCAGATGGTGGAGGTGCTGCAAGGCATCGTCATTCTCGCCGTTGCGGCCGCCGTGCCAGAAGTCCGTCGTGTGCTTCAGACGGGCGGAGGGCTGCGCATGCGCAGGACCGAAGTATGACGTGGCTGCTAGCCTTCCTGGCGCAGACCATCCGCATCGCGATCCCTTATCTGTTGGCGGCCGGCGGCGGCGTGGTCGCCGAGCGGGCGGGCGTGGTGAGTCTGGCACTGGAAGGATTCATGCTCACTGGCGCCTTCACCGCGACGCTGGGCGCGTACTATAGCAATAGCGCGTGGGTAGGTATTCTCTGCGGAATCGCAGGCGGACTCGTGTTCGGGCTGTTGCACGCCGTGGCGTGCATCCGATACCGCGCCGATCAGATCGTTAGCGGCATTGCGATCAACCTGTTGGCGGTTGGCGTGACTCGTTTTTTTCTGCGGCTCGCGTTCGACAGTTCTTCGAATTCTCCTCGCGTCGTCGGCTTCACTTCTGAATCGCAAGGGCAGAGTATCGCTGCGGGCATGGCGACCAATCCACTGATATGGCTCGGGCTGGTAGCGATTCCTCTGCTCGCCCTTATTGTATACCGCACGCCTTTCGGACTTCGTGTGAGGGCCGTGGGTGAGCATCCCGAAGCGGCCGCGACGCTCGGGGTACCCGTTAAACGCGTCAGATATGTTGCGGTAGGACTATCAGGCGTGCTCGCGGCGCTGGGTGGCGTTTACCTCGCGCTCGACCAGCACCAGTTCACCGACGGGATGACGGCGGGTCGTGGTTTCATCGCTCTTGCGGCTATTATTTTCGGACGCTGGGATCCAGTGCGCGCCGGAATCGCGTGCCTGTTGTTCGCCGCCGCCGAGACCTTGCAGATACAACTTCAGGCAATACAGGCCATTCCGTCTCAATTCGTGCAGATGATTCCGTACGTGCTCACTATAGTGGCGCTCGCAGGCGTGGTGGGGCGCGCGGTGCCTCCCGCAGCCTTGGGAAAGGCGGAGTAGATGGCCCGGTGAGCTCGTTTCTGACAAACCCTTTCAAGAACATGCGGGGCGGCGACCTTGGAAGGTTGTCCGTCCTGATGTTCACGGCGTTCATCGACATGGTGGGCGCACTCATGGTCATCCCGCTCCTGCCGTTCTACGCGGAAAAACTCGGCGCGAACGGGTTCAAGATCATGGTGCTCGTCTCGGTGTTCTCGGCGATGCAACTCCTGACCGCACCGCTATGGGGCCGAGTGTCAGACCGCTACGGGCGAAAACCTGCACTCCTGATCGGCCTCGGCGCGTCGGTAATCGCTTACGTCGTTTTCGCCTTCGCTGAATCCTACTGGCTGCTCCTTCTCTCGCGCATCGTCCAGGGCGCCGGTGGTGGAACTGTGGGTGTCATTCAGGCGTACGTGGCGGACGCGGTCGAACCGAAGAATCGCACGCGGGGACTGGGCTGGCTGTCCGCGGCCACAAATGCGGGGGTGGTGCTCGGGCCGCTGCTCGGCTCGGCTACGACGGTGATGGGACCCCACGCTCCCGGACTGTTCGCGGCGGGCCTCTGTGCGCTCAACATCATTTTCGCATTCCGATTCCTGACGGAATCACACGGCGTGTCCGCGCGCGCGAACGCTCAGCGCGCCCGGACGCCGCTTCAGGCAGTCGGCCGCGTGTTCTTCCATCCCAGCGACACATCCTCGCGGCTGATCTGGATCTACTCGGTAGCCATGGGCGCGTTTTACGGCGTTCACGCAATCCTCATTCTCTTTCTCAACAGGCAATTCGGCGTCACCGCAGCCACGGTCGGCTTTTTCTTCGCATATCTTGGTGGATTGAGCGTGCTCATACGCGTTTTCCTCCTGGGCCCGGTGGTGGATCGCCTTGGCGAAGCGCGCACGTCACGTCTTGGCGGTTTGCTGCTCGCTGCCGGACTGGCGACGATTCCTCTCATGAGACCTTGGGAGTGGCTACCGGAAGGGCTGTCGCTTCTTCCGCTTGCGCTCGCCGTGGGACTGCTTCCACTCGGGACTGCATTCACCTTTCCGAGCGTCACCGCGCTTCTCTCGCGCGTGGTGGGAGAACACGAGCGCGGGCTCTACATGGGTGTACAGCAGACGTACGGCGGCATCGCGCGCGTCATATATCCGCTATACGCGGGCTTCGCATGGGACCAGTTCGGTTTCCTTGTGCCGTTCTGGACGTCCGCGGTGTTGGTCGCGTCAACGATGTACATGGGATACGGGTTGCAGGCCTACGTGCATCACGCGGAACCAGCCGGAAAGAAGACTGAGAGCGGAGGCGACCTGGCCAAAGCAGCGGCTGCGACACCGGAGGAAGCGGGCGTGGAATAGTGCTCGGGAGTCGGGAGTCGGGAATGGCCAGTGAGCAGGTGACAGGTGACAGGTGTCACCCTAGACCCTAGACCCTAGTCCCTAATCCCTAGTCCTTTGTAATAAGCCTCGCTCCGCGCCGATAGGCGAAATACGAATAGGCCCATTCCAGCAGCACGCTGAGCCTGTTGCGGAAGCCGGCGAGATAGAGGATATGCACGAAGAGCCAGAACCACCACGCGAGTCGGCCAGTGACTTTTAACCAGCCGAAATCAGCGATCGCCTTGTGCCGGCCGATGGTTGCCAGATCTCCCTTGTTTCGGTAGACGAAATCGACGCGCGGCTCGCCCCGGAGCGTGCGCACGATGTTCCTCGCCGCGCATATCCCTTCCTGCATTGCCGCGGCGGCAACTCCTGGAACGAGCTGCTCGGGGGCACGCTTGACCGCGGCCGCGTCGCCTACCACGAACACTTCCGGCCGGCCGGGAACCGAGAGATCCTTCTCGACAAGTGCGCGACCCTGTTTGTCCAGCGCCACACCGAGCGTTCGCAGAAGTGGTGATGCCGCATTGCCTGCCGCCCAGAATACGGTGCGCGTGCTTATGCGCTCGTCTCCAACGCAAATGGACTCGCTGTCTATCGCCGTGACGAGCGAGCCAGTTCGAACTGTGACGCCCAGTTCCTCGAGGTCACGCCGAGTGACGGCAGATAGTTCCTCGGTGAAAGACGTGAGAAGACGCGGTCCAGCCTCGAGCAGGATGACTCGGGCATTAGCGGTATCGATTCTCCGGAAGTCGCGGCGCATGGCCTCGCGCGCGATTCCGGGAAGCATTCCCGCAAGCTCGACACCGGTGGGGCCGCCACCCACGATCACGAAAGTGAGCCATGCATTGCGTACCGCGGGATCATCGCATTTCTCAGCCTCCTCGAAAGCAAGCAGGAAGCGATGACGAATTTCGCGCGCATCCTCGATGGTCTTGAGCCCGGGTGCGTGTTTCTCCCAGTCTCCATGCCCGAAGTACGAATGGCGGGCGCCTGTGGCGACTATGAGGAAGTCGTACGCAGTCTCGACACCGTCTGTGTCCACGACTACACGCCGGCTGGCGTCTATGTCGCGGACCTCGGACATGAGAACTGTCGCGTTGCGCTGCTTGCGCAGAAGCCAGCGAATGGGCGACGTGATGTCGGTGGGGGCCAGAACCGCGGTGGCGACCTGGTACAGGAGAGGTTGAAAAACGTGGTGATTGGTGCGGTCGAGGAGCGTAACGTCCACCAGCGCGGTGCGCAGCGCGCTCGCGGCCTTGAGTCCGGCAAAGCCACCACCGAGGATGACGACGTGAGGTCGTTTGCGCAGTTCGGCGTCCATGGTGTCGGGAGTCCGAAGTCGGGAGTCGGGAGTCGGGAACCCCAAAGTAATACCTCTGGGGCTTGAAAGTTGCTGTGAGTCTTCAGCTTGTGTAACCCAGCACTGCACGCGGGAGAACTTACATGGCAGCGAAAAAAAAGAGGTCCGCGAGAAAGTCATCGCGCCGGAAGTATGGCAAAGCAGCGAGCAAGAGTGTGGAGAGCGCGATGAAGCGAAGGAAGAAGGGAACACTGAGATCTGGAAAGGGCGGAAAGGGCGGCAAAGTGAAGAGCCGTAAGCAAGCAATCGCGATCGGCCTGTCCGAAGCCCGCAAGAAAGGCGGGAAGGTGCCGCGGAAGAAAAGCGAGTAGCGGGAGTCGGGAGTCGGCAGTCGGGAGTCGGGAGTCGGGAGTCGGGAAGTTAAAACTGTTCCCTGTTCCCTATTTCCTGTTTCCTGCTCCCCCGTTCCCTGTTCACTGTCCCCTGTTCACTGTCCCCTGTCACCTGTCACCTGTCCCCTGTTAACCGGCAGTTGAAGTGAAGCGTCCCTCTGTCCAGCGCGCCGCCACAGTGATTATGAGCACTAGAACGATGAGGAGCACGCTGTAGGCCGCCGCGGTGCCGAATGAGAGATTCCGAATCTGCGCCAGAATCTCGACCGAGATGGGTCGGTTAGCGTGCGTGTACAGCACCACGCTTGCCACGAACTCGCCCACCGCAGTCACTGCGGCGAGCATCGCGCCCGCCACGAGCCCGGGCCGAGCTGCCGGAAGAACGACTCGCCGCACGGTGAGCCACCACGAACCACCGAGACCCCTGGCCGCATCCTCCAGTGACGGATCCATCTGCTTGAGCGAGCCCTCTGCCGCTGTAACGATGAGCGGAATACCACGAACAAAGTACGCCAGCGGAAGGATCCAGAATGTGCCGACGAGGAGCGCGCGGAGCGTGAGTGGATCATTGCGATCGAAAGTGGAAGCGAGGCCGATAGCGATCGCCGTCGCCGGAATCGCCCATGGGAGAGCCACGAGTACCTCCAGCAACCTGCGTCCCCGAAATCTCCTAAGTACGATCAGATACGCCGCAACGAAGCAGAAGACCACGGCGGCCACTGTCGACACGAATGCCATCGAAACGCTGTTTCGGATGGGCACCCATAACTGTGGATCGGTCGCCAGCCGTCGAAAATTGTCCAGCGTGTACTCCGGCGGCAGCACCTGCGTGGTCCAGGCGCCGTCGCGAGCGAACGAGACCAGCACCACCATCGCGTGAGGCAGAATGAGGATCGCGACGAGCAGCGCGGCCAGGATAGGTCCCAGCGTACGCGCGACTCGCGACTGCACCGCTATTCGCGTCGCCCTGCTCTTCCCGGCCATGGCATAACTTCGACGCCTCTCGAACCACCTGAATAACGCCAGCGCCGCGAGCGCGCTCAGAGCGAGCACGGTCGTCTCCACGAAGGCGAGTCCAAGCGCGCCGTTGAGCTTGGAGGCAACGATCTGAGTGGAGAGTACCCTGAGCCCACCACCGAACACGTATGGCGCCGAGAACGATCCGAGCGAGCTCATGAAGACGAGAAGCATCGCACCCGCTATGCTCGGCGTTAGCAAGGGGAACGTGATCCTCCTGAGACGCAACGCGCGCGAAGCGCCAAGCCCGGAGGCAGCTTCGTCCAGGGTCGAATCGAACCGCTCGAGCCCGGCCGACACGAAGAGGAATACGTACACGTACATCGTGTACGCGTGCACGAAGATGATCGCCCAAACGCCAGTGAGGGTCCACGGAGCGTAACGCATGCCGAGCACCGATTGCACGCTTCGAGTGACGACGCCGCTCTCACCGTACAGAAAGAGAAATGCGACGACGCCGACGAGGGGAGGCAATGCCGCGGGAAGCGTGGCGATGGCGCTCAGCGTTCGCCTCCCGCGGAACTCGAAACGCGTGAGCAGGAATGCGAGCGGAAGACCGATGAGGGTAGCAGCCGCTACGGAACCCACGGATACGATGAGAGTGGTGGAGAGAGCTTCACGGTCGGCCGGGCTGGCAATAAAGGCACGCCAGTAGTCCAGTCCAGCGCCAAAACTACCGGCGACCACGGCTGCGTTTGGATAGACTACAGTCCATAGCAATACGGCGAGCACAGGAAACGCGAGCAGCCAGGTGCCTAGGGCCCGCGCGCGCTTGCGAGCTGGTTGGGCACCGCGCTCAAGCGTGGTCGCGACAGCACGCGCGTCGGAAGACAGTGGCGTCGGCTTCATGCACTATCGGCCGAGACGAGCGCTACCGGCTCCCGTTGTATGCGAACGGCCACGCGATCGCCATCGCGTACGTGGCGATCGGTGCCATATACTTCAACCTCCAGGTTGCCTGCGAGCTTCACGTGATAGGCGAGCAACGACCCTGCAAATCGCCGGTTGGTCACGACGCCCGGCCAGGCATCCCTGTCGTCATCCCGACCAAGGGCGAGCGAATCTGGACGCAACACGGCCAGCATGCTGGTGCTGGGCGGAGTGGACTCGGCCACAGGGACCACGACGCGTACGCGACGAGCGCGGCCCCCGATACTGATGTCGGCGGTGTCTTCCGTGACCATGCTGGCCGGGACCAGCGTCGAGCGTCCGATGAACTCAGCCACGTCGCGCGATGAAGGCCTGTCGTACAGCTCCTCAGGCGTCCCTACCTGTAGCAATCGGCCGCTGCGAATGAGTGCCAAGCGATCGGCGACGGCGAACGCGTCTTCCTGATCGTGCGTGACAAACAGCGCAGTGACGCCGAGCCTGTGCAGTGTGGCGCGCAGCTCTTCACGAGTGCTGCGGCGCAATGTGGGGTCGAGATTCGAGAGCGGCTCATCCAGAAGCAGAACCCGCGGCTCGATCACCAGCGCACGTGCCAGTGCAACGCGCTGCTGTTCGCCTCCGGACAATGACTGTACGGGGCGCGAGGCCGCACCCCCGAGACCCACGCTCGCGAGCACGCGCTCAGCGCGAGCTGCACGTTCCGCTTTTGCGACGCCTCTCGCCTCGAGGCCGAAGGCGACGTTTTCGCCGACGCTCATGTGAGGAAACAGCGCGTAGTGCTGGAACACCATTCCGAAATCCCGGCGGTGCGCCGGAACCGCTGTGATGTCGCGACCGTCGAGAATCACGCGTCCCAGGTCCGGGGTCTCGTACCCTGCCACGATTCGCAGAGTTGTCGTCTTGCCGGAACCCGATGCACCGATCAGCGCGAGCAACTCGCCGCTCGCAACATCGAGCGACAGGTTGTCGACCGCTACGTGACCGGTTTGATCAGCCGCTCCGGCAGCTCCGTCTCGGCGAAAGCGCCGCGTGATTCCGGAGAGCGAGAGCGTGCCGGCGGTCACGAGCCGCGGCTACGATTCCGGATGTTCGCGTCCCAGTACTGCATCCACTCGTCGAGATGATCGGCAATCAGCCGGCGATCCACCACCATGGGCTTGATTTTGGACATGGCATCCTGAATCCATGCAGGAAGCGAGTCGCGCGAGATGTCCGTGCGTGCGGGAATCCGAAGAAAACGCTCGGCAGCCTCGATGAGCGCGGGTGGCGTAGTCACGAACTCGTAGTAGAGCTTCGCCTGCTCCGCTTTCTCGGTGCCACGCACGAGTGCTATGCCATCCACGAGCAACGGCGTCCCGCTCGACGGAATCACGTACTTTACCGGAATGTTGAAGCGCTGCTGGAGAGTGGCGATGTCCGGCATGTTGTACAGCGTGATCGCGCCTTCCTGGCGGCCGAGCTTCTGGTAGAGAATCGTGGGGTTGAGGGTGTATTCCTTGGTATTGGCGTCGAGCTTCCGCAGCCACTCATAACCGGCCTCGGGTGAGCCGGTCTGCGCGACTGCGCGGGCGATGATCGCGCCGAAAATCGCGCGCATGGATCCTGAAGCGATTGGATCGCGAATGAGCACGCGGCCTTTCCATTTGGGATCCAGCACGTCGTCCCAATCCTTAGGGGCGTCAGCTTCGCTGATAACGTCGCTGTTGTATCCAATCACCTCTGGTGTGAGATACGTACCGAACCAGTTGTTCGCGGGATCCCTGGCTTCGTCCGCAATCGCGGATGCCCAGGTGGGTGAGTACGGCAGCAATAAGCCCTGTTTGGTGGCGCGCTCGAATATCTCGGCCGGTGCGCCGAACCAGAGGTCCGCCTGTGGATTGGCTTTTTCCGCGCGGAGGCGATCCAGTACCTCCAGCGAGCCCATATCCACCCACTGCACATCGATGTCGGGGTGCACCTTCTCGAATTCGGTCTCATAGTACGCGAGGAGGTCTTTGCCGTGCGGGGAGTAGATCGTGAGAATCGTGCGTCCATCGCCGCCACCGCAGGCAGCGAGCAGGAGAAGACCGGCTGCGAGCGCAGAAAGCCTCGCGGTAGCAGGACGCGGTGTCACTGGCTCGCTCTCACACCGGAGCGGCCGTTGTTACCCGCACCTAGAAGATTCACGAAAAGGCGCACCGCTCCTGGAACCCCAGCGGGAAGTTGTCGAAAGAACGCCAGGGTCGTGTAGACGTACGTTCCCTTACCGTAGGACGCCACGAGTATGGCTCCATTGTTGGCGGCCTCCCCTGGATCGTTCAGCGAAAGCAGAGGCTCGTACTGTTCGGCAAACGTGCGCGGCATGTACAGCGACCTCTCCTGAATCCATCCCTCGAAATCCTGAGCCGTGATTCGGTTGGGGGTGGTGAGCAACCGATGACCTGTGCCGAGAACCCGTACGGGAGCGTTTTCATCCGTGACTCGATCGTGCGGGCGATTTATCGTTATGGGATACGGCATGATACCTGGGCGGGTCATCTCATACTGGCCATACTGCACCACCAGTGTGCCTCCGTCCTTCACGTAGTCGAGGAGCCTGGCATTGTTGGTTACGAGCGCTTCGCTGGACTCATAGGCACGGGGTCCTATCACGATCGTCGTGTAGCGCGACAGGTCCGTTGTTCCGAGCACCGCGGGATCAAGCAATGTGACTGGCAGTCCCAGTTGCTGAAGCACGGGAGCGCTATTGTCCCCCACTCCGGGCACATAGGCAACGTTGACTCGCGGCGGAAGCTTCACGTCCACCGATTGCAGAATCACCGTCGCGTCCCGATAAATATTCTGCGGCCGGATGTGATCGTATTCGATCGAGGTATAACCATCGCTGAAAGTCTGACCCTTGCTCGTGGCAACGGCGTGCACGGCGTGCACGCCCACGGGCAACTTGCCTCGTAGACGAAACGCGACCGTTCGCGTTGCGCCATAGTTCGGAAGCGTGATGGTTCGGGACGCGGAATCGGCGGTGAGGCCCGCAGGCAGATCGAGCGTCAACGTAACCTCACGCGATGCGCTATCCGCCGATCTGAGCTGAACGTTGAGTCTCCGATCGCTGGTTGCGTGCGCGCCCATCAGCTCGACTCGTTTATCGAGGTTGACCGAGACTGCCGGAACCACAGCCACGGGACGCTGAATCTCGCCGCGTATGGGGTCGGCGAAGCGATTCACCACGGGCACCATAACGTGTATGGAGGTCCCTTCATCATGGAGAACAACGAGGACGGTCGCTCTCGCCGCTAGAGCATCCACGTTCGCCGGCCATGGCGGAATGGCCGGCGCAAACAGATCCCCGTTGCGAGGCTGCGCCAGCCACCATGGCTGGGTAAAACTACGACTCGGCACGCTGTCAACGAACTGAAGCGTGCTGTCAGGCTCGACAAGGGTGAAGGGATGAAGAAACGCGCGGCTCCAACCTGAAAGCAACGGAGGAACACGAATCGGCCGGTCGCCTCGATTATACACTGTCACAGTTACGGGAATTGCGGCACCCTCGTCCCGGGCCACGTATCCGCGTTGGACGGTTGCCTCGACGACGACGCCAAGCGCCAGCCGCAGTGCTTCTTCCGCTCTGGACCTGATGGTTGAAATCGACGTCCAGGCGTCGTCATCCAGTGAAGTGCAGGCTTGCTCCTCGTCCCCTCTAACGGTCAGGTTCACTGCTTTGCCGGTAACACGATGCAATCTCGCCAATGCCGGCACGCTTCGGCCGGGATGAAAAAGGTCCAGGGCTCGTTGTGCCGCGGCAATAGATGGAGCGATGGAATCGAAGGCTGCACAGCGCGTACTCGGCCTCAACCGCGAAATCGTCGTATCGATCCCATCGAAAATGGATTTCTCCGCCTTGGGCTCGGTACCTTGATTGACTCTCGATGCCTCGCGTCGTGCAGATCCCAGCACGACGCCTTTCCGCTGCAGCACACCGAACGCCTGCGACTTGTGCTGGCTTCGGCTCTCGCCGCCAATCTCGGCGTACGAGCGTCCAAGCAACGGACTGTACTCACCGGCGTTGTAGGTCAGCGTCGCGTTCTCGCCGCGAAAAGACGTGGATCGGTAGAACTTGAGCGGGGTCCACGGATAGCCGTGACTCGCCTCAGGGAAACGCACTGAGTCGCCGGCCATATCGTAAACCTCGCGCGCCAGGATTCCGGAAACCTGGTGCTGGCCGTGGCCATCGCTCGGAGTACCTGAAAACACGCTCACGATCACGTGCGGACGGAACGCGCGCACAACCTTCACGACGTCACCGAGCACTGAATCCTTCGGCCAGTGCTTGAAGGTTTCCTCAGCGCTCTTCGAGAAGCCGAAGTCATAAGCGCGCGTGAAGTATTGCTGTGCTCCGTCTGTTCGCCGCGCGGCAAGCAGTTCTTCGGTTCTGATCACGCCGAGCGCTTCACCCAGCTCGTTGCCTATAAGGTTCTGACCACCGTCGCCTCGCGTCAGCGACAGGTATGCCGTCTCTACGTGACGCCCGCGTTGGAGCCAGGCGATGAGCCGCGTATCCTCATCATCGGGGTGCGCGCCGATCACCAGGACGCGCGCTGTGACGCCGAGACCCTGCACCAGCTCTGCCAGTGCAGCCGCACCACGATCCTGCGCCGACAGAGGGCGTCCCACCGGGATCGCGAGGCATATTACCGCGCCGAGCCTCAGTAGACGCTCCAGCGTGAAAGAGTGGACGGACCTGATGATTCCGGGACGCTGCAAACTCAGCCCCGCACTTTTGCGCTCGTTTGGCCGCTCTTTGGTGTGCGGCGTTTTTCGGCGGTAGGCTCCTCCATAGGTGCCAGCACTTCCGCCACGATGCGAGCCTGGTTTTGCTGGTGAGTGGTCGCATACCCCTCGGCCGGGCTAGCGCGCTCCGGCCTTCCGACGTACCGCACGGGCATGTTGTTACCAGCGGCTGCCCGAAGACGCGGAGACACGAACGTCCACGCGCCCATGTTCCTGGGTTCCTCCTGTGCCCAAACCACCTCAGTAGCTGCCGAGTATGAATCGAGCGCCGCGGCAACGGCGTCGTGAGGCCACGGATAGAGCTCTTCAACTCGCACGAGCGCCAGGTGCGACCCCGGGTTCTGCATGGCGAGATCGTAGTACAGCTTTCCGGTGCAAAAAACCACTCGCCTCACCTGGGCTCTCTTGGTCGCCGAAACGGCGTCGTCGATGACTGTCTGAAAACTCCCGCTGGTGAAATCGCGCAGTCGGGATGACGCCTCGGGCATTCTGAGGAGGCTTTTAGGCTGCATCAGTATCAGCGGGCGCTTGTCCGCGAGTCTGGCTTGCCGCCGCAGAATGTGAAAATACTGCGCCGGTGTGGACGGATACGCCACGCGCAGATTGCCTTCGGCGCAGCTCTGCAGAAAACGCTCGAGCCGGGCGCTCGAGTGCTCGGGTCCCTGACCTTCGTAGCCGTGCGGCAGCAGCAGAACCAGGCTGGAATCCTGTCTCCACTTGGCGCGGTCAGCCACCATGAACTGATCGATGATGGGCTGCGCGACATTCACGAAATCGCCGAACTGCGCTTCCCACAACACGAGCCATTCAGGAGCCGCCACGCTGTAACCGTAGTCGAACGCAAGCACCGCCGTCTCGGATAGCGGACTGTTGTAAATCTCGAAGATCGCGGAGACTCCCTTCAGGTGCTGAAGGGGAGTATAGGTGGCGCCGGATTCGTGATCATGCAGTACGGCCTGCCGGTGGGAGAACGTGCCGCGCTCCGCGTCCTGTCCGGTGAGCCGGACAGAGGTCCCTTCCGCGAGCAGTGACGCAAACGCGAGAGCTTCAGCATGTCCCCAGTCTATCGCGCCGCGCTCCCCGAGGCCCGTTTCGCGCGTCTCATTGAGGGCACTCCTGCGTCTTTCCAGCTGCTTGGCAAGCTTGGGCACTGGCCTGAAATCAGTCCGCCACGCCACCATCTGCTCATTCAGCGCGCTGAGCTGCTCTGCGGGGACCGCCGTATCCCCTGATGATGCTGACGCTGGCTCTTCGCCGTCTCCGTCATCCGACGCCGATTCAGGCGAGCGAGACGCTGCGTCGCCGTGAATCTTCTCGAGGACCTCCATCACATCCCGCTCAATCTGCTTGACATCGGCAACCGTGATCACGCCCCGGTCCACAAGCCGGCTGCCCAGAACCTCTCGCGGTGTCGGATGCGCCCTGATCGTGGCATACAGCAGGGGCTGCGTGTAGGCCGGCTCGTCCGTCTCGTTGTGACCATGCCGACGGTAACCAACAAGGTCTATCAGAAAATCCTTCCCGAACATGGCGCGATACGCCAGCGCGAGCGAAATGACCGCGACGCATGACTCGGCATCGTCCGCGTTCACGTGGACTATCGGGACCTCAAACCCTTTGGCAAGATCGCTCGCATAGTAGGTGGAGCGGCCATCACGCGGGTTTGTAGTGAAGCCCACCTGGTTGTTCGCGATGATGTGGAGCGTGCCGCCGGTACGGTAGCCCCGCAAATACGACAGGTTGAACGTTTCCGCGACGACTCCTTCGCCGGGAAACGCCGCGTCACCGTGAATCAGCACTGGAAGCACGGACGATTCGTCCAGGGCGCCACTTCCTGGTTTCGCATTCTCGCGCTGTAGGGCCCGGGCCACGCCCACAACCACCGGATTCACGAATTCGAGGTGGCTGGGGTTGGGTACCAGCATGACGCTAACCGTCGACCCGGCTTCGACCGTTCGCTCCGTCCGAGCGCCGAGATGGTACTTCACGTCGCCGGTGTCGCTCGCGGCATTGGTGACGGCGTGTTTACCCTCGAACTCCTCGAAGATCGTGGCGTAGGGCTTGTCGAGGATGTGCGTCAGTACGTTGATGCGCCCGCGGTGCGCCATGCCGATCACTACCTCCAGCGCCCCGGTTGCAGCGGCTCGCTCGATGGCCGCATCCAGCATCGGCACGAGCACGTCCGTTCCCTCGATGGAAAAGCGCTTGTATCCCTGAAACGCGCGCCCAAGAAAACGCTCGAGCCCATCCACCTGTGTGAGGCGGTGCAACAGAGCACGACTCTGATCGGGGGACAAGGTTCGCTCGACGCCGTCGCGCTCGATCGCGTCGCGGAACCACTCGCGCTCCTTCTCCTCCTCAATGTGCTCGAACTCGAAGCCGATCGTGGATGAGTAGAGCCGCCGCAAATCTGCGACGACGTCAGCGGCAGTACCGTTCAGGTCGAATCCGAGCGCAGCAGCAGGAATCTCGGCGAGATCAGACTCGGCAATGCCGTGAAAGTCGGGTCTGAGCTCTCGCGCTCCCATGGGTGCGGAGCCCAGGGGATCCAACTGAACATCAAGATGACCGTATTGGCGAATCGCCTGCACCAGACTGGCGGCGCCAGCCACCTTGCGCAGATAGGCTACGTCACTCGCATCGTCGCCTACGCCCGCAACCGAGCCATCAACGTCGCCAACAAGGCTCTGAGCCAGCCGGAATAACTGACGCCAGGATTCCTCCACGGACGCGGGATCGCGCAGAAACGACTCGTACAATCCTGCTACGTAGGCGTCGTTGAAGGGTCCGACGAGAGGGAGGCTGGTCATCCGATTAATGTAACCGGGCGACAGATGAGGGACGAGGTACGCGATATCGAGACGATGCGTCGCGAGTTCTGAGCAGTCCGAGCGAGTAACCCAGTTCCTCTCCAAAACAAACTAAACCAGAGTGCAATATCACGATGAGGCTTATGACGATGGGTGCTGGTATCCTATGCTCGCAGCTTGCACATCGCGGCTCTTTGTTGCAGACCGCAACTGTCAAACGTCAGATGAGAGCGTCGTAACATTGTTAACTCGTTGATTAATAGTCACTTACATGAGAGCGGCCGACTGGTATCAACCGTGCCTAACTAACCGCGTGAGCGATGGCACATCGGCCTTCGCCGAACCCATCTCCAAAGGGGTCCTGACATGAAGAACCGCAAGGGTTTCACGCTGATCGAGCTCCTGATCGTGGTCGTGATCATTGGTATTCTTGCCGCGATCGCAATTCCGAAGTTCTCCAACACGAAAGAGAAGGCCTACATCGCTGCGATGAAGTCCGACCTGCGTAACCTGGCCACCGCCGAAGAGAGCTACTTCGCGGAC
>JBHENQ010000022.1:0-4908 GCA_046261975.1 Gemmatimonadaceae bacterium | reverse complement strand
AATCCGTGGCTGCCGTTTCGGGTTTGGTCAGCGCGCTAACGCGGCATCCTGATTCGACTGGTTGCCTGGCGCCTCATCTGCGTCGCATGCGAGGACGTGAACTATTATCGCCGTGATATTGTCCAGGCCGCCGCGACCGTTCGCCTCCGAGATCATCGTATCCACCATGCGTGACGGCTTGACGCGTCCCGAGAGGATCTGCTGCAGGCGGCGATCGTCTACCATTCCTGTCAGTCCGTCGCTGGCGACCAGAAAAATATCGCCTTTGCGAACGGTGCCCTCGTAGGAGTCGGGCTCCACCTCGGATCCGGCGCCGACGCATCGCGTAATGACATTGCTGTAAGGATGGTATCGGGCCTGCTCGGGCGTGAGGAAACCCGCGTCAACCTGCTCCTGCACATACGAGTGGTCCTTCGTAAGCTGCTCGAACGCACCATCTCGCAGCCGGTATATCCTTGAATCACCTACGTGACCGATCAGATAGCGGTCGTTTCCAAGCAGAAGGATGGAGGCGGTGGTGCCCATGCCCTGCTTGTCCGACTCAGTCGTGGTTCGCTCGAAAACGGCGGCGTTGGCATGCTTGAGCGCATCGTACACCTGCCGTTTCGCGCGCTCCGAAGTCAGGTCGCGCAGCGCGTGGAGCTCACGAGTCACTATTTCCACGGTCATGGCGCTGGCCACCTCTCCAGCCGCATGTCCTCCCATGCCGTCCGCGACTATGAAGAGTCCGGGATGCTCCTTCGGATCCGCAAAAAAGCTGTCTTCGTTCCCGGAACGAATCATACCGACGTCCGTGCCGGCGGCGACGGCAAGTTGCACTAGCGACTCATCATCAGAAATGTCACCCCAGCCGCCACGAGCACGAACAGTAAGATCCACAAACCGAGACTCGTTCGTGCGGGTGCCGGAGTGCCCGTCCCAGCCTTTGATGGGGGTCGCTTGCCGCCCTTCTGCCGGGCCTCTTTCCTCCTCTCACCAACCGACGCTTGCTCCAGCGGAGTGGCAGAGCTCGTGGACAGCGGCGCCTTGACCGGCGCGATGACTCGCGTCTGCGCGGCGCTGGAACTCTCACCTTTGTCAGGGGCGGCTTGCACCACCGCCAGGAACACGAATTTGACATTGCCTAGCCGGACGTCGGCCGAGCGGGCCAGAGCCTGCTCTCCGTCGATCCTCTTGCCGCCGACATAGGTGCCGTTCGTTGAGCCCATGTCGACAATGAACCAGCCGTTGTCGCGGCGTTGAAACTTGGCGTGCGAATCCGAGACGCTAGCATCCGGAACAACAATGTCGTTATGCGCTCCGCGCCCGGCGTGCGCCAACGCGGAGCGGATCTCGAACCGCTGGCCCTTCAGCAGCCCTTCGTTCACGACTTCAAGTGTGGCCAGGGCAGTAGCAGGCGGAGTCTCTGCAGTCGTCTCCCCATAAAAGCGAAACTCCTCGCCTCCGACGCGAATGACATCACCGCGAGACAGCGGCCGTGACGTGGCTACCGACTGTCCATTCACATAGAGGCCATTAGTGCTGGTGTCCATGATCACGTAACCGCGCGCACCCAGAGCGATCACGGCATGCTTTCGCGAAACGTTGGTGGAGGGAACCACGACGTCGCACTCGGGGTCGCGTCCGATTACGAGTCCGTCTGCGGGGACCTGGTATTCGCGTCCATCCACGAGCGAAACCACCCGGCCATCACGGGTGGCGACCGCTTGCTCCGGCACTCCGACCTCAGCGGGCTCGGTGCGCGGCACGCGAACAGTTGCGATGTGCTGCGTGCTGCCCACTTTTGCGTGGTCGCCGAACATTATTTCGCGGCCAGCCAACTCGATCTTGTCTCCGTGGACGAGCGCCGCCGGCTCGGCGCCGAGCTGGATGCCGTTCACGCGAACCTGTCCGGCGCTTTCTTTCGGGCGCGCGAGGGCCACTTCCTGCCCGTCGACGCGAATGCTCGCATGTATGCCCGGAATGTTTGTTTCTATCCTGATTCCTGCACCCTCCCCAGATCCGATGAGCGTTTCGCCCGGCGCCAGCGGAACCTCCTTGCCATCGATCTTGAGATAAGGCATGCTTAGGAAGGTCCCTTGCAGATAGAAGTTTGCGTGCCCACAGATTGCTTGGCCTCGCCCTTATACGGCCTGTGGTGAGACGAAACTATGGCCCACTCTGAGAGCAGGCAAGCGGGCTGATGGTCGCCACCGGATGTGGTACGTTGGTTGCGTAAGAAAGTAGAGTGTGACCACTCGCTGGCGCCAGAACGGAGCGCCCGCGAGACAATTTCTCCCGAACGGAGGTACGTATGGGCTTGATCGCATGGATCGTCCTCGGCTTGATCGCCGGCGCGATCGCAAAAGCACTCATGCCGGGTAACGACCCCGGCGGCTTTATCGTCACCATTCTCATCGGCGTTGTAGGCGCGTTGCTGGGCGGATTCCTGGGTGGCATGATCACGGGAACGGGTTTGAACGGGTTCAGCATCTGGAGCATTATCCTTGCGGTGGTAGGATCAATGCTGCTGCTCTGGATCTACCGGATGACAGCGCGGCGAACGCCATAGAGTACATATAGACCGGGTGTAGGGTGTGGGGTGTAGGGTGCAGGGCCCACCACCCTACACCCACACCCAACACCCGCTTTTTTTCTTCCGTGATTACCGGCCTTCCGCTCTGGCTGCACTGGCTGCTACTCGGACTGGTGGCTGGCGCCCTGGCGAAGTTCCTAGTGCCAGGCCGCGACCCGGCGGGCTGCCTCATAACCATCGCGCTCGGTATCGCGGGTGCTTTCATCGGTGGCTGGATCGGGACCAACTTTGGTTGGGGAACGGTTAGTCAGAGCGAGTTCAATTTGCGCTCGGTCGCGCTGGCCACTCTGGGCGCAATCGTCCTGTTGATAATCGGGCGGCTTCTCGTCAGAGGCCGCCGGCGGGATTAGTGGACTGTAACAGTGAAATGATGCACACCTGGCTTGTCCTCGGCGGCGTTAGCTACGTTGCGCCTCCTCGACGTAGCTACGGCTATGCCTGCGTCGGCGCGTCTTGCTCTCGCCACTGATGACTTCGCCATCTATGCACCCTTTCACTGTTACAGTCCCCTAGACTCCGCCTGCGCACTTGGCAGTCGCAACGCGCTAGGTTACAAGGGTGAAAGCGAAGATCATCGTTCGCGGAGCCCGCCAGCATAACCTCAAAGGGATCGATCTCGAGATCCCGCGCCGGACGCTGACCGTGATCACTGGACCGTCAGGGTCCGGTAAATCGTCCCTGGCCTTCGATACGATTTACGCCGAGGGGCAGCGACGATATATGGAATCGCTCTCGGCGTACGCGCGGCAGTTCCTCGAGCGCATGGAGAAGCCCAGCGTCGACTACATCGATGGTCTTTCGCCCTCCGTCGCCATCGAGCAGAAGAATCCCACCAAGACATCCCGTTCGACGGTGGGAACGGCCACCGAAGTCTATGATTATTTGAGGCTGCTCTGGGCGCGCGTCGGCCACACTCACTGCAGGGCGTGCGGGCGCCAGATCCGGCCCGACACGGTTCAGTCAGCTACCGACGCCGTTCTTGCGCTCCCGGAGGGAACGCGATTCTCGATCGCTTTCCCGCTCACCGTGAGCGACCGCGTCACGCACACGACTATCGTTGAAAATCTGCGCGCTCAGGGCTTCTTGCGCGTCGCGTCCGATGGCGTCGTGCTGCACCTGGACCAGTTAGGCGATGACACTGATCTGGCAGCCGCGCGAGAGATACTGGTCATCGTGGATCGTCTTGCGGCATCGAGGGGATCTGCATCGCGTGTGGCGGAGGCGATCGCTACAGCGTTCGTAGAGGGCGACGGAGAGTGTGTCGTCGTGCTGGCAGCGCCGGCGACGCGTACCGCCGAGGCGACAGAGAGGCTCCGGTTCACGGAGAGCTACCGGTGCGCATACGATGGCACGCTTGCCTCAGCGCCCACGCCGCAACTCTTCTCGTTCAACAATCCCAGAGGGGCCTGTCCCAGCTGCAACGGTTTCGGCGCAGTGCTCGAATATGACGAAGCGCTGATCGTTCGCTACCCCGAGCGATCACTGCGTGAAGGGGCGATCCATCCGTGGACTATGCCGCGATACGACAACAAGCGGCGCGCGCTAGCCGAATTCGCGCGCCGGAGCAGCATCAACATGGACGTCCCGTGGCGCAACCTCAGTGACTCCCAGCGAGCGCTGCTGCTCAATGCCCGAAGTCGCGGTTACAAGGGCATCTTCCCGTTCCTTGGTGATCTCGAGGAGAAACGCTACAAGCAGTACATACGAGTATTCCTGCGCCAGTACCAGACCGCGCGCGAGTGCCAAGCCTGCGCGGGGGCCAAGCTTCAGCCCGACGCGCTTGCCGTGCTAGTCGCTGGAAGAAACATCGCCGAGGTCTCCGAGATGGCGATCGACACTCTCTGCCCGTGGCTGGACGAGCTGCCACTGAGCGAATACGAGCGTGCCGTGGCGGCGTCCATCCTGCGTGAAGCCTGCAGCCGGACGAGGTTTCTGCTGGAGGTTGGGCTTGGGTACCTGTCGCTGCATCGCGGAACCCGGACGCTGTCGGGAGGAGAGGCTCAGCGAATCGCTCTCGCCAATTCCCTGGGTTCCAGCCTCGTGGATACGCTCTACGTTTTGGATGAGCCTTCAATAGGACTTCATGCGCGGGACCTGAATCGCTTGCTCAGGCTCCTGGCCAGGCTTCGCGACGCAGGGAACACGGTCCTGGTAGTCGAGCACGATCTCGATGCCATTCGAAGCGCGGATTTCATGGTGGAGCTCGGACCAGGCAGTGGAGAACATGGCGGGCAGGTCGTGTTCTCGGGTCCGATCTCACGCGCACACGAAAGCCCGCTCACGGGCAAGTATCTCAGCGGCGAGCGCGAGATCGCGGTGCCATCGACCGATGA
>JBHENQ010000021.1:0-40263 GCA_046261975.1 Gemmatimonadaceae bacterium | reverse complement strand
GGGTTGGCAAGAAACGCGAGAAAGGCACCGTTAGGCAGAACCGGCACCTCGACTCCGTTGATCCATAGCTTCGCGTTGCCGTTGCCTACCGATCCGTGTATGAAATTGGAATCGCGCGACGTGACGAGCGCCCCCTCACGAGGATAAACCACGCGAATGTCGACTCGACCTTCAACGAGGGGTACCGGCGGCAAGGGGATCGGTTTTCCGGCTGAGCTGGCCGGTCCCGGCCTTCGAGGGAGCTCCGGCGGGGCACACGCGTAGGCGCTGGCTAGCACTAAAACAAGGCAGAAAGAGCGAAGCATGGGGAGTAAAAGTAATGGAAGGGCGAAAGGAGCGGGTGTGGGGTGTAGGGTGTGGGGTGTGGGGTCGCCGGGACCGGCCAGGGGTCCTGGGTGCTGGTCTTTGACGAACGAGCAACGCAGTGCGTCTTTCCGGTGAGGGAGTATGGCCGGTAGATGTAGGCCGTTTCGCCGCAAGTGGATGGCCTGAACCCGACACCCGACACCCCACACCCGACACCCGATCTTTTCCTTGAAAGCCTGCCCTCAGTGCGGGTCCACGTACGCGCTAGACCTCAAATTCTGCCCCACTGACGGGTCGGCGTTGCGCACGCGTGGTGCGGCTGGGAGCAGCCTCGTGGGACAGGTGATAGCCGAGCGCTATCACGTAATCCAACTGCTCGGGGAAGGCGGCATGGGACGCGTGTATCTTGCCGAGCACGTCAAGATGGGTCGCAAGAGCGCGATCAAGGTCATGAACCATGCAATGATGCACGACGCAGAAGCGATCGGCCGCTTCAATCGCGAGGCATCGAACGCCAGTCGCATCAGCCATCCGAACGTCGCCGCGATCTACGATTTCGGGGAGACTAGCGATGGTCTGATCTTCCTCGCAATGGAGTACGTCGAAGGCAGGCCGCTGACAACGCTGCTGGCGGAGCCCGGGGGGGGGGCACTGCCGCCGGTTCGCGTGGCCGCGATCGTGCGCCAGGTGGGCGGCGCACTGGACGCAGCCCATGAGCTGGGAATCGTTCATCGCGACCTCAAACCAGACAACATCATGATCGCGCGCGGCCGCGACGGGTCGGACGTCGTGAAGGTAGTTGACTTCGGCATCGCGAAGGCTGGGCAGATGCCAGCTCAGCAGGTGACCAGAACGGGCTTGGTGATCGGGACGCCGGAGTACATGAGCCCGGAGCAGCTTTCGGGTGATGTGCTGGATGGGCGGAGCGACATCTATACCCTGGCACTGGTGGCGTTCAACATGCTAACTGGCCTGCTTCCATTCCCGGGCACTACGGTGCAGGAGTCATTGATACTGCGTCTTACCGAGAGGCCGCAGACGCTGAGCGAGATCAAGCCTGGCGCCAACTGGCCGCGCTCGCTGCAAGCCGTACTCGACCGTGCTCTCGCGCGCTACCCCGCCGAACGTTACACGCGAGCGGGCGATTTCGCAGCCGACTTTTCGCGCGCTGCCGCCAGTGAGATAGCCGGCGCGCCGTCGGTCGGGTCATCTCGCACGCTGGTAATCTCCTCGGAGATCCCTGCGACGCGAGCGCGACCCAGTGCGGGCGCCACATCGGGCGGAAGTGCCTGGCGGCGTAAGGCGGCTGGAGCCACGATTGTGGCGGTACTGGTGTTTGCGGCCGCGGGCGCATTTGCTTCCCGAGCCGCCACCGAGAATGGGTCGAACAAGAGCACGGACAGGTCAGCTGTGGCAATATCCTCCTCTGTGGCGGCGTCCAGGGCACCAGTGTCATCCGTGGTATCGGTACAATCCGCGGCGCCGTTAAAGGTAGTGCCCATGACCGTGGCACAACCGGAATCCTCCACGCGTAGGGATAGGGCCCTGAGGCGCGATCCCGAGATCACGGTAAAACAGATCGAGGCACTCGCGGCGGATATGGAGACGGCGGAACAAGGGCGCAAAGTTGAGGAAGTCATCCGTGCGAACTTGCCGCTGATGCAACGGCCAGCCAGAATCATGCAGGTCAAACTTCATCTGGGTCAGGCCGTTTACTTGCAGGGCAGACAGAGGGAGGCATGCGAGATCTGGAGCTCGGTCATGGATGGCGCGCGCGGCACACTCAAGCGCCAGATAGACGTTTTTCACAGCACCTACTGCCAGTGATGGCGACGGAAAGCGCCTCGTGTCCACCTCCACTCCAACTTCTCTCCCCATCAGCGCACGACTAGTGAAACAGCCATCAACCTCCGTAAACGTGAATGTGTTCGGCCTCACCGATGTGGGTCGAGCGCGGGAGCACAACGAGGACAGCTTTCTCATCGCCGATCTGACGACGGGTCTGACTTCACCCGATCCTGGATTGACGCGACACACTGTGGGACCTGGGGGGACGATTCTCATGGTTGCGGATGGCCTGGGCGGAGCGGCCGCCGGTGAGCTTGCCAGCCAACTGGCCGTGGATACGGTGCTCGAGACGATGCGGGAGCGGTGGGCTGACAAGATCAACGACGGCGGGACCGCGGACTCCGCGCAGTTTGCGGCAGCGCTCAAGGCAGCGACGGAAGCAGCCAACTCGAAGATCCATTCATTCGCCCTCGAGCATCCGGAGCATCGCGGGATGGGCACTACCTCCACTATCGCCGGCGTGCTCAACGACACGCTTTACCTCGCCCAGGTCGGCGACAGTCGCGCTTACCTGATTCGCGGAGGTCAAGCGCAGCAGATCACAAAGGATCAGTCGCTCATGCAGCGCCTCGTGGACGCCGGCGAGCTCACGCAGGAGGAAGCCGAGCGAAGCGAGCGCCGAAACATCATTCTACAGGCGCTCGGGCCCGAATCCACTGTGAAGGTGGATGTCACCATTCAGCAGCTGCGTGAAGGCGACACCCTCATCTTGTGCACGGATGGTCTCTCCGGGCTCGTCAAGCCCGATGAGATCGCGAGTGAGGCAAGCTCGGAACCTGAGCCTTCTTGTCTCTGCGAGCGCTTGGTAGAGCTCGCGAACGAGAACGGCGGACCCGACAACATCACCGCCATCGTGGCGCATTTCGAAGGTGATGGCCTTCTGGGTGCGATGGATACGGATTCGGTCGGTTACACTACGTTCAAGTTGCCGGGCTCAACGACTCCGGTAGATCCAGCCGATGCAATTCGCCGTCAAACGACGCTTGAAACTCCGGTGATAACGCCGGGCGGCACGCGTGTAACAGGACTGGATCGCAGCGAACGGGCGGGACACGCGTTCATGCTTGGCGCACTGGCAACCATAATTCTGCTTGTTGTTTTCATCGCGGCAAGGCACTTTCGCGGTCCGTGATGCTTCAGGTGCTGGTGCTCAACGGCTCGCGCGAAGGCCAGCGCGGCCGCTTCCAGAAGCCCGTCGTCACCTTCGGTCGCCATCCACAATGTGATTTCAGGTTCCCGGCCGAACAGGAGCTCGACGTCTCCGGCCGGCACGCACAGATTCGTTTAGAACAGAACCAATACAGGGTCCTGGATTCCGGCAGCACCAACGGCACTTGGGTGAATGGCGAGAAGATCCATGAGCCGCGTATCCTCCGCTCCGGTGACGTGATTTCGTTGGGCGCTGACGGTCCGCGCCTTGAGATACTTCTCGATGCCGACGCTCGGAGCGAAATTCGCGCAGGCTCACTCGACCCGTCTCGAGCACTGATCGCCGCCTGCGTCCTGCTCGCTCTGACCGCGGGTACCTCACTCTGGATGCTTCGCGCCGAGCGCCGGCGCCATGCAGCTGAGCTGGCAGTGTACGCGCAGCAGTCTGACAGTCTGACAGCTCTCTACACTCAGAGCCTGCGCTCCATGTCGGGGCGGATGCTATCGTTGGATTCCGCCCTCCTGACGGCGAGAAAGGACAATGAGTCGCTGCGACAGAGTGCCCTGCGATCTTCTGTTGGTCGGGGAAGCGGTGTGGATCTTATCGCCACGGACTCTCGCGAACGGCAGCGCGCGCTCGGTACCGTGGCGCCATCACCCCCGCCCGCCCACGTCGATTTTGCGGCGATAGCGGCGAGCAGCAGTCCCGCTGTAGTACTCATAGCCGTAGAGCACGCGGATGGCTCGCGAGTGACAGGAACGGGATTCTGCGTTACCCGCGAAGGGCTGATCGTCACGAACAGGCACGTGTTGCTCGGCACTAGCAGCCGGCCCGCGCGACGCGTGATGGTGATCTTCAGCGATACGCGAAGCTGGTTGCCGGCGCGGATAGTGAACACCAGCAACCGCACGGATCTCGGAGTCGCGCAGATCGAAGTCTCCGGCCCCTTTCCGGTAATCGCCGGAATCGCGCGCTCCGGTGCCCAGACACGTGTTGGCACACCTGTGGCCCTTATAGGCTTTCCTCTGGGTACGGCGCTACCTATGGAAGGAAGCGGAAGTGTACGCATAAAGGCGGCCTCGACGTTCGGCGGCGGCATCGTCAGCAAGGTATTGCAGAACGTGATGCAGGTCGACGCGTACGCTGGACAGGGATCGAGCGGCAGTCCGGTGCTCGACGGTGCAGGCAATGTTGTAGGCGTTGTTTACGGTGGCGCGAAGGAGAGCGGTGGTCGCATCGTGTACGCCGTTCCGTCGGATCTTCTGATTCCGTTGTTGCCCCAGAGCGCATCGGGCTTGCTGCGCGAGTGACCTGACCTTGCGGCTGCCGTCTACGCGCACGAAGCTGCTCGTCGTCGCGGCCCTTTACTTCGCGTCAGGTTTCCCATTCGGACTGATCAACTACCTCTTGCCCGTGTTCCTTCGGAGCGAGGGGGCTGAGCTGTCGGCGATCGGCCGTCTGGTATCGGACGCGGGTCTCGCTTGGACATTGAAGTTCTTGTGGTCCCCGCTGGTTGATCGCGTCGGAACGCGCAAGCAGTGGATAGTCCCGTGCCAGATGGCGCTCGCGGCGGTCACAGTCGCGCTCGTAACAATCGATCCTCGCGGGCATACCGCTTTTCTGTGGCTGCTCCTCGCGTGTATCGCGTTCCTGTCGGCCACGCAGGACATCGCGATAGACGCGTACACGATCGAGCTCCTGGATGTGCGCGAGCTGGGCTACGCCAACGGTGTGCGCGTTTCCTCTTACCGCATCGCGCTGATAGCGACGAGCGGTCTTCTCGTTGCGCTGGCCGGACGGATGGGTTGGGACGGAGTTTTTCTGATAGGCGCGGCGTTAATGCTGTTGCTGGCTGCGTTCAGCGCGTCTCTGCCGGCGCTTGGGGCTCGGCCACTCTCGGAGAGGCCAACACTGCTGGAGCCCGTCCGTGCCTTGCTTCGTTTGCCTTCGTTCTGGGCGGTTGTGCTATTCGTCCTGACGTTCAAGCTGGGCGACGTTGCCCTCACGCCGATGACGGCGCCGTTCTGGGTGGATCGCGGACTCTCTAGTCAGCAGATTGGGTTCATCGGCACGCTCAGTCTGGGCGCGGCGATTGGAGGAGCGCTGCTGGGTGGCGCGCTTACTTCCCGCTGGGGCATGTTCCGGGCGCTGTGGATCCTGGGACTGGCGCAGGCCCTGTCCAATCTCGCTTACTACGCAGCCGCTACCATTTCCGGATCCGCGACCGCGATCTATGCGGCCGCCGTCGTCGAGCAGTTTACCGGAGGTCTTGGAACCGCGGCATTTCTCGCGTTCTTGATGTCGCTCTGCGACAAGCGATACGCCGCCACACAATACGCCGTCGTCTCGGCGCTATATGGTCTGAGCCGCTGGCTGGGTGGTCGTTACTCCGGCGACCTGGTCGAGAGCATGGGATACGCATCGTACTTTCTGCTAACGTTCTTCATGGCGTTGCCCGCGTATGGGCTGCTGCCGTGGATGAGGGCTCGGGAGTCGGCAGTCATTAATCGGGAGTCGGGAGTCGGGAGTCGGGAGTCGGGAACTGCGGTTTAGGTATACCGAGTCCAGATTCCCGATTCCCTAGCTACTGCGTACTCCCGACTCCCGACTCCCGACTCCCGACTCCCGAGCACTCCCCACCACCCACCGCGCCGCCGCATGCTGCATGGCGGCTTCCCCACCCCATGCAACGATCACGTTGCGGGCGCCCGTTATTTCCGACGCGAGCCGAGGATGACTGAACTGGATCACGACGGAATCTCGCGCAGCCGAGCACAAAGTATCGATCGCTTTGCGGGTCTCATCCGAGTAGCCGGGCCTGCCCTTCCAGCCGCGGATATCGCCAAAGAGCGCGATCACCAGACTCCGTCTCCCGTCTGTCGGGGGCGTGTGGGTGTGGCGCACGTCCCAGCCGGCGGTTCTCAGCGTGTCGAAGAATGGCTCGCGCGACGGCGGTGGATGCGGGCCGCCGATGTCGTCGTCTATCACGATCGCGTCCAGCGGTGAAGTGAGACGAATGAGCTCTCCGCGGAGCTGATGTACACATCGGTCGGCCAGCTGCCACGCCCATGCGATATCAGTAGCCGCTGGTTTGCGATACTCGTTCGGCGGCGATGCCCATTGTGCCCATTTGAGCCTGCGCCGCACCGATTGATAGATGCGTTCGCTGTCCAGCGCACCGTCCCGCACAGCCTGTTCCAGCGCGCGTGCCATGTGATCAGGATCCGACGGATAGAGCAGCAGATCGCATCCCGCCTGTAGTGCCTGCACGGCCGCCTCTGCCTCGCGACGGGCGCGGTCGGCTGCGACAACCCCGTTGCCGCTTCCCGCTGCGCCGGTCAGCCCTTCCATGATGAGCGCATCACTGACGATAAGGCCATCGAACTTGAGTTGCTGCCTCAACAGCCATTGGAGAATCTCGCGTGAGAGCGTAGCCGGACTGCCGGATGAATCGAGGGACGGATACGAGACGTGAGCCGTCATCATCGACGCCACTCCCGCCTCAGCGGCGGCGCGAAACGGCCTGAGATCGGTTTCCAGCAGCTCTTTCTTTGACGCGTTTACCACTGGCGTTTGATCGTGCGAGTCGGCCAACGTGCGGCCGTGCCCCGGAAAATGCTTGGCGCAGGCAAGCACACCCTCGGCCTGGCACGCGTCTATCCACTCCGCCGCCAGAGCGGACACGCGGTTCGGATCGGCACCCAGCGACCTCGTGCCAACAATCGGATTGTTCCGCTCGACGTCGAGATCACAGACGGGCGCATATGCCCAGTTCACACCCATCGTCCGCGCTTCGCGGGCCGTTAGTCTCGCGGCACGTCGCACAGCGTCGCTGTCGTTGAGCGACGCGATTGCTGCGAGAGGAGGTAAACCGGTTGCACCTGTGAACTGCTGTCCTGCGCCCCTCTCGAGGTCGGCGGCGATGAGGAGAGGCACGCGGCTTCGGAGCCTCAGCTCTTTCGTCAGGGCTCGAACGCCATCCTGCGTGCCGCCGAACAGAATAAACCCGCCCACGCCCAGCGACAGAGACCGCTCCATGGCGGGCCTGGCGTGCGCGAAACCTCCACGGTCGGCGTCCCAGCGAATGGCGGGGAGGATTAGCTGCGCGATCTGGCTCATGCCGGCACCAGCTTCCCGAGAATGCGAGGCCCGCGTGCACCTGTGGCTGAAGCGATGTTCCCGGCTCGGCGCTCCAGAAACAGATATCCCAGAAGCGCGAAGGCCACCGCCTCCTTTGCCTCGCCATCGAAGAACACATCGCGGAATAGCCCGACCTTCATGGGTGCCACAGCCTGAGTGATCGCGTCGACGAGAGCCGGGTTGCTTGCCCCACCGCCAGAAAGAATCACCTCAGCGATGGGCTCCGGAATGAACGTGCGGTAGGCCAACGCGATACTACGTGCTGTCAGCGCAACGGCCGTTGAGACTACGTCCTCAGCCGTAGTGTCAGGTACATTGCGGCACGCGTCGATGAAACGGTTGATGTAATCTCTGCTGAAAAGCTCCCGGCCAGTGGATTTCGGCGGAGGCGCCGCGAAGTACGGCGCCTTGAGAGCATCGTTAACGACGCTCTCAATTGCGCGGCCTCGGCGAGCGATGGCGCCTCCCTCATCGAACGGCAAATCCGGAAACAACGAACGAGTGGCGCCATCAATGACGGCGCATCCTGGTCCGGTGTCGAACGCACGCACCGACCGTGCGACTCCGCCAGGCGGCAGCACGGTAACGTTGCCGATCCCACCGAGATTCTGAAGCGCTCTCCATTGGCTAGGCGACGAGAACAAAAGCGCATCTGCCATCGCTACGAGTGGAGCGCCCTGCCCGCCCGCCGCCACGTCGCGCACACGAAAGTCCGCGATCACGTCGAGCCCCGTACGCTCCGCTATCACTGCCGCTTCTCCGAGCTGCCAGGTGGAGTGGCCCGGCTCGTGCCAAACGGTATGACCGTGCGACGCGATTGCGCGGATCCTTCTCCGTTCTACGCCGGCATCCGCGATCACCGACACCGCAGCCCGCGCGAGCCATTCGCCCAAATCGAAATTGATGCGACAGTACTCCACGGGACTACCGACCTCGAGGGCACGGAGCAATCGCTCGCGCTCAGGCGGCGTGTACGCAAAGTTCCGAAACGCCAGCAGATCACTGGCCACAGAGCCATCGGGTGCGCTATCAAAGCGGCTCACCGCAGCCGAGATGCCATCGGCGGAAGTCCCGGACATGAGCCCCACCAGCACAGACGACCGTTCCGCCGAATCTTTCCGGGCATCATCGCTGGAACCGGTCATCGATTCACTCAAGCGACAGGTGGCGGATCTTCGCTCACGACACGCCGGATGATTCCACCCGCGCCCGCAAGCGCGCGCTCCGCCTCTGCGCGTGCGATGCCGAGCTTGCGCATGACAATGGCAGTCTTCACGCTCCCGCCTGCTTCGTCGATCGACGTGCGTGCCTCCTGCCGTGTACCGCCGCAGACTTCCATCACGATGCGTTCGCCACGGTCCACCAGTTTGCTGCTGACGGCGCGAAGATCCACCATTAGGTTGCCATAGGTTTTGCCGATTCGGATCATCGCGCCTGTGGAGATCGTGTTGAGCACCATCTTCGTCGCGCTGCCTGCCTTGAGACGAGTGGAGCCTGTCACCGCCTCGGGCCCCGTGAGCGGCACGATCGCCACGTCGACGCGTGCAGCAAGATCGGTCGGAGGCGGTGAGCATGCGATGATTCCGGTTCGTGCGTTGCGGGCGATCGCGCGCTCGAGTGCGCCGCGCACATAAGGCGTGGTACCTGATGCTGCAATGCCGACTACGAAATCGGCGGTACTGATTGCCCGCTCATCCATCGCAGCCGCCCCGTCGGAGGCAACGTCTTCCGCGCCTTCCTGCGAGCGAGTGAGCGCGGCGAAGCCTCCCGCTATAATGCCCTGAACCATCTCGGGATCGGTACCAAACGTGGGCGGACATTCGCTCGCGTCGAGCACGCCGAGTCGGCCAGATGTTCCCGCGCCGACGTAGATGAGGCGCCCATTCGCGCGCAACGCCGATTCCGCCAGCGTGATGGCTCGCGCGATCTGTTCCCGCTGTGTCGCGACGGCCTCGGCAACGGATTGGTCCTCAGCGTTGATGAGATCCACGATCTCAATCGGATCGGCGAGATCGATTCCAGTGGTATTCGGATTCCGGCGCTCGGTAAGCCGCGAATCGATGTAAGGCGAGGACAAATGACTTGCGAACCTGGGTGTGTGGTGTCGGGTGTCGGAAGTGGAACCCGTGCGCCCGCGCACCGTAACTTGCCCCGCGCTGTCGGCAGAGCATCCCGACCGCTAACTTACCGGGCGTGAAGTGTCAGTCGCAAGCAGCCACTCGATTCATTTCGCGCTGTGTGATGGGGGTCACAATGTTGTGGCCGGCCCTGATTGCATCGAGCGCGGGCGCACAGATCTTCGATGTCAAACCTGGCAGTGATCCAAAGCTGTGGGCGGCGGTCTCGGTAGGATATCTGAATCCTGGGCGCGTATACGACGGCACGACGGAGACTGTCTGGAGTTTTGGCGATGGCCCCAGCTATGGGGGATCGTTGCAATTTCCCATCAACAGCGGCACGGCCATCGGCGTGCGCGGAAGCTGGGCCAGAGTGCCGCTTAGGTACGACCCATTCGCGGGTGGCCAAGGCACGGACGCGGACGCCGACATCTGGTCGGCTCTTGCAACACTGCACGTCGGCGGCGGTCTCGGCTTTCACCAGGTGATCGAGATCAGCGCTGGGGTGATCGGCTACGACAACTTCCGCGCCGACAACGGTCAGCGCCTGGCGCCCACGGGAGGCGATCGCGATTTCGCGTTCATTCTGGGCTACGGCTTCGGCTATGCATTCAGCGGCAACACGCATCTGGTACTTCTTCAGGACTACGCAATCGTTCTGCACCAGCGTGACGGGCTGCCCTCCGACGTGAGCGCCAGAACGCAACAGACCACGTTGCGCGCTGGAATTCGCTACGGATTTGGTGGAAGACGCAAGTAGCCACGGATGACACGGACAACAAAGCAGCCACGGATGACGCGGGCGAAACACCAGCCACTGATGACACTGACAACACGGATACTGCTAGGAAAACTGGGAACGAAACGGCTAACCTCAACATCCGTACGACCTACTCAGTCACTGCCGTCGTCCTTATGCGTGTCGTCCGTGTCATCCGTGGCTGCCGTTGCACTGACCACAATCTGGATGGCCGCGTGCCAGCCATCCGCGGCCGCGATTGGTGATGGCGCACCTCGAACCGCGCCCGCAATTGCGCCTCGACGTGTACCCGTCTTTCCCGCGGAGTGGCGCTTCCGCGCCGGACGTGACGCAGTGTTCGCTCCCAAGGCAATCATCTCCAGTAACAGCCGGCTTGCGAGTGAAGCGGGGATCGAGATTCTCAAGCGCGGCGGCAACGCAGTGGACGCGGCCGTGGCGACGGGCTTCGCCCTCGCAGTGACGTTTCCCGTGGCCGGCAACATCGGCGGTGGAGGCTTCATGGTGATCCGCATGGCCGACGGCCGCACTGCGGCACTGGATTACCGCGAAGTGGCGCCGCTGGCCGCAACGCGCGACATGTATCTCGACGCACAGGGCAACCTCACCGACAAGAGTCTCGTGGGGCATCTCGCCTCCGGAGTTCCCGGCGCGGTGGCAGGAATGTCAGAGGCACTCAAGCGCTATGGCACGATGTCGCTGCGAGAGGTGATGGAACCCGCGATAAAGCTCGCCGCTGATGGTTTTGAGGTCGACAGCACCCTCTGGGGCTCGCTGGAGGATGACCAGGAACTTCTCACTCGCTTCGCAGGCGCCGCGACTTTCTATCCGGGCGGTAAAGCGTTGGCGCCAGGCACGCCCTTCGCGCAGCCCGACCTCGCGCGGACGCTGCGTCTCATTTCCGAACGTGGTTCTGCCGCGTTCTACGAGGGTGAGATCGCGGATCTGCTTGTTGCGGAGATGGAGCGCGGCGGAGGAATTATCACGAAGGTTGATCTCGTGCGCTACAAACCGCTCTGGCGCGAACCGATACGGGGGACTTACCGCGGATTCACGCTGATTGCCATGCCGCCCGCATCCTCCGGCGGAACGACAATGATCGAAACTCTCAACGTTCTTGAGACCTACGATTCATTACCCGCCTTCAGCAGCGCAGCCTACAACCATCTGCTCGCGGAGTCGATGCGAAGGGCATTCGTCGATCGGAACACGAAATTGGGAGATCCGGCGTTTGCGAAGATTCCTGTGGCGGAGTTGACGAGCAAGGAATATGCGCAGACACTGCGGAAGACCATCGAGCCGGCACGTGCTTCGCGAACTCCGAAGTTTGCGGGAACGACGGGAGGCAGCGGAACGCACACTACGCATTACTCTGTCGTGGACGCGTTCGGCAACGCCGTGGCGACTACGACCACGCTCAATGGTGGCTATGGCTCCGGCGTCTACGTGCCGGGCGCTGGCTTCTTTCTGAACAACGAGATGGACGACTTCGCGGCACAGCCCGGAAAACCGAACATGTTCGGACTGGTGCAAGGTGAGGTGAACGCGGTTGCGCCCGGCAAGCGGATGTTGAGTGCCATGTCTCCAACTGTCGTCCTCGACCGAAACGGACAGCTCTTGCTGGTTGTGGGAGCTGCCGGTGGCCCAACGATCATCACGGGCACCATGCAGGTGATTCTGAACGTCATAGAACACCGGATGACGCTTGCCGATGCCATGTCCGCGCCGCGAGTTCATCACCAGGCATGGCCGGATTCGCTCCGCTACGAGCACAATGGCCTGTCAGCGCCCGCTATGGATTCGCTCACGTCCATGGGTCATCACCTGTGGCGCGTTCGGTCCCTGGTCAATGTGAACGCTGTGATGCGGGTGCAGGATGGCTACCACGGCGTCCATGAGCCGCGGTCGTCCGGTGCATCCGTCGGATACTAACTGCTAGGGATTGGGGATTGGGGACTAGGGATTAGGGAAAAGAATTAGGGACCGGGTTTCCCCAGTCCCTAATCCCCAGTCCCTAATCCTTAGTCGGCTTGTATTCTCGCCGGCGAGTTCAGCCTGATCGCGATCGTACCGCCAACGGGAACGCAACCCTCATAGTCGCCCGTCCCCATTGCTACCGCGGTACCAGCAGCCGCACCGGTGGCAGCACCAATGACAGTTGACTTGGTGTCCTTACCAAGAATCTGACCGATGATCGCGCCAGCAGCCGCGCCAATCGCAACCTTCTGCGCATCCTTGTTGTCCTTCGACCGCACGCGGTCAACGGCAACATTCGTGATGGTCGCGTCGATCGGATAGGTCTTGCCATTGAACGTTACGCTCTGGACGATGAAGCCCATCTGAATCGGATCCTTCACGTTCTCGCTTCTCGCCACCGATGTAACCTGAACGAGCGCCTTGGCGCCGGCCGGTATTACCGCGCCGTTGGAGCCCATCACTGCCTCCGATACGGTCGCCGTGAACCGATCACCAGCCTTGTGCGTGTTCGTGCAGACTTTCTCGCTCGAAGCAAGCGATATCGCGGTACCCGCGGCTATCGATGACACCGTGCCTTCGCTACCACGCGTCCCGCTCGTCACTGTGTTGCCGGATGTCGTGGTTGTAGGCGTGGTTGTGCGGGGCGGGTTGGACCGCGTAGTCGTGCTGCGAGGCGGATTGCTTCGTGACGGCGTATTTACGGCGCCACCGCTCGGAGTGGACGGAACGTCCCGAAGCTGGGGCTGCGCCAGGCTGTCCTGGTTGGCTAGCTCGAGGTCGCGTCCAAGCGCACTGTCCGACGTTAGTGTGTCGTCCTTGTTCGAACAGGCACTCGCGACCAGCGCGAGTGAAAGAGCGAGCGGAGCGAGCGCCAACCGGCGAAATCTCAACATATCATTCCTCCCACGTGTGTGGATTCACTGCAAAAAAGTTAAGAAGTACAGAGCACCAAGCTGAAGAAATCTATTGACTTCGCTGCATCAGCAGACGCTCAAAATCGGATGCTACCGCGTACGTTATGGCGCAAGGGCCATGCCATGTCTGCGGGACTCCCAACGGTAGCGTCATCCAAGGCAAAGGGTACCTACTGTACCCCAGTTTGCTGGACCCCGTTCCGGCTGTGAGAAGCGTCACATAGCAGAGACGGCCAACCCGGGCTAAACTAGTCTCCATGAAGATTGCTCCCCCCACGCCCACGCCTTCCAACGAGGAAGGCTTACTGGAGCGCGATTCGAGACCGAGCGAGCTGGCTCCCTACAGCGCTCGAACGTCTCCCGCGTTGCGCGACCATGACGCGCGGATGACGGAATTCCTGGCCAACATCTCCCACGACCTTCGGACTCCGCTCACAGCCATAATCACGCACGCTGAAATTCTCCGTGACGGCATTCTGGGTGACCTCAGCCCACGTCAAGAGGACAGCGTTCGCGGGATCATCAGCGGAGGACGACAGCTTCTGGACATGGTCGGCGAGATCCTCACCTACGCGCGCGGGGCCGCCAATCAGTTGACGCTGGATGCTTCGTCTTTCGCTATCGGCGATATCGTCGAGAGGGCGAGCACACTCAGCGAGCCGCTCATCGCGGCAAAGGGGCTTGCCTTCTCAATTTCCAGCGAGCCGGCGCTGCCTCAGTTGTTCGCCGATCGCCAGAAGATCGTTCATGTCATCAACAATCTTCTGTCCAATGCTATCGATTTTACACCGCCTGGCGGCAGCGTATGGATCACGGTTCGGGATATGCCGGCCACAAGTGACCGGGAGCGTCAAATCGCCGTCGAAGTTGGCGACACCGGCATCGGGATCGCGCCGGAAAACCACGAGCTGGTATTCCGAGAGTTCGCGCAGGTAGATACTACTGCGTCGCGTCGGCACCATGGCACCGGGTTGGGCCTCGCGATAGCCCGCAAGTTCGTCGAGCTGCACGGCGGTCGCATCTGGGTGGAGAGCGCGCTGGGCCAGGGCGCCCGATTCATATTCACGATCCCAGTGCGCGACTGGGCCACCGGATGCCAGCCCACGTCCTGATCGTCGAGGACAGCGAGCTCGTGATCGGGGCTCTGCGTGTACTGCTCGAAGCGAGCGGCTACCACGTCAGCTCTGCAGGCAACGTTCGCGAGGCAATTGACGCCGCTCGAACCGGACGCCCTGATGTGATGTTGCTCGATCTCAGCCTGCCCGACGGCGACGGTCTCGAGGTGCTGCATGACCTGCAGAAATCGAGCGAGGTGCCTCGCGTGAGCGTCGTAATGACGGGCCGCGATGGAGCCGAAACGAGGCAGCGCTGTGAGCGGGCCGGTTGCCACACAGTGCTCCTTAAACCCGTGAGTGCCAGAGATCTGCCGAGAATGATTGGGGAATGGCTAGGGGCTAGGGGCTAGGGATTAGGGATTAGGGATTGGGGAACAGCGGACAGGTGACAGGTGACAGCACCCACGCTTCGCCTCCTACAGCGACTCCCGACTCCCGACTCCCGACTCCCGACTCCCGAGCCCCTAAAGTCTGCTCCTGATCGCTTCCGGCGTCAGCGCCTGCAGATATGATGCAAGTATGGTGAAGTAGTCCGTCACCAGCAGCACGCCAAGCACTATAAGCAGAGCTCCCCCTACCCTGCTCACCCAGACCATGTGCGGGCGCAACCGGGCGAACGCAGTCAGAAAATGATTGATGGCGAGAGAAGACACGAGAAACGGAATAGCAAGTCCCAGAGAGTACGCCAGCAGAAGCAGCATCCCTCGACCGAAGTCCGGCGAGCTGGACGTATAGATCAGGATCGAGCCCAGGATGGGACCAATGCATGGAGTCCAGCCCGCGCCGAAAGCGACACCCACCATTACAGTTCCCAGGTAGCCAAGTGGCTTTCGCGCCAGATGGACGCGGCGCTCCTGGCTCAATGCCGTGATATTGAATGCGCCTAGCAGGTAGAGACCGAAGATGATCACGAGGACGCCGCCGACCCTGCTGATCCAGTCACGGTACGAGAGCAGGGCGCGGCCGAGCACCGTTGCGGTTGCGCCGAGCGCCAGGAAGATGAGCGTGAAGCCGAGTATGAAGAGAAGCGAGTGGATAAGAGCGGTGCGGCGCGATCCCTGCATTTCCTCCAGGCTCAATCCCGTGATGAACGTGACGTAGCTCGGGATGAGAGGGAGGACACACGGAGAGAGAAAGCTGAGCAATCCCGCGGTGAACGAGACGAGCAATCCGAACGTGGCTGTGTCTTCCATCGAACCTGGGTTTGTGGAGCGGCGCAAGCGGCCTCGCATGGGTCCGCTGCTCCGTTGGTATTACAATCTGAAGTATCGCCCATTCAGACGCGAGCGCCGGGCGAGAGACGAAAAACGCGGCCTCGTGATGTTGCAGATCGACGCGCTTGCGTACTCCGATCTGCGCCGCGCCATTCACCTCGGCTATTGCCCAACGATATCGCGCCTGCTGAAGAGCGAGGGCTTTCACATCAGGCGCTGGTTCTGCGGGTTTCCCTCGGCGACTCCGTACTGCCAGGCGGGCATCTTTCACGGCGAGAATGATGGCATCCCCGCCTTTCGATTCTACGATAAGGCTGCTCGTCGCGTCATCACGTGCAATGTGCCGGACGGCGTCCAGTACATCCGCGACCGAATCCACTCGCCGGGCGCTCTCGCCGGCGGCTCCAGCTATGTGAATCTGCTCGACGGTGACGCTCAGACCGTGGCGTTTACCATTGCGACCCGCGAGCGCACGTCTGTCTACCAGCGGTTGGGCGGGACCCGGATGGCGGTGTTGATACTCCTGCACCCTATCCGTATGGCCAGAATGATGCTGGTGTCTGTGTGGGAGTGGTTCCGCGAAGAATGGGAGCGAGCCGCAGCCGCATTCGGCGGGCGCGTGACGCACTCCGAGGGCATTTTCCCGTTCATCCGGATACTGAGCAACGTCGTCGTGCGTGAGCTTCAGACGCTCGCTATCATGCTCGACATCTATCTCGGCGTACCGGTTATCTACAGCACTTACATGCAGTACGACGAGCTGGCGCACCATTTCGGACCGTCCAGCAGACAGTCACTGTCCGACATGCGCCGCACCGACGCCCGCATCGCCGAGATATGGCGGATGATCGGAGCGGTTTCCTCGAGACGGTACGATCTAATCATTCTTTCCGATCATGGGATGACTCCCTCGGACAGCTATAGGGTTCGATTCGGTGAATCGCTCGGCGCCACTGTCCAGCGCATCCTGGACAATGGTCCCGGCAAGCGCGGTCAGACCATGGAGGTGATTGCCAGTTTCGCCGAGGACTCCGAGTATGCGGACGTTGGCCCTCAGATCGTAGACACGATTGTCCAAGCCACCGGAATGAAGCGTCACAAGCGCACCGGGCGTGCCGTGCACCGGTTTCGCGACTGGCTGAGAAGCAAGTATGGCTTGCGGGAGATCATATTCCCGGAAAAATACCGCATCAGTAACAAGCACAATGTTGTAATCACGTACAGCTCGTGCCTCGCGTTGGTCTATTTCGCTGATGTGCCTCACAAGCTGAGCTACAAGGACATCAGGTCCGATCCCGAACGCGCAAATCTCTACGCGTCACTGCTCGCGCACCCAGGCATCGGGTTCGTCGCCACCGTGGATGGCGCGCGTGTTCACATGGAAAGCCGAGCCGGACGCGCGGTCAGCGACGGCAGTGACACGGAGGTGCTTTCGGGCAGTAATCCACTAGATGTCTATGGCTCAAAATCATACGTGACGCGTGCCGTTCATGATCTGGTGAGCCAGCCAAATGCCGGCGACATCGTGCTATTCGGCGCGTACGATGGCTACGACATCGTATCGTTCGACGATCAGGTCGGAGCTCATGGCTCCGCGGGCGGAGATCAGATGTATCCGTTCGTGATCACGCCACCACATCTGGACCTGTCGGCCTCGCGCCTCGAGGATGCTCGCGATATCCATGGCGCGATCATGAGGCCCTACGCTGAAGGCATCGGGAGTCGGGAGTCGGGAGTCGGGAGTCGGGAGTCGGGAGTCGGTGGAACTCGGGAGTCGGGAGTCGGGAGTCGAGAGTCGGGAACACCGAACAGTGAATTGTGAGGATCTCCGCCTAGCGCGGTCTGCTCTCCCCCACTCCCGACTCCCGACTCCCGACTCCCGAGCATTTCCGACTCCCGACTCCCGAGCACTTCCGATTCCCGAGCACTCTTGCTGGAACCATCCACCGCCCCTAAATACCGGCATGTTCCGCGTCTGCTACAGGTGTTTCGCTCTTCTCGTTCTAACAATAGGTCCTTTTGCCAGCACCGAAGCGCAGGGCGACAGGACTGGCGTCGTGCGCGGGATCGTCTTTAGCGCGCCGACTGGTGATCCGCTTGCCCGCGCCATCGTGGGTGTTGTGGGTCTCAAGCTGACCGTCACGACCGACGAACGCGGACGTTTCAGGATCAGCGGATTGGCGGCGGGAGAGTTCCGCGTGCAGGTGCGTGCGCTCGGTTATCGGCCGGCGGAGCAACTTGTGACGATTTCCCCGTCTCCCGCTCCCGTGCCCGAGCTCACGTTCCGGCTGGACGCCGCGCCCCATACTCTCCGTCCTGTTCGTACCGAAGCCGCGGGCGCGGAGAGGGACCGCTTTGACACAGAGGGTGGAGTGGGCACCATCACGCTCTCACAAGATGCCATTGCCGCAGTGCCCGCGGTTGGGGAAGCCGATGTTCTGCGCACCGTGCAGTCGCTGCCCGGGGTAACGGCCAAGAGCGATTTCACAGCTGGCTTGAACGTTCGTGGTGGCGAATCCGATCAGAATCTTGTGCTCCTGGACGGCATCCCTATCTACAATCCGTTCCATGTGGGCGGTCTCTTCGGGATGTTCGTGGATGAAGCCGTTGGCGAAGTGCGGCTCATGTCGGGCGGCTTCCCTGCTTCTTACGGCGGCCGTCTATCCAGCGTGCTCGACGTCACCAGCGCCGAAGAAACCAGGACTGGAGCTCACGGATCGGTGAGCGTGTCGCTACTTGCGGCCAGCGCGGCGGTTGGCGGAGCGATCAGCGGGGGAAAGGGCTCGTGGAACGTCGCCGCGCGCAGAACGTACGCCGATCTCGTGGCATCATTGTTCTCCGATGATGGCCTGCCCTACCATTTCGGTGACGTGCACCTGCACGCGTCGCACTTGCTTCCCAGTGGCGGTACGATCTCGGTGACCGGATATGCGGGCCGCGATGCGCTCGATGGAGCGCTGGGTGAGCTCGGCGACTCGCTTGACGTGGGCGCCGGTGATTTTCGCCTCAACCTCAGCAGCGGAGACCACCTCTTCGATTGGGAGAACGTGCTGGCCGGAGTGACTATCCAGCAACCGTTCGACGCTCGCTCGGGAATCCCACTGGGTAATGGCCGCAGTCTTTCACTCGGCGACAGTGCCTGGCTGGTTCAACGAGTATCCATTTCCAACTACGCCACCGATCTCGACATCGCTCGGCGCTCGCTGGTTTACTCGAATAGAGTGCGCGAGTTGAGGATCGCGGGAGCCCTCTCCTGGCAGAGCACCACGCACGGCCCGTCCATCGGCTACGAATACTCCTCATTCCTCGTGTCGTACGACGTGAACGCTCCACAAGCTGGCGTTGAGCTGACGGCGTTGCGTCAGAATCCAAGCGTAGTCTCTGCGTTCGCGGAAGACCGATGGCAGCCGCATTCGCGCTTCATCCTCAGGCCCGGTGTGCGGGCAGATCGCATATCGGGTAGCGGAAAGGTGGCGGTGTCGCCGAGAATCTCGGCCAAGTTGTTTGTCGCCCGCGACGTGGCCGTTACAGCGGCCGGAGGCGACTATGTTCAGTGGATCCATGGCCTACGCACCGAGGATGTGCCGCTTCGCGTGTTCGACTTCTGGATCGCCAGCGACGAGTCCGCGGAATTCACGCGTGCGCGCCACGGCGTTGGTGGCATCGAAGCGTGGCTCGGCGTGAACAGGTTTGTGCGCCTGGAGGGTTTCGTCAAGGAGTACGATCGGCTCTACGAGCCAAACGCGGCTGACGATCCCTCCTTTCGGGGCGACGAGTTTCTCGTGGTGGATGGCCGGTCGCACGGACTGGACTTGTATGCGCGCCAGCTCGAGCGCGCCGGCGACCCATTGAGCGGTTGGGTTGCTTACTCGTTCACGAAAAGCACTCGGCAACGCGACACTCTGAACTATCCGGCGGCGCACGACCGCAGGCATACGCTGAACGTGGTCGCGAGCTATCGCACAGCCTCGCGATACACGTTTGGATTGCGCTTCGGCTTCGGATCGGGCGCTCCCTTCACGGACGTATTAGGGCAAGCCATACGGCGAACCTACGATGGCGCCAACAATCGGTTCCTGTCCGGGAGCGACGACCGCGAGCTCGTTCCAGTCCAGGGCGAACGGAACGCCGCGCGCTTCCCTGCCTTTCACAGGCTGGACCTCAGTGTTTCGCGCCGCTACGCCTGGCGCGGCGCATCCATCACGCCGTCGTTACACGTGGTGAACGTATACAATCGCGAGAACGTCTTCGCGTACAATTTCCAGTACGGCGCCAACCCGCCCACGCGCACCGCAATCTCGCAGTTCCCGATCATTCCTTCGTTTGGTCTGCAGGTAGAGTTCTGATGCGAGGGCGTGATGTCTTGACCTTGCTCAGCGGACTCGCTGCTCTTCTGGTCTGCGCATCATGCGACGCCGGCAAGAGTGTGGTGCCCACCGGCAGCGGTCGCGTCGTTGTGCATTCGGTACTCTCGACGGCCGTCGGTGAGGAGGTCATTCTGGTCGAACGATCGCTGACCGGACGCGTGTCTTTCGATACATCGCTCGCCTTTGATCCTGACGATCCCATCGTGTCGTCGGGCGGCGTTCCGGTGAGCGGAGCCGACGTGACGATCGCCTCCGACAACTGCCCTCCCGCGCCAGCCGTTGAGGACCTGACGATCCGCGGCGATGGGAGGGGCGCCGGTGTCTACCGCTATCGTAACACGCCGTTGAACACCCCCCCACCTCCGCCGTTCCAATGTGTGCGAGCGCAGATCGTGCGCGGCCTCAGGTATTACCTCCGAGTCGTCGATCCCACCGGTATCGTCGTTACGGGTGCGACGACCGTACCGGACGCGCTCACTTCGGGAACGTTGATTCGCACGCACAGCCTCGACCCTGAACGCGAGACACTCACCTTCGACCTCGACACCGCGCGGCTGCACAGCCGTTACTTCATCCAGATCGAGACGCCGTACGGGCCGTTCTTCCTGTTCACGGACCGCCCTCACGTCAATATCCCGGGGACAATTCGTAACCATCTCGTGCGCGGTCACCCGCCGGTGTTCGTGCCCGGTTTTCGCCAGTCCGTACAGGCTTCGGCAGTCGACACGAATTTCTTCGACTACTACCGTTCGCGTTACGATCCACTCTCCACGACAGGCCCCATCAGTCATCTCGTGGGCGGGACCGGGCTATTCGGGTCGGTCCTCCGCCTCAGCGCCCTTTTCGTCGAGGTAGTGAGCGCCGTCGACCAGCCGATCGAGGGGGCGTACACGTCCAGCCCGTCATTCTTTGGTCAGCCACCCGAAAGAATTCGGCTTTACGTTTTTTCCCAGGATTCCGGCGTGACCCACTTGAGCGGCAGTATCGATTCCAATGCTGGACGCGCCGGCATTCTCGGAACTCTGCAAGGAGACCACGTGCGGCTCGCGGTCGTCGGTGCCAACCATGCCGTTGACACACTTCTTGTCTTCGACGGCTCCTTCGACGGCACCGCGATCACGGGTACAGTTCAGGGACGAACCGGCGAGTACGTGCTGCGGAAGAACTAGAGGGACTAGGGACTAGGACTAGGGCGCAGGGTATCTGGGTTTTCCCGACTCCCGACTCCCGACTCCCGACTCCCGGGCCCCTTCTGGCACTGCTGGCAGACTCCTACGATGACCAACCTATGGCTCTGGCGCGCGAAACCGTTCGCTTCCGCCACCAGCGTCGTTATCCGGTCCAGTCGTTCGTCCCGAAACTCGGTGACATTGCCGCACACCGTACAGAGAAGGTGCTCGTGCTGCGGCATCCCACGAGCCGGCTCGTAGCGCTTGAAGCCCTCTCCGAAATCGCGGTCGACCACCAGTCCGCTGCGAAGCAACACCTCGATGGTGCGATACACCGTTGCCGTTCCAACTGCGACGCCGCGCTCCGAAACCTCATGCTCGATCTCCTCCACTGAGAGATGGCGGTCGCTACCGAGTATCACTTCCGCTATAGCCTGACGCTGGGCGGTGACGGGAAGATTGTGGTCGCGCAGGTACGCGCGAAACTCCTCCATCACCGAGGGGCGATCCATGATTCCTCAGCGAGCGCGGACCGGAACGCGTTGCCTGTAAGGCGTTCCGGTTCAGCGTCGTCTCCGGACCGGCGGTGCACGCCACGGGCGACGTCAGCCAGTGTTTCCAGCGGCGCTTCCGCCTCGGAAGTCACGTCAACCTCCCACCTGCCCCGCTCCGGGCCTTTTCGAGTGAGCAGGTAGCTCGCCCTGTACACAGTCAGCCGAGGCGCCATCACTTCTGGCGCTGAGTCAGAGCCCTCGCTTGGTGCAACGGACGCCGCTATTATCGCGACTCCACTCTCCTGACCACCCTGACGCATGGGCTGAAAGAGACGGACCTCTTCCACTCGCTCTGCACCGATGGTCTCGGCGATTGCACGAAGAAACCTGTGGCGCGTCTCGCTCATCGCGTGGTAGCCTGCTCCGCCACCGCTTGCCGCGACGGCGCCGCAAGCTCGCGCTCGACGTAAAGCCTGAGTATGTGTAAAAAATCCTGAGCATTGGTGACCACACCGAACGCCTGGTGGGTACCGCGATCCTTCAGCTTGCTCACGACAAACTCCGAGGAGTCCACGCAGATGGTGGCAAGCTCTCTCAGCGAGCCATCCTCCCCGGTCACGAATGCCGGCAGCATGTTGCCCGTGGCGATGGCGTGGAGCGCGGTTGCGATGAGAATGGCCATGGTGGCACGCACCGTGTGAGACTTCATCGCGTCCTGGCCCGCCAGCGCATCAGTGATCACGTCCGGCAGCGGGCCATCATCCCGGATGGAGCCGGTGAGCACGAACGGAATGCCATGCGTCACGCATGCATGCATGATTCCATCGGTGATGATCCCTTGCTCCACGGCTTTCGCTATCGAGCCAGCCGCGCGCACCCGGTTGATGGCGCGCATGTGTAAGCCATGGCCGCCCAGCGTCGCCGCGCCGGAACCGGTCATCCCCAGCGTCGTACCGTAGATGGAAGCTTCGATGTCATGGACGGCAACCGCATTCCCGGCAAGCAGCGCTCCGACAAACCCGTTCGAGATGAACCACGTCATGTCGTTTCGCGCACGGGAGTGAACCAGCGCCGGCCCAGTCACCCACACCGGGTAGCCGCCACGCTCACGCTCTTCCACCAGGAGCCTGGCCATCAAGGTGTAGTCTATGGGCTTCTCGCGAGACACCTCGCTCGTCATGAACTGGAACTCGCCTTCGGAGGCGTCGCCAAAAAAAGCGCCGGAATGCACGAAGATTCCCTGCGATCCGTCTTCCGTCTCGCCTATGGCTACGCGGTCTCCGCGTTTCACGCGCCGGCCTTCGCGAACCCACAGCTCTCCCGCGGCGTCCAACACCAGCGCGGCATCCATCCGCGGCTCGCGCGGCAGCCGCCACTCACCCTTCACTCGAACGTAGGTCGGGAGGTTGGTGGTTGAGAAGAATCCGCTCGGTAGCACCCCGTCGGAGGGGGCTGGAGCGAAGGATGCGTCGGGTGAGGAGCCGAAGCGTTGGTCGGAGAAATCTGGATGGGCGAGGGTGCTCACAGATGAAAGATGAGTGCGGGTGACGGCTCACATCAAGGCGACGGGATCGCGGTCCACGACCACGCGCAAGTCGTGCGTCGCCGGTACGTCGAAGCGATCCAGGAAAAATTGCAGGACCTTTGTCAGAAGTGCGGACTGTTGGCTCTTGATCAGTATGTGCCAGCGCCAGCGCTTCTTTATCCGCTGCACGGGGCACGGGGCTGGCCCTACGACCACCGCGTCGATCGAATGAGCAGCCAGCAATTGGCGAATCCAGTCGCTCCCTTTAATCGCCAGCTTTGCGGTTCCTTCTTCGCTGAGTCCACTAGTTATGACGTTGGCCAACCGGACATACGGCGGGTAGAGAGGGTTCCGGCGCGCCGGGAGCTCCTGCGCCACGAATGAACGATAGTCGTGCGTGATCGCAAATCGCACGGCGTGATGACCAGGAACTCGCGTCTGAATGATCACCTCTCCACCCTTGGGACCGCGGCCTGCGCGACCAGCTACCTGACTCAGCAGTTGAAAACTTCGCTCCGACGCCCGGAAGTCGGGGAGATTGATCCCAACGTCTGCGTCTATCACGCCGACGAGGGTCACGTTGGGAAAATCGAGCCCCTTCGCGATCATCTGCGTCCCAAGCAGAACGTCCACCTCGCCACTCCCCACCCGGTCCAGGATCTCGGCGTGTGCCCATTTTCCGCTTGTAGTGTCCACATCCATACGAGCGATGCGCGCAGCCGGATACCGCTCCGCCATCAGACGCTCCACCTGCTGCGTGCCGAAACCACGCTGTTGAAGGGTCTCCCCGCCGCAACGCACGCACTTTTCCGAGCGAGCTTCTTCGTGGAGGCAGTAGTGGCATACCAGCCGCTCCGGCGCGCGGTGGTAGGTGAGCGTGATGCTGCAGTGTGGACAGACACGTACATCACCGCACTCGGAGCATTGCATGAACGCCGCATAGCCGCGCCTGTTCAAGAGCAGGATGCTCTGCTCTCCCCTTTCTATACGATTTGTGAGCGCGCCTTCCAGTGGCTCACTGACCACTCGCCGGAACTGGCTTTCTCTGGCGGTGCGGTGTCGAAGTTCTGAACCGGAGGCAAGGTACCTGAGGTCCACTACACTCACCGAAGGAAGGCGGCCCGCGCCCACACGCTCCGGAAGCTCGAGAAGCCTGTACTTCCCGGACTGCGCGTTGTGCCAGCTTTCCACACTGGGAGTCGCGCTGCCTAGGACGACAAGGGCACCCACCTGCCGCGCACGCACGATCGCCACTTCGCGCGCGTGATACCGCGGCGTTTCGCCGTTCTTATAGGTGGCCTCGTGCTCTTCGTCCACTATGATGGCACCAACGTTCTGCAGCGGCGCAAAGATGGCCGACCGGGCGCCGACGGCGATTCTCCGTTGGCCGGTCTTGAGGGCGAGCCAGGCGTCGTACCGCTCGCCATCGCTAAGCGCCGAGTGCAACACGGCTACCTGATCGCCGAAGACCGCGCGAAATCTGTCTACCGTCTGCGGCGTGAGAGATATTTCAGGCACGAGGACGATAGCGGATTGACCTCGGCGACGCACGATTTCCCGCAAGAGCTCTATATAGACGAGTGTCTTGCCGCTGCCGGTTACTCCGTACAGTAATGCCACGTCCCCGGGCCGGGCGTTGGTAAGAGCGCTGAGAGCGGATACCTGCGACGATGTAGGAACATGGTCCGTCGCTTCGACTCCTATCCTCGTTGCGAAAGGGTCACGGTTCACCACCTCATGCTCAATGCGAGCCAGGCCGCGATCCGCCAGCGAGCGAATCAGCGAAGCGGAAAAGCCGAGCTGATGCGTGAGATGCTCGATCGTCGAACGGCCGCCCATCGACTCCAGCACATCGAAGAGCTCGCGCTGGCGGCGCGCCCGGACAAAGATCCGTTCGCGCTCCACCAGCGACGGAAGCTCACGCGCCAGAACCACGAGGCGCTGGGTTTTGCGCGGAGGACGAGGCACACCCGCAACGGACATAGCGGCCGGCAGAATGCTGCGAAACGCCAGCCCGATCGGCACCACGTAGTATTGCGCGATCCATTGGCAGAGAGCGAGCATGTTCGGAGACAAAGCGGGCTCACGGTCAGGAACATCGATGATCGCCCGTATCGCTTCGAGGTCCTGCGCTCCCTCCTGGGCCGGCCCAAGATAGAGTCCAACGGCACGGCGGTTCCGCACGGGCACAACAACTCGAGAGCCCGGAACCAGAGGGTTTGCCGGTTCGGCTTCCGCCGCGTAGGTGAACGTCCTGAAGAGAGGAAGAGGGAGCGCGACCTCGACGAGGCGTCGCGAGCTCATGCCAGCGCGACGCCGAGCCCCGGTGAATTCGGTACCTGTATTCTGCCGGAGCCGATCGTCGCTCCACGAAAGGGATCGTTGCCGACGAGTGCTGCGCCATCCAGATCAGCGAAATCAAGCAGCGCGGCCATGTGCGCCGCTGCTGATATGCCAAGACTCGTCTCTATCATGCATCCCATCATCACCAGCAGGCCGTGTGCGCGCGCGACTGCAATCATCCGGAGTGCCTCTCGCAATCCGCCGCATTTCGCGAGCTTGATGTTGATCCCGTCGAAGGCGCCGAGGAGCCGTGGAATGTCGCTCGCGGTCACGCACGACTCATCCGCAATGATGGGGAGGGACGAGCGCTCGCGCACGTATCGCAATCCCTCGAGATCTTCGGGCGGCAATGGCTGCTCGACGAACTCCACTCCGTAATCCACGAGCATCGCGATACGATTGATCGCGAGCTTGGGGGACCATCCCGTATTCGCGTCCACTCGCAGTGTCTTGCCGGGGGCCGCATCGCGAACCACTCGGATGATCTCCTCATCCCGATCGGTGCCTAGCTTCACCTTGAGAATGGGGTATTCCACAGCTTCGCCCACTTTCCCCCGAAGCTCGGTCTCGTCGCCGATTCCGATCGTGAAGCTGGAGATCGGGGCGCGAGCCGGGTCTAGGCCCCACAGGCGGAAAACTGGAACCCCCAGCTTTTTTCCTGCCAGATCGTGCAGCGCCGCGCTGACTGCTGACTTGGCCGAGCCATTGTGTCCTATGGCGTCATCCAGCTCGGCCTCGACTGCCTCGAGTGACCATTGATTGGCGCGCTCGAGTATCGGCGCGAACCGCGCGAACGCGGCAATAACCGTCTCAGGTGTCTCACCGTAATAGCCAGTCGCCGCCGCTTCTCCCCACCCTTCGACACCGTCGCCATCGGTGATCACCGCCCGGACCGTCTGGTATTCGCTCGAGCCGCCACGAGCGATAGTGAATGCGTGTTTGGTGCGAAGCCTGTATATGTCGTGCGTGAGCTTCATATGCTGGTGGGCGTGATACCCAGGCGGCGCGCGAGCCAGGCGGATCGCAGCTCCTCGGGCGGTCCAGACTGGCTCAGAAAAGCGACCAGCGCGTCCGAGAGCTCGTTGCCATTCTGATATCGGTCCGCCGGCGACTTCGCGAGACAGCGCATGGTAATCGCGGCAAGCGGCAGAGGCGTCCGAGAATCCACGATCTCCGGAGACGGAGGAGTTTCATGCACATGCTTGTAACTGATTGACTGTGAGTCAGCGCCATCGAACGGTGGCGCTCCGACCAGCATCTCGTACAGAAGCACGCCAACCGCGTAGAGATCGCTCCGGCCATCCACCAGCTTACCCATCGCCTGCTCTGGCGACATGTAGTGCGGTGTTCCCATGGCGCGTCCGGCAACGGTGAGCCGGTTGTGGAACCGCGCGGTAGCGATACCGAAGTCCGTCACGTGCGCGTTGCCATCCTCGTCAAACAGGATGTTGTCGGGCTTGATGTCGCGATGCACGATACCGTGTCGGTGAGCATAGTCCAGCGCGTTCGCCACCTGTGCCGCCACGCGCGCGGCGAATGGCGCGGCCGCGACACCGTTTTTCACGATGATGTCGGCTACGGATCCGCCTGCCAGGAATGGCATCACGAGATAAACCGTGTTTTCCAGCTCTCCATAATCCAGAATGGATGCGATGTGCGGATGCAGCAGTTGCGATGCAGCCTCCGCCTCGCGCCGGAATCTTTCGCGCATCTCCGCGTCGCGAGCCAGGTGCGCCAGCAACACCTTGATGACAAGCGGACGACCCAACTCGGCGTGCTTTGCCAGAAACACGCTCGCCATGCCACCTGTCGCGAGCAAGCGATAGATGCGATAGCGGCCGCCTGTGCCGCGGCGCAGCATGTCGAGCTCCTGGTCCGGCTTGTCGTCCGGCGCATCCGGAACGTCAGGCAGGGTCGCCGTGCAGCGAGTGCATTGGGCAGCCGCCCCTCTGTTCCACGTGCCGCACTCGGGACAGAACACTGGCTACGCCCCGATATCCATGCGCACGAAATCGTACGGAGGCCACGGGCCCGTAGTCTCGAAGCTCAGATCCAGGTAACGGCGGGCCTGTTCTGCCACCTGGTCTCCGAATTCGTCCCACTGTGGCCGGCCGATAAGGAAGGCACTGCTGGCGGAGTTTGGCAGGTCCTCAGGAGTCTTGAGAGCAACGGCTGCGGTGGCGTGGCGGCGGAGCGCTCTGAAGCACTCCGCGCTGATACCAGGGATGTCGGGCGCTGATCCACCGGCGCGCCGGTCGGCCTTCTTTCCTTTCCCGTCCTCGGATTCGGTAATGTGAACCCGGGCCTCGCACCTGCCGTGCACAAAATGAATTCCCTCCGCCAGAGCTATATAGTTCATCTCCAGCCACCGCTCTACCAGATCCGCAGATCTGAACACGGTGCCGAAAGGGGCGGGATAGATTGTGCCCTTCTCGAAATTGGCATCGATCGTCTCTCGATAGCGAACCAGCTCGTCATCGTCCTCTTTTACCGATGCGAAAGGACTCTGGCCCACCACAGCTCCGATTTCCCTGTAGCTGATGAGGGACGTAGCCGGGATCTGCGCAGGCCTCCGCAGCATCGTCCGAGTACGAGAGTACGGGTGCTCCGGGAGCGGGGGGCCCTGCCCGCCCGAAAGCAGGACGACACCAAAAAGCCTGAGTCCGTTTACAGCCATCGCCGCCACTTTAGTAGTATGAGAAGCCCGGCTCCGATGCCCAGCTGCAGCACGAGCATGATCCAGAACCCGTACGGCGCCTGCGCCAGAGGAATCCTGGCGAAGTTCATTCCCCACATTCCACTCACAACGACGAAAGGGACGCTCAAGGTTGCGACAACCGTGAGACCCTTGGTCGTCATGCCGAGGCGGTTGGAAACCTGCGTGAGATAGGCCTCCATGGTGCTGCTCAGAAGGTCCCGATAGATATCGAGTGAATCTGTCAGTCGAAGCACGTGGTCGTAGATGTCACGGAAGTAAATCTGAACATCGGGTGCAAGCAGCGCGCTGGGCCGATTAGTCAGAACGTTGAACACCTCCCGTTGGGGAGCCAGGTGCCGGCGCAACGATAGCACGAGCTGCTTCACCCTGAATATATCATGCAGCGCATCGCCGTCGAAGCTTACGAAGACCCTCTCCTCCAACCCATGTATGAACTCGTCTATCTGATCCATCATGGGGAAGTACTCGTCGACGGCCGCATCCATGATTGCGTGCATGAGACGATCCGCGCCGCGGGAAAGCAGCTCAGGGTTCCTGTTGAGAGTGTCGGCTACGGCCGCGACACTCTTTGAATGCTCTGAGTGAACTGTGACCAGAAAGTTCTGGCCAAGAAAGAAGTAAAGGTTGAAGGTGTCCAGGTCGTACGGATCGTCGGTCCCTTCGTTCAGACGCACGCCCCTGACAACCACGAACAGAATGCCGTCATACTCTTCGACCTTGACGCGCGTCCTGGGGTTGAGGGTGTCCTCCACGGCGAGTGGATGGAAACCGAATATCTTTTCGAGCAGCGCTGTCTGATGCCGGTTGGTCGAATCGATGTCGACCCAAAGTTCGCCAGTGTTCGCCCGTACGGCGTCGAGAATCTCCCGAGGATGGATATCGCGCTGCGTCGCACCGTTGGCGTTGTTGAAAAAGCTGCGCGGCACGCCTTTGGTCGCAAGATCGCTCTGAGGCATAGACAGATAAGTATGGTTGCGAATCAAACACGCAGCAAGAAGAAGAGCGGCCACGGATGGGCGTTGTCAAACACGATGCCCCAACAAGACCAGCTACAGATACCACAAGCAAGAGCAGCCACGGATTGCGCGGCTGAACGCGGATACCCCAAACGCAACTGGCCAACGCGTCGGCAGGAGGTCCAAAATTCGGATTCTGAAGGCAAGGACTCCAACCTCATATCATGGTGTTCCGCGCTGTCCGAGTCCGGCAATCGGTAGCTTCCCTGCAAGTATCCGCGTTCATCAGCGCGATCCGCGGCGCCCTTCGCAGTTGTCCGTCTTCATCAGCGTAAATCCGCGGCGCGTCTTCCTCCGTGTAGTCCGCGGCTCCCCAGCGTATAACTTCTACATGCTCGCCATGTGCGCGACGCTGGCTTCTCCCACACGAGCCGGCTCGTAGCCGCCCTCGAGCACGCTGATGAGTCTTCCCCCGCACCATGATTCCGCGGCCTGCACAAGCCACTTGGTCAGCAGCCGGATATCATCTATTTCCAGCGTGAAACCGCCGAGCGGATCACCGCGGAGGCAGTCGAAGCCCGCGGAGATGAGAACGACATCGGGAGTCGCCTCAAGCGTCGCTGAATCCACTGCCTGCTGCAACGCATTGACGTATTGCTCAGGCGGCAGTCCGGCAGGCATTGGCACGTTCCATACGTTGCCTCGCCCACGGTCATCCGCTGCACCCGTGCCGGGGTACCAGGGCCACTGGTGCATGGAAACGAAGTGAATACTTCGGTCGTGCTCGATCAGAGCCTGCGTTCCATTGCCATGATGCACGTCCCAATCGACTATCAGTATGCGCTCGGCGCCGTGCTTCCGGCGGGCGTAGCGCGCAGCGATTGCCACGTTTCCGAAGATGCAGAAGCCCATTGCGGAGGCGCGTAGAGCATGGTGGCCAGGCGGCCGCACAGCGCAGAAGCTGCGGAGAGACCGGCCGTCGAAAGCCCTGTCCACCGCGTCCAGAACGCAGCCGGCGCCGGCCAGAGCAGCGTCGCCTGATCCCTCGCTCATCAGTGTGTCGTCATCAAGCTGCCCTCCACCCTCGGCTGCCATCTTCAGTACCCGCTCTATGTAACCGGCGTCGTGAGCCAGAGCGATCTCCTCGACGGTTGCGTGGCGGCCCTCGATGTGTTCCAGCGTGCCGAAAAGCTCCGGATGCTCGCGCAGAGCGCGCGTGATGCCGCGCAGCCGGCCTACGTGCTCTGGATGATTCCATCCAGTGTCATGACGACCGCAGTCGGAGTGGGATATGAAGGCAACGCTCATGGAGCACCCCGTAACCGGCGCGATGCCCATTCCGTCAGAAGCAACACGGCAAGCAGCGCGAACATCCACGGGCGTAGCTGCCGGGCAACCAGTCCGTCCCGAGTGGTCGCGACAGAGACAGTCGTGCGCGGCTTCCCCAGCGCCGTGATGAGATTTGCGAGCGGGGCGGCATCGAGGTGCGGATGTGCTTGCAGAGTGTGTGTGGGACGATAGGCTACGCCGACCACGAGGCTACTCCACCACTCCCGGTGAGCCTCTGGAGATTGCTCTCCGCCGGCCATGCGCCACTGCCAAGTGTCATTGTACCCGATCTGAGCCACCCGGCCCGCGCCCACACGCCTGGCAGCGGTGCTCACTTGGTTCTGCCGTGACGCGAGCGCCACCGAGCCCGCGCGCAGAGACCTGATCGGGCTCAGCGTCAGAGTGGCGAGCGATGCCGCCACGGGTTGCACTGCGGACGAGCCCACCTGCTCGGCGGCGCGTCCCGGCGCGATCGCTCCGAACGCGCCGCTTCTTACCGCGTCGGGCCCTATGATCGCGCCCCCTCCGCTCAGTACGAACGTGGTGATGCGCGATGCGTCCCTGGCTGCAGATCGGTCGAGCACAATCACCGCTCCATGGACCGAGGTGTCGAGCTGCGCCGGCGAGCCCTGCGTCACGAAGATGCCGGGCGCGATCTGGATACGCGCATCCACATCCCACCCTCGCTCTTCGAGCGCGGCGACGGCGAACTTCGACTCCCACCCTGCGCTGCCTAAGACGAGCACCCGCCGGGTGCCCACCGAATCCCGTGGAGCGGCGCTCGCGCCATGGTTCCGAGCAGCGATGCGCACGGCCCCAACCAGAAACGGTATCCTGAACGAAACGCCGCTCTCCGCTGGTGCCACAACGGCGGTGTCGATCGGGCCCACATCATCGGAAAGCTCCACTACAGCGCCCGGGGGCGCCGCAGCAAGCACGCGTACGTCGTTGGAAGGACCACCAGCGTCGTAGACTTCCATCGCGACGGCCGCGAATTGCCCGGACCATGACACCGGCCCATTCCGTCGCAGCGCGCGTAGCCAGTCTCTCCATACCGGTGCAGGTGGCTCGTTAAGCGTGACATGCAGCGACTCCGCGGTTGGCATGACCGTCCATCGCATGAGCTGGCCGTCGAACTCATCGCCACCCATCACCGCCCACTCCCGACTCCCGACTCTCCACTCCCGACTCCCGAGCCCCACCATCCACGCAAGCACAACAAAGCTCCCCACTCGAAGTGCCAGTTCGAATGCGAGACGAACCCGCCGGCCCGCGGAGGCGACGTTCATCGGGTGAGAGCGTAGACGATGACGTTGACGGCGAACCTGGTGTTGTCCACAGACAGGAATCGCTTGTTCTCGGGATGGTAGCCCCACTCGGAGCTGTAGTCCTTGTTGCTGAACAGAACCACAGGTCGATCGTTCCGCACCACAGCGAGCAGGTGCGAGTGCACGAGATTGTCGCCCCAACCGTTGAGCTCGTGGCTGGTGGCGGGCGGTCCTTCAGGAAACTTGAAAAAAGCCGAGTAGAGCGAGTGCGTGTTCGGTAGTTGCACGAGCGGTCCGATCGCTCGAGTGATTTCTTCTGTCGCCGTCTTATGAAAGGCGCCATCGATGTCATGGTTGTGATCGTCCACGAACAACATGCCGCCGCGCCCGACGAAAGAATCAACGCTTCTCCGCTCGGCGTCACTGAAGCGCACGGGCAGATGACCGGTAAGGAAGACGAACGGATATCGAAGCAGGTTCGGCGACGACAGCGGGACGACCACGCCCGCGGGCGCGACATCAATGGAGGTGTAGCGCGCAACTGAATCGATGATATTCGGAGGCACCAGCGGCGCACTGTCCCAGTCACCGGACTCGTACTGAGCAGTAGCAAACACGAACGTGCTCACCATGCTCCGCCCCATTGCGCGATATTCGACGAACTAGCTGGCTCTCCAGCGAGGGTACGCCGCGCCGCGGCCAGAGCACTGGTTGCTGAGTGCCCCGACCTGAGGATCTCGATCACCTTCCCAATGGCTGCGGCCAGAGCAGGCGTGTCACCCGCTGCGTCGATCCTCAAGAGAAGCAGCGAGTCGATTGCGGCAGCATGCATCAGTGAGTCCTCGAGCAAGCGAACGGCGATCCCAAAACGGCGTTCACGCTCGAAACGAATACGCTCCGTTGCAGTCCGCGGCGTCCTGGGCATTCGCGGCGCGAGGCCGTCCCTGGAACCCGTCATCCGCACTCTGGCGAGATCCACGATCACAGTAGGCGCACGTCCGCGCAGATAGATTCGCTCAGCCTGGCGCGCACGCTGGATCGCTGCGAGGGCAGCACGCATGTGTGGCAGCGCTCGGCCAGGCTCTCCGGAGTCGAGCTCCCGGTTTGCCCCCCACATTGCGTTATACGCCTCCAGGAGCGGCCGGTTGATCGCGACCACCGGCGACTCTCCCTCACTGAAATCGATGGCTTCTGCGCCAGACCTGTCCGTGGCTTCCTCTGCCGCGCGAAGAAGCTCTTCCGGCGTCAGCACGCCGCCCGCGGGTACCTCACCCGGAACCTCCTCGTCCTCCGCGGAGTTGTCCTCGCCAAGTCTCGTGAAGATTATCTCGGCCACCCTGCGGCGTAGCCGGGTTTGATCCACGGAAATGCGCCGAGATTCGGACACCACTGCCGGGCGGGCCAGACGAGGCCGCTTCTTTTGAAGCGCCTCGGTGAGAATGATCAGCATGCGTTGGCTGACTTCGGACTTGTCGGCTTCCGGGGGTGATGCGCCCTCAACAGCTATCGAGTCGTACTCGCTTGCGCGCGCCACGCGGATGGTCCGTGTCTCGGAGAAACCGGTTCCCTGACCACGACCGCGTGCCGGATTTGCGTCTCGCGCAGCAGCTCGCAGATGCACCACATCGCCTGGTGCCAGAGCCAGCGAATCCAACCGAAGCGCGGCCCGATGCGACTTCGCGCGAGAGCCGCGAATCGCCTCGCGCCGTACGATACCACTGCGGAACGAGAAGTTCTCACCCTCTCCGGAGCTGACAATGTACTCGAACCATATGCTGGTCAGGCCGAAATCATCCGCGGCTTCTGCCATCAGCGCAAGAAGTCCGCTCGGCGTCCTCAACACAGTGTCGCGCGCTGGTGCGACGAGGAGGACAACTGGCACAGAGTCTGGTCGCGGATCAAGGGCAAGAAGTCGCTCGAAAGCGCCGTCGGCCAGAACCAGCGCCGTGGCGGCCGCGGGCATGGCAAAAGACGTCCGCCACCGCTCGCCATTCGAGATCACTTGCAGGTTTCCCGCGCCGCTGCGCGCCGAGATGCCGTCAGCGGCGCCGCGTCCCTCCAGCGTCACCGCGCTTCCGGTGAGGCCGGAAACCGACACTGGGTCGTCCAGAACGCGCCGAGTCTCGCCGGTATACGCTGGGGGCACAACAGTCGCGACCAGCGGCACAAGCCTGTTTATTCGGCCAGCCACTGAGCGTACGGGGCGTTCGATAGAGTCGCCAGCCCGAGGTACACGCACTCGCGCGACGGCGCCCTGCGGAAGGCTGAGGAGCCAGACTGACGCGAGGATCAACACTGCCGCCGGAATGACAACGGTGCGAGTGACCGCCCGCGCCACCGGCCGCTTCCATGATACCGACGCAACTACCTTCTCCAGTCGCCGCCGCTGTTCCGATTCCCGATTCCCCATTCCCGATTCCCGATGGGCTTCCGCCCAAGTCACCAAAGCATACCGAAGACTCGGAAGCCGTTCCTCGATCCAGAGTGCAACCGCGCTCATGCGCCTCGCGTTCCGACCGCGCCACGCAACTCCGGCACCTACAAGGATCCCGGTAACAATCGCGAGAGGAAGCGCCATATGCCGGGCCGCTCGCGGAAACCCGGAGATGATATCGACCGTTGCAGCAGTCCCAAGCATGAGCAACGTGATTGAGAGTCCCCACATCAGCGCGCCAACGAATACCGCCAGCATGATGATGGCTCGCGTTGCACGGAGTCTCTTAAGCAAGGTCATGATGAAGCCCCGCGGCGTCTGAGCAGCTGCTCCGCTATCAGAGCAAGGATGGCGGCCCCGATCAGCCACGCGGTGAGCCGCGAGGCACGCGGCGTCAACGCGGCCAGACTCCGCGCCACCAGCAATGGCTCTCCGTCGCCACCTCCACGGAGAATGGTCAGGAGAGAATCCGGTATGGGCGACAGGTCGCGGTTCCCCCCGCACGGCGCGGCGAAGCCGGCGAGGAGACGTTGCATGCTCTCACGCAGCGCGAGATCCCCAACCGTGGGAACTGCTATGGCGACCTCGCGAATGCAGCCACTGCCGTGACGGCGCTCGATGGCTGCTGGCAGGCCATCTGCCCACCGCGCGATGACGCCGCTGTCCGGCAATGCCACATTTCGCTCGAACGCCGCAACCACGGCCACGGAGGACCCGATTACGGCGCCGATCGTATCGCTTCGTGCCTGCTCCGCTACGTTGGTAGATTGGTCCCACAAAACCAGAACATGCCCGCTGTCGCTTGCCCACAGAGAATCAGTGGCCGTAACTGCGCCACGGATGACACGGACAGCACGGATACGACCAATTGCGACGTTCGCGTTTAGCAGTGACGCAGTTGCTTGAATCGGGTCCTCGGGTGCGCCGCGCACCTCTACGGTCCGTAGAGGTGGTTCGCTTTCTGCCGGACGGACGTGAATCAGGCGCGCCCTGCCCCGCCACAGAGCTCGTATCCCCGCTGTTGCTTCGTCCCACTCCTCGCTCACGAACGGCGAGACTATCACCAGTTCCAGAGAATCTGCCACGGTTTTCAGGGCAGATGCCGCACGCAGGGCGGCAACGAGACCGGCGGAGAGGGAGCCGGGCGCAGTACCGACCTCGAGAAGCGCTGCCGAATCGTGCGCCTGGCGCGGGATCACGCGCACGGTCGTATCGAAGACGACGAGCACATCCCGTTCGCTCAGAAGGGCGCGCACGCTGTCTCGAAGATTCGCGCTCGAATCAACGGCGCGCGAAACATCCACGAGTACCACGCGCGCAACCTGTTGTCTTGGCCGTCGCATGACAGGCGCTGAGAACGCCGTACCTACCAGAAGTACAGCGAGGCAGCGCAATGCCAGCAGAATCAGATCAGTGGCGCGTAACGAACGCGATGGATGCCGAGCCGGCCGGTCCGGCGCGAAGCGAGCAGTCGGCAATCGAGTTTCAGGTGGCCGCTGCCAGGCCAGGAAGTGCAGCGCGACGACGCCCGCCGCGACCAGTGCGGCGGCCAACAAATAATAGGGCGCGAGCAGCGTCACGTGGAAACCTGGGAGAGCGGGCCTGGGGTCTGGGGTCTGGGGTCTGGTGCGCGCGTGATACGCCGAATTGCATGGGCGGCCGGCTCGTCCGTGACCACCTCCGTGTACACGGCGCCTGCGGCTCGCCATGCGCGAGCCGTTTCCGCGCGCCACTCAGCAAACGCCCGGATATATTCGTCCCTCGTCGCCAAGACCAGCGGCCGCTTTATTTCCGGGTGCTCCGGATCGGTTGCCATGATTGCCGGTCCAGTCGGATTCAGCTCTGCCCGCGCTACGATGTGAACGGCGTATACTTCTCCTTCGATAGCGAGCTCGCGCGCTGAGCGCAGAAGGTCGTCGCCATCACCCAATAGATCGCTCACAATCACGACGCGCGCCGTTCGCCTCACGACCTGAAGCGCCGGCGTCAACAAAGCGCCTCCTGCGGGTTCGATTCCGTCCAGCGTGCGCGCAAGTTCAGCCACGATGCCGCGTCTGGTGCGTGCCGGCAACTGTACAGTTCTTGTCGCGCCCGGGACGAGAAGGCCAACAGGATCGCCAGAAGCGTGGGCGACCGCCGCCAATCCGACGGACACGCGGCAAGCCTGCACCCACTTCTCGTTCGTGCGTTCCGGGAACGCCATGGACGCGGATGCGTCTACGATCAGCACCGTTTCCATGATCGCCCGGTCGCTCGTGATTCTCATGTATGCGCGGTCCGTACGCGCCAGGAGCTTCCAGTCCAGCCGGCGAGGATCATCGCCTTGCCGGTAAGGGCGATACTGCGTGAACTCCGACGATACGCCTGTGAGACGTGAGCGATGCGTCCCGGAAGTAGCGCCGCGGCTCGGGCGGCGCGCTGGCCACGTCACGCCGCGCAGCGCGTCTATGATCGCGCCATACCCACCTCGGCTAACAACCGCTCCGCGGCTCACAGTTCCAGGAGGCTGCTGGTAAGGTTTCAGCTGATTAAGTATCCACCAGAATACTGGCAGACCCAAACACGCCGCGGATTACACGGACAAACAACGGACACTGCAAAAAGGCGCCACGGATTGCGCAGATGAACGCGGATACTGTTCCAGGGGCGCTACAGATTGCACGGAATGGACGGGCACAGAACCATAACGTTGATGTTGGAGTGCCTACCTTCAGAAACGCATTGGCCCCCCCATGTCGATACATTGGCTGGTTGGTTGGGGTATCCGCCTTTATCTGCGTCAATCCGTGGCTGCTGTTTCGCGGTTATCTCGCATCGACGCAACACCATGTTTCAGCAACCTGCTAGAGCCTGATGTCGCTTCTCGGTGGCGAAATCCGCGACAGGACGTCGTCGACGAGGTGCTCCACGGTGATCCCTTCCGCCTCGGCCGCGAAATTGGGCAGCACTCGGTGGCGAAGCACTGGAAGCGCGACTCGGCGAATGTCCTCCGGCGCCACTGCGAACCGGCCCGACAGTAATGCGTGTGCCTTTGCCCCCAGAACCAACGCCTGCCCCGCTCGCGGCCCCGCACCCCAGCGCACATAGCGCTTCGCCAGATCGGACGCGCTCGTATCGTCTGGTCGCGTCGCGCGAGCGAGAGATGCTGCGTAGCGCAATGCAGGCTCCGCAGCCGGCACTTCTCTCGTGAGACGCTGCAGCTGCATCGCTTGCGACGCGTCTATCACGCGAGAGAGGGCGACTTCTTCCACTCCCGTTGTAGCTCGGAGAATCGACACTTCATCGTTCTCGGCGGGATATCCTATTCGCACGTCGAAGAGAAACCGGTCGAGCTGCGCTTCCGGCAGCGGATAGGTCCCTTCCTGCTCGATGGGGTTCTGGGTGGCGAGCACGAAGAACGGCTCGGGCAAGGCCATAGTCTCGCCTGCGACTGTGACACTATGCTCCTGCATGGCTTCGAGCAGCGCCGCCTGCGTACGCGGCGGCGTTCGGTTGATCTCATCGCCGAGCACGATGTTCGCGAAGACCGGGCCGCGTACGAACCGGAAAGCACGGGCGCCGGTGTGCGTGTCTTCCTCCATCACCTCGGTGCCTGTGATGTCGCTCGGCACCAGATCGGGAGTGAACTGTATGCGGCGAAACTCCAGATGCATCGCCTCAGCGATCGAGCGGATGATCAGCGTTTTCGCCAGACCAGGAACGCCCACCAGCAGCACATGGCCGCCGGCCATGAGTGCCATGAGTATCTCATCGATCACTCGGTCCTGACCCAGGATCCTCTTGGATATTTCCGACCGCAGCCGGGAGGCTGCGGTGGCTATCGCATCGGAAGCGGCCTCAGAATGGCCGCGCGCCTGTTGTACCGGGATCATCGAACGGCCTGTCGCCGCCGATGCGTGAGCAGAAAGGTCGACCCGTTCACGGCGCCGGCGGTTTCGACCGAGGAGGATTCGTCCAGCACCTCGAATCCGCGCAGCTTCAGCACGTAGTCTTTTGCATCCGCATTGGGAATGAGGTCGGCGAGCACCGCTTCCTTCATTCTCGACACGGATTCACCTTGAGCAACCTCGACCCGAACAGTCTCCCAGAGCTCAGGGATAGAAACGCGAACAGATGTCGAGGTGACACCGGGCACGGATGGCCCAACCCGAACGACATCCCGATTCGTGCGGAGACTCGTGACGAACGCGAGGCTCATCAGCCGGTTTCGACCGCGGTGGGTGGTGCCCCCGGAGCAAGTGTGGACAGAAAGCGGGACGCCTGCTGCGTGAACAGATAGGTGGAGGCGCGCACACTCGTACCGCCGTCGATCGGCTCCACGCCAATGACGATCTCTTCGCCACCCTGGCCGCGAAACGACAGATAAGTGGAGGATTCCCGCTCGAGGAATGCGCCGTAGATGGGGCTCCTTCTCGCGAAAAACTTCTTGGCTGCTGCGAGTACGGCCTGGGGTGCGAGAGATGTAGTCGCTTCGATGATCATTGGGCGAAAGACATCTGGCTTCGCGGCCGCACCTCATCGACCGCGCTTGTTTCAGGTGCATATTCGAGCGGGAGGTCCACCGTGAAGGAGGAGCCCTCTTCGGGCACGGACCTGAGACCGATGTCACCTCCCAGCAAACGGGCGAGTTGACGGGACAGTGCCAGGCCAAGACCCGAGCCGCTGTACTGCCTCGTCGGCGATCCATCAAATTGCCGGAACTCCTCGAAGACCAGCTGATGCGCTTCAGATGGAATCCCAATGCCTGTGTCACGCACGAGAAACGTGACGCGCTCACCGTCAGTCGCTACGTCAGCCGTAATCTCACCTCGCGAGGTGAACTTGTAAGCGTTGCTGAGAAGGTTAGTCAGAATCTTGGTCACCTTGCGCCGATCGCTCTTCATGGTTGGCATCTCTCCGCTGGGCGCGGTTAGACGTAGCTCCACGCCCGCCGGCGGTCCTTTCACGGCACTCACTGCGTCGCGCAGCGCCTCCCGCGGATCGAAGCTTTCGACCATGACGGCGAGATAACCGTGCTTCAGTGTGGTGAGCTCGAGAAGATCCTCGATGAGGGCAAGAAGGCGCTCACTAGCGCCGGTCACCTGCGAAAGAGCCGTTTTTTGGTCGTCTGTGAGCGGGCCTGACAGTCCCTCGTTGAGGAGATACGTGTAGCCGAGTACGGACGTGAGGGGCGTCCGAAGCTCGTGCGACATGTTGGAGAGGAACTCGTCCTTTGCGCGCTTTGCCTCCATCGCCGCGTAGTACTGTTTCTCCAGCTCCGCGTTGGATTCGACGAGAGCAGCGTTGGTGCGGCGCAGATCGTCTATCAGCGATGCTTTCTCGGCGGTCGCGGCCATCTGGTCGGACACGATGCGGAGCAGACCCTTCTCATCGTTCTCCAGCTCGCCTGCGGACTCGAAGTAGAACGTGACCGCGCCGAGTACGCGTGTGCGGGTGCGGAGGGGGAGCGCGGCGAGCGCGCGGAAGCCGAGCTCGCCAGCGACCTCGCGCCAGTCGGCCACCGAGTCGTCCGCGAATACATCCGGAACATAGATGGGACGCTTTTCGCTGGCCGCTTCTCCGCTTGGGCCGGCACCGAGGCGCACGCGCATCTGACCGAGAAAGGGCTTGAACTTTTCCGGCCAGTTGTAGGCGGCGGCGAGCCGCATCAACTCTTCGTCTCCGTCGAGCAGGTAGACGCAGGCGAACGTCGCGCCCACCAGTGGGCTCACCCTTTCCAGCGCGAACTGGAAGACTTCCTCCGGCCTGTCCGCAGTGAGGAACGCGTGGACGATTTCTCGTACGGCCACCAGCTCTCTGATGGCAGCGTCCTCCGGTCCTCCGTGCAGCCGTACGCGGGACTCGATCACGGCCGGAATGTATGCGGGGAGGACGGCTGAAGTCTAGATCAAGCCGGGACAGGTGACTGATTCCAGGGAGAGAGAACCGTTCTTGCCGTCGCCTGGGTGCTCAATGACTCAACTCCGCCGATTCTGGTGACTGAACTCTTGGACTGCCCTAAGAAAGGAAAACGGCTCCGATAATTGTCGCAACCTGCAGCATAAGTCCAACCACAAAGACGCGCCTGAGTCGAATACCGACGGTATCATACTTCGCATAGAACAGGACGTTGAGCTGCCAA
>JBHENQ010000020.1:0-28771 GCA_046261975.1 Gemmatimonadaceae bacterium | reverse complement strand
AACGGAGATGGTGATGCCTGGAGACAACATCCAGATGGAGATTGAGCTGATCACGCCGATCGCGATGGACGAGGGTTTGAGGTTCGCGATCCGAGAGGGTGGGCGGACGGTAGGCGCCGGCGTGGTAACCAAGATCGTTAAATAACGGGAGTCGGGAGTCGGGAGTGGGGAGTCGGAAGTTCCCCTAATCCCTAGTCCCTAATCCCTCGTCCCTAGGTTTTATATGTCCGGAAGAATCAGAATTCGTCTCAAGGCATTCGATCACGCGGTCATCGATCAGGCTTCGGCCGACATCGTGCGCACGGCCGAGAAAACCGGCGCGCAGGTATCGGGTCCGATTCCTCTGCCCACAAAAACCCAGCGATGGACAGTTCTTCGTTCGCCGCACGTGGATAAGAAATCGAGGGAGCAGTTCGAGCTTAAGACGCACAAGCGCGTGATCGATATCCTGGACAGCCGGGCGCAGACGGTGGACGCGCTGACAAAGCTGGACCTGCCAGCCGGCGTGGACGTGGAAATCAAGGTGGAGTGACTGGGGAATCGGGAGTCGGGAGTGGGGAGTCGGCAGTCGATTGTAGACGCTGAACTCCCGACTCCCGACTCCCGATCACCCGAGGCCTTACACGAGAAAGGATCCATGATAGGTATAATCGGCAAGAAAATGGGGATGACGCAGGTGTTCAACGAGCTGGGACAACAGATTCCCTGCACGGTGATAGAGGCGTCGCCGAATCCCGTGGTACAGGTCCCAGACGCATCCAGGATGGGCTACGCCTCCGTGCAGCTTGGCTGGGGCGAGCAGCGCACCGCGCGCAAGTCGGGCGCCAAGGAACGGACTCCGCGTGGACAGCGCGCGCGGAAAGCTGAGCTTGGGCATGCCGCCAAGGCTGGTCTCAATGCGGCGCCACGCGTGCTGCGCAGCTTCAGAATTGACGATGCGCCCGGCAAGCAGCCGGAGATTCCGACGTTCGAGCCCGGTCAGGTTCTGAAGGTGGACATGTTCGCCCCGGGTGAGCTCGTCAAGGTCACCGGGACTTCCAAGGGCCGCGGCTTTCAGGGTGTCGTGAAGCGTCACGGCTTCGGCGGAGGTCCGAACACGCATGGCAACACCAAGCATCGGCGTCCCGGATCCATCGGCCCCGGTACAGATCCGTCGCGCGTGATCAAGGGCAAGAAAATGCCCGGGCATTACGGCGCGGCGCGGCACACGCAGTCGAATCTGCGCGTCGAGAAGGTGGACGCCGAGCGCAACCTCATTTACGTCCGCGGTTCGATTGCCGGTCCGACGAACGGCATTGTGACCGTCACAAAGCAGAGCTAGCGAAAACCATGGCACAAGCAGCGACTATGGATGCGGCTGGATTCACGGGGAACGGCACTGCCCGCGATCGGGTTCAGCTTCCTGTCGAGATATTCGACGGCACGATCAACATGCCGGTGATGCACCAGGCGGTAAAGGCGTACCTTGCGAACCGGCGGCAGGGCAACGCCGCGACGAAAACACGCGGTTTCGTTGCCGGCGGCAACCAGAAACCCTGGAAGCAGAAGGGAACGGGGCGTGCGCGTCAGGGCTCGATCAGGGCGCCGCAGTGGGTTGGTGGCGGGACCGTATTCGGTCCGCAGCCGCGCTCGTACGCGCAGTATGTCTCGCGCCAGGTCCGTGCTCTTGCGCGCAAGAGCGCCTTCAATGCGCGAGCGAAGGATGGTGATGTGGTGGTCGTGGATCGATTCAGCTACGAGGAGCCGAAGACCTCGCGGCTCGTGGCCTTGCTGTCGAGATTGGGTCTTGCTGGACGCAACGTCCTGGTCCTCACGGACGGCGTCAAGGACAACGTCTACCTCAGCGGCCGGAATCTGCAATCGGTGCGCGTGATGCCGTACTCGGATGTATCGGCGTACCACGTGCTCTGGTCTGACTCAGTCATAATCGAAGCCCCCGCTATAGGCCAGGAGCTGGAGCCGGTGCCGGATCGCGAACCCGAGGAAGCCGCGCCGAAATCGCGCGCGGCGCGTGCGGAAAAGGAGCCGGCAAGCAAGAAGGCAGCCACCAAGAAGAAGGCGGCCGGCCGAGCCGAGCCCGCGAAGAAGAGTACGGCCAAGGCTGCCGACAAGAAGGCCAGCGGCAAGAAAGCAGCGGCGAAAAAGGCTTCCGCAAAGAGCAGCTCGGGCAAGACCTCGACCGCTGGGTCTCCGAAGAAGAAAGCCGCAACGAAGAAGAAGAGGAAATAGCAGATGCCCGCGTTATTGCAGACGGTCGTGCGACCGCTGGTCACTGAAAAGAGCTCGGCCGCTTATCAGGAGCGGGGCGAGTACACGTTCCGCGTGCATCCAGAAGCCACCAAGACCGACATTCGTCGCGCTATCGAGAAGCTCTTCGGTGTTCACGTCACCGGGGTATGGACATCGCAGCAGCGCGGGAAGTCCCGCCGTATGGGAAAGACCGCGGGCCGGCGTCCACATTGGAAAAAGGCAATCGTGAAGCTGCGTGACGGCGACACCATAGAGATCTTCGAGGGTTAGACCATGGGTATTCGTCAGTTCAAGCCCGTCACCAAAGGAACGCGCTTCCGTTCGGTGTCCGATTTCTCGGATATCACTCGGACCACGCCCGAAAAGTCGCTAACCGCGGTTCTGACCAAATCGGGAGGTCGCGACAACCATGGCCACATCTCGATGCGACGCCGAGGCGGGGGACACAAGCGGAAGTACCGCATCATCGATTTCAAGCGCGACAAGTTCGGGCAGCCCGCGACGGTGCGCGAGATCGAATACGATCCTAATCGTTCCGCGCGAATCGCGCTTGTTCAGTATGAAGATGGGGAGAAGCGTTACGTCCTTCATGTGCGTGGTTTGTCCGTCGGCGACAGTATAGTGTCAGGTCCCGGCTCTGACGTACGCACGGGTAACGCGCTTCCACTGAAGGAAATGCCGCTCGGTACGTCGGTACACAATGTCGAGCTCAAGATCGGCAAGGGCGGCCAGATGGCTCGTTCAGCGGGCATGTCGGCGCAGGTAGTGGCCAAGGAGGGCGACTATGTCACGCTCAAGCTCGGCTCATCCGAGGTGCGCTTGGTGCACGGCAACTGCCTTGCAACCGTTGGCGAAGTCGGGAACGCCGAGCATGAGCTGCAATCGTACGGTAAAGCAGGGAAGACGCGGTGGCTCGGCCGGCGGCCAAAGGTTCGCGGCGAGGTCATGAATCCAGTGGATCATCCTCACGGCGGGCGGACGCGCGGTGGGCGGAACGTGGTGAGTCCGTGGGGCAAGAAGGAAGGCGTAAAGACTCGCAACAAGAAGAAGTCGTCGCAGCGATTCGTCGTGCGAGGACGCAAGAGAGGGAAGGCAACGAAATAGCCGGGTGTTGGGTGTAGGGTGTGGGGTGTAGGCCCCCCAACCCGACACCCGACACCCGACACCCGACACCCCACACCCGATTTTCTATCTATGGCCAGAAGCGTAAAGAAAGGTCCATTCGTTCAGGAAGCGCTGCAGAAGAGAGTGCGCTCAATGAACGACAGGAGTGAAAAAAGAGTCATGAAGACCTGGTCGCGCGCGAGCACGATCACGCCGGAGTTCGTGGGACACACCTTCGCGGTTCACAACGGGAACAAGTTCATCCCGGTTTACGTGACCGAGAACATGGTAGGCCACAGACTGGGCGAATTCGCGCCCACGCGGCTTTTCCGTGGCCACAGCGGCCGTCTCGTCGCCGACAAGAAGGCCGCTGCCGGTGCTGCCGGCGCTACTGCAGCTCCTTCTGCCCCGGCAGCGACGGGTGCTCCCTCCGGTGGGCCGGGGGCGGCGCCGCCGTCACCCAAGGGAGGAGCCAGGTAAACGATGGGCCAGAGAAGCCGGGCAAGAGCGGAGAGGCGGCGAGAGGAGCGAAAGAACGCTCCAGCGCAGGCAATTCATCGCACGACGCGCCAATCGCCGTACAAGATGCGTCTCGTGATCGATCAGATCCGTGGCAAGGACGTGAACGACGCCCTTGCTCTTCTGCTGTTCTCCAAGAAGCACGCGGCGAAGCAGATCGAGAAAGTGCTGAAGTCGGCGGTCGCCAACGCGGAGCTCAAGTCGCGAAGTTCAGGCGATTCGGTGGACGTGGACAATCTCTACGTGAAGCGCGCGGTAGTGAACGAGGGTCAGAAGCTGAAGCGGTTCATGCCGGCGGCGATGGGTAGGGCAACACCGATCATCAAACGGACGAGCCACATCGAAATCGTGGTAGCCGAGAAGGAAGGCAAATAAATGGGACAGAAGACGCATCCGATAGGCTTTCGCCTGGGAATAAGCAAGGATTGGCGCTCACGCTGGTACGCCAACCGGGATTTTCCGGCTCTGCTCAAGGAAGACGAGCTCATGCGCAAGTATCTGAAGGCGCGCCTCGAGCACGCCGCGATCGCGGATATCGTCATCGAGCGCAAGCCGGGCAAGGTGGTGGTGACCGTCCATACCGGGCGGCCGGGAGTCGTCATCGGGAAGAAGGGCGCCGAAGTGGACAAGCTGCGCGACGAGCTTGCTCAGCTCACGGGCAAGGAAGTAGGAATCAACGTCGAGGAGATCAAGCGGCCGGAGCTCGACTCGCAGCTGGTTGCCGACCAGATCGCGCACCAGCTCGCGCAGCGGATTTCGTTCAGGCGCGCCATGAAGCGTGCGGTTCAGAGCGCGATGCGAATGGGAGCGCAAGGCATCAAGATCAAAACGGGTGGACGGCTTGGAGGAGCGGAAATCGCGCGCGTTGAGGGTTATCACGAGGGTCGCGTACCCCTCCATACTCTGCGAGCGGACATCGACTACGCCACGTCAACGGCCAAGACGACGTTCGGCACTATCGGCGTAAAGGTATGGATCTTCAAGGGAGAGAAGGTGGAGGATCGGCGCGGTACCACCTACTCGTCCGGCATCTGAGGAACTGAGCGATGTTGAGTCCAAAGCGCGTCAAATTCCGGAAGATGTTCAAGGGCCGAACCAAGGGCCTGGCTACGCGCGGAGCCACGGTGGCTTTCGGCCACTATGGGCTGCAGGCGGTCGAGCCGGGATGGGTGAGCAACAGGCAGATAGAAGCTGCGCGCGTCGCTCTGACGCGGCATATCAAGCGCGGCGGTAAAGTCTGGATCCGTATCTTTCCCGACAAGCCCATAACGAAGAAGCCGGCCGAGACGCGGATGGGGAAGGGCAAGGGCTCTCCCGAAGGCTGGGTGGCCGTGGTCAAGCCGGGCCGCGTCATGTTCGAGCTCGAGGGTGTGGATCGCAAGACTGGCGAGAAGGCAATGGCACTAGCTGCGGCAAAGATCGGAGTGAAATCGAAGTTCGTCGTGCGCGAGGAGACACATACCGATGCGAGCTGAAGAAATACGCGAGTTGACCGAAGATGAAATTCAGAGCCGACTCGCCGAGCTTTCGGGGGAGCGGTTCAGACTAAAGTTTCGCGCTGCCACCGAGGTGCTGGAGGACCCGCTTCGGTTTCGGATACTTAGAAAGGACATCGCGCGCCTGAAGACAGTTCTTAGGGAGCGTCAGAGTACCGGGCGTGAACGCGCGGCCGCCAAGCCGGCAAGCGCTCGTTCGGGCGCTGCGCGGTAGACAGGAGCTTAAAGGACATGGGCGAGATCGTGAGAACGGAGAACGCCACGGGCCGCGGCGCGCGCAAAACGCGCGTGGGCGTGGTGGTGAGCGACAAGATGGCTAAAACTGTGGTCGTGGCGATCGAGCGCCGCTACCCGCATCCGCTGTACGGCAAGATGATCACGCGAACCAAGCGTCTCAAGGCGCACGACGAGGAGAACACCGCCAAGGCCGGAGACCGCGTGCGCATCATGGAGACGCGGCCTCTGTCCAAGGACAAGCGTTGGCGTCTCGTCGAGATCGTCGAGCGCGCGCGCTAGCCGGAGAACAGCAATGATTCAGCAGGAATCAATCGTGAAAGTTGCGGATAACTCGGGCGCGAAGCGTGCCCTGGTCATACGCGTTCTGGGAGGAACGAGGCGTCGCTACGCCGGGCTAGGTGATACCGTGATAGTAGCGGTGAAGGACGCCCTGCCCAACGGCACCGTGAAGAAATCCGACGTCGCTCGTGCCGTCGTCGTGCGCACGGTCAAGGAGACGCGCCGCAAGGATGGGAGCTACATCAGGTTCGACGAGAACGCCGTGGTGATCATAAACGACGCAGGAGAGCCTCGGGCCACCCGCATCTTCGGCCCTGTCGCGCGCGAGCTGCGCGAGAAGAAATTCATGAAGATTGTTTCTCTGGCGCCGGAGGTGCTCTGACATGCGAACTCTCAAACACCGGGCGACCCGCCGCAAACGCAGCATCACGAGACACGAGATCAACTCCGAGCGCCCGCGGATGCACGTCACCAAGGGCGACACGGTTCGAGTAATGCGCGGAGACGACAAGGGTAAGGAAGGCAAGGTAATCAGAGTGTTACGGAAAAGCGGGCGGGTGGTTGTGGACAAGGTCAACATCGTCAAGCGGCATCGCAAAGCACGCCGGGCCGACGAGCAAAGCAGCATCATCGATTTTCCAGCTCCGATTCACGCCTCGAACGTGATGCTGATAGATCCGAAGTCTGGGGAACCCACCCGGACCAGACGGCAGATAGACGATGACGGCACGAAGGAGCGCCTGAGCGCGAAAAGCGGCGACGCAATTCCGCGCAACCGCTGAACGAGGACTGAATGATGGCGACGAAGGCAAAGACCGAATCACCAAAGCCGGATCCCAAGAAGCAGGATCCGAAGAAGCAGGAATCCAAGAAGAAGGGTGGCGAAGCCAAAGCGGCGCCGCGGCGCGAACACGCCGGTATGGGGCTACCTGTTCCTCCGCCGCGCCTCAGAAAATACTACGAGGGCACCGTGCGCTCGCGTCTGACTGATCAGTTTGCCCTGGACAACGTGCACGAGATCCCTACGCTCAGAAAGATCGTGCTGAACGTCGGACTCGGAGAGAGCCTCAAGCAGCCCAAGCTCCTGGACAGCATCGTCGGCGAACTGGAGGTGATCAGCGGCCAGAAGCCGGTGAGGACGAAGGCAAAGAAGTCGATATCGAACTTCGGACTCAGGCACGGTCAGGAGATCGGCGCTAGCGTCACGTTGCGTGGTACCCGTATGTGGGAGTTTCTCGACAGATTCATCGCGGTCGCGATCCCACGCGTGCGAGACTTCCGCGGACTCAACACGAACTCGTTCGACGGGCGAGGCAACTATTCAATCGGCCTCAAGGAGCAGGTGATCTTTCCCGAGATCGACTTCGACCAGGTTGCGCAGGTACACGGTATGGATATCACGTTCGTTACCACAGCCGGGCGCGACGATCGTGCGTTCGCCCTCCTGCGCGAGCTGGGCATGCCGTTCAAGGGCGACGACAAGCCGTTGCTGACGCAGCCGGCAAGCTCGCAGGACCTCAGACAGGAGTAACAGCTGTGGCACGTAAGGCCATGATCGAAAAGAGCAAGCGCAAACCCAAGTTCGCCGTGCGACTGCACAACCGCTGCCAGCGCTGCGGCAGGTCGCGCGCGTTTCTACGAAAGTTCGGCATGTGCCGAATCTGTTTTCGCGAACTTGCACTCTCGGGAATGGTTCCCGGGGTGCGAAAGGCGAGTTGGTGAGGGAAGAGATCGGGTGTAGGGTGTGGGGTGTGGGGTGTCGGGTGATCAAGTTTCCCTACACCCGACACCCTACACCCGACACCCTTTCGCGAGATTCACAGTCTTGAAACGGAATCATACATGAGCATGACTGATCCGATCGCTGACATGTTGACGCGCATCCGCAATGCGTGCGGTTCGAAGCATCGCCGCGTGGATGTACCGTCGTCGAAGATCAAGCTGGAAATCGCCCGGATTCTTGCCGAATCCAGCTTCATCAAGGAATACAAGACGATGGAGACCGAGGATGGCCGAAAGGTCCTGCGGTTGTACCTTCGCTACGCGGCAGGCGATCAGCCCGTGATTCGCGAGCTGCGCCGCGTTTCCACGCCGGGCTTGCGGAAGTACGTAGGCGCGACGGAAATCCCGCGCGTCCGCAACGGGCTCGGCATGGCGATCCTCAGCACGTCCAAGGGACTAATGACGGATCAGCAGGCTCGCCGGGCCCGCATGGGCGGCGAGCTTCTGGCCGTAATCTGGTAGAGGAATAGGAGCCACAGATGTCACGTATAGGAAGAAAGCCGGTCTCCGTGCCGAAGACCGTCACTGTGTCCGTCGAGGGGCAGAAGGTGATGGTAAAAGGTCCCAAAGGAGAGCTCGCCCGCACGATGCATCCGGCAATGATGATAGAGCTGAAGGACGGCGCGATTCACGTTGGACGCCCGTCGGACGAAAACGAGCACAAGGCGCTGCACGGCCTGTCGCGCACGCTCATCGCGAATATGGTCGAAGGTGTTACCCAGGGCTTCGCCAAAAACCTGGAGATCATCGGCGTTGGCTACAAGGCGGAAACTCGTCCTTACGGACTGCAGCTTGCGCTCGGCTTCTCGCATCCGGTGGAGTATCGCGCGCCGAAGGGCATCAAGCTCACGGCGCCGCAGCCCACGGCGATCGTTATCGAGGGGGCTGACAAGGAGATGGTAGGCCAGGTGGCCGCTGAGCTTCGTAGCCTCCGCCCGCCGGAGCCTTACAAGGGCAAGGGCATCAAGTACCAGGGCGAACAAGTGCGCCGCAAGGCCGGCAAGGCGGGAGCCAAGTAGACATGAGAGCGATACACAAGCCAAAGACACGCCACGAGCTCCGATACCGCCGTCATCTTCGCGTCCGCAAGAAGGTGGCGGGAAGCGCCGAGAGGCCGCGTCTCGTGGTCTTTCGTTCGGTAAAGCATATCTATGCGCAGATTGTCGACGACGTCAACAACAAGACAATCCTGACGGTGTCGGACCTGGCAATCACCTCGGGTAAGAAATCGGAGCGATCCCTTGCGGTCGGTAAGGAGCTCGCGGCGCGTGCCAAGGAATCCGGCATCACGCGAGTGGTTTTCGACCGTGCTGGCTACAAGTATCACGGCCGCGTGAAAGCGGTGGCCGATGGCGCCCGTGAGGGCGGTCTGGAGTTTTGATAATGGAAGAAACCAAGGTTGTGGAAGGCGCTCCGCCGCCGCAGACGAGGCAGCCGTCGCGCCGCTCAGGTGGTGGCGGTGGCGGTCGCGGTGGTCCCGGAGGCGGTGGTGGGCGAGGTGGCAGTGGCCGGGGATCGGCTCGTGGCGGAGGAGGGGCAGGTGGAACCGGCCGAGGAGGTGGCGGTGGTGCGGGCCGCGGTGGCGGTGGTGCCGGTGGCGGGCGCGGCGACGGACGCGACGGTGGTCGAGGACCGGGTGGCGGGGGTGGGGGACGCGATCGTGACGCATCTCGCGAGGGAAGCGATCTAGTCGAGAACGTGATCGCCATTAACCGCGTAGCCAAGGTCGTGAAAGGCGGCCGGCGTTTCTCGTTCAATGCACTCGTCGCAGTGGGCGATACGCAGGGACGCGTGGGGGTCGCCACAGGAAAGGCTAACGAAGTTTCGGAAGCCGTTCGCAAGGCAGTGGACGCGGCTCGGCGAAGCATGGTGCAGATCCCGCTCACGGGCGGCACCATCCCGCATGAGATCGTTGGAAGACACGGAGCGGGAAGCGTATTGATGAAGCCGGCCGCGCCGGGCGCTGGAGTGATCGCCGGCGGTGCCGTGCGAGCAGTCCTGGAGTGCGTTGGTGTCTCCGATATCCTCACCAAGAGCCTGGGCTCAACCAACCCGCACAACATGGTGCGAGCAGCTCTTGATGGACTATCACATTTGACTACGGTCGAGCAGATCGCACGGGAGCGCGGCATTGAGATCTCCAGCCTCGGCTATCGCTCGCGCGCCAAGTCAAAGGGAGAGGCGGCACATGCCTAGGACTTTTGTGTACCACGGTACACGTGGGCCGTCGCATACGGAAAAGGACACGCCTGCGACCAAAGGATCAATTCGCATCAAGCAGATTCGGAGCGGGATTGGGCACTCGTGGCGCATGCTTCGCACGCTCGAGGCAATCGGGCTCAAACACCACCAGCACGAGATCGTGAAGAAAGACTCCCCGTCGCTTCGCGGACAGCTCAAGCAGGTTCGTCATCTCATAGAGGTAACGCCGGTGAAGGAGGCGCGCCGTGGCAGGTAAGGAGAAAATCGGTCTGCACAACCTGAGTCCGGCCGAGGGCTCACACCGAGAGCGAAAGCGTCTGGGACGTGGTCCCGGTTCCGGCACGGGCAAGACGTCAGGCAAGGGACACAAGGGCATCAAGGCCCGCGCTGGCCATCACGGACCAGGTGGCGGCAAGCCGAGGTTCGAGGGCGGCCAGATGCCGCTGACCCGCAGGCTGCCAAAACGCGGATTCACCAATCCGCTGCGGCGGGAATCGCAAATAATCCGGCTGGACCAGCTTGACGCGCTGCCTGAAGGCCAGGTGGTGACGCAGGAGTCGCTGGTCGAAGCCGGACTCGTCCGGGCCGGCAAGGGGCCGGCCAAGATACTCTCGAACGGCAAGCTCACACGGCCAGTAACGGTACGCGGTGTGAAGATGAGTTCATCTGTGCGGGAGACGATCGCGGCTGCCGGAGGCCGCGTAGAGGAATAACAATGGCACAACCGAATGCGGCCGCCGCCGTCGGCAATCTCTTCAAGACGCCGGAGCTCAAGGCAAAGATCCTCTTCACGCTGCTGTGCCTGCTGATCTACCGTGTGGGTGCTCACATCACAGCGCCGGGCATCGACGTCGACTCCCTGCTGTTGTTCTTCCAGGCGCAGGGGCAGGGAGGGCTGCTCGGACTGTACGACCTGTTCGTGGGCGGTGGATTGTCCCGTGCCACGCTCTTCGCCCTCGGGATAATGCCGTACATCTCGGCGAGCATCCTGATGCAGATGGCAGGCGCGCTAATACCGACCGTAGAGAAGATGCAGAAGGAGGAAGAGGGGAGGAAAAGGATCACGCAGTGGACGCGCTATTTCACGGTGCTCATCGCAGTCGTGCAGGCGTACGGGTTCGCTCTGTTCACGGAATCCATACCCGGGGCCGTTCGAAACCCGGGCCTGAGCTTCACAGTCCAGATGACGCTGTTCCTCACGACTGGCGCCATTTTCGTCATGTGGCTCGGCGAGCAAATCACGGAGCGGGGGATCGGCAACGGCGCGAGTCTGCTCATCTTCTTCTCGATCGTGGAGCGAACCTGGCCTAGTATCGGTCAGACATTCAGCTTCGTTCAGACGGGAGCCATTGCCCCGTTGTCGCTGGTTCTCCTGGGAATCGTGATGGTTGCGGTGGTCGCTGCCACGGTCGCGGTGACGGTGGCTGCCAGGCGTGTTCCTATACAGATTCCGCAGCGCACCATGGCGCGCGGACGACAGCGCGAGGCGGCGAAGAACTTCATACCACTTCGTCTGAACGCCGCGAACGTCATGCCGATAATCTTTGCGCAGACGGTAATCTTCGTCCCGGGTACCATGGCCCAGTTCATTGGATTGAGCTGGATGCAGCCAATGTCTGATGCGCTGCAGCCTGGTACGTGGCTGTACTACGTGCTCTCGGCGGTACTGATTCTCTTCTTCACGTACTTCTACACTTCCATCATCTTCAACCCAATCGACATCGCGGAGAACCTGAAGAAGCAGGGCGGCTTCATTCCCGGGGTAAAGCCCGGGGCGAAGACGGCCGAGTACATCGATTGGGTTGTCACGAGAATAACGCTGCCCGGTGCGATTTTCCTCACGCTGATCGCCCTCCTGCCGATCATGATCTCCAACATGATCAACGTGCCGTTCGCTTTCGGCGGAACGTCGCTCCTCATCATTGTCGGCGTCGGGTTGGACACCATTCAGCAGCTCCAGCAGCATCTGCTGTTGAGGAAATACGACGGGTTCATGAAGAAAGGACGCGTGCGGTTCCGGGGTCGCCAACAGACTACAGGCTAGGGACTAGGGAATAGGGATTAGGGATTAGGGATTAGGGCTTCCCGATTCCCGACTCCCGACTCCCGACTCCCGACTCCCCATGAACCTCGTGCTCCTAGGGCCGCCAGGCTCCGGCAAGGGAACGCAGGGCGAGCGGCTTGCCGCCGTTCTGGGGGTGCCCAAGATTGCCACAGGAGACGTGCTCAGAACCGCGGTCCGTGAAGGAACCGAACAGGGTCGCCGAGCAAAGAGCTTCATGGACAGCGGCGACCTGGTTCCGGACGATGTGATCCTGGGAATCATGAAGGAAGCCCTTTCCAAGGATGATGCGGCTGGTGGTGTAGTTCTCGACGGCGTAGTGCGCACGGTTGCGCAGGCCGAGGGACTGGAGCGAGTGCTCAATGAGCTCGGGCGAGCTCTGGACGCGGTCATAGTGTTCGATATCAGCGAGGACGAGCTAGTTGCCCGCCTGGGCGGCAGAACAGTGTGCGGTTCATGTCAGACCCCATACAAAGGACGCGAGCCAGGCAGCCGATGCGACAAATGCGGCGGTACACTCATCCGCCGCAAGGACGACGAGCCGTCCGCAGTACGCAATCGGATGCGTGCCTATCGTGAGCAAACCGAGCCGGTAATAGCCTGGTACGGATCGAACGGCACGCAGCTGGTGAGGGTCGATGCTGTTGGCGAGGTCGAAGAAGTCAACAAGCGAATCATGAGCCAGCTCGGGAAATGATTCAGCTCAAGTCGTCGCGCGAGATCGAGGTCATGGCAGAGGGAGGTCGGATTCTCGCCGAGACCTTGGACATGTTGCGCAGCCACGCAAAGCCGGGTGTGTCGACGCTCGATCTCGACACACTTACGGAGGACTTCATCCGCGCTCACCCAGGTGCAGTGCCGGCCTTCAAGGGCTTATATGGCTTTCCTGGATCACTGTGTGCTTCCATAAACAGTGAGATCGTGCACGGTATTCCGTCCAGGAAGCGGGTGCTGCGCGACGGCGATATTGTCTCGCTGGACGTGGGTGTGCTATATGGCGGGCTCTACACGGACTCCGCGATCACCGCGGGCGTGGGCGAACTGGATGCTGACTCGTCGCGACTACTGGCCGTGACAAAGCTCGCACTTGCCGCTGGAATTGCTGCGGCTGTGCCTGAGAACCACGTCGGCGACATCGGCGCAGCCATTCAGGGAGTCGTGGAACAGGCGGGGTTCACCACCGCTCGCGATCTCGTTGGTCATGGCGTCGGAACCGAGCCACACGGTGACCCGCAGGTTCCCAATTTCGGCAAGCCTAAGCGCGGCACCAAGCTTACGCCCGGCCTTACCATAGCGATCGAGCCCATGGTCAATGCGGGAACGCCGAAGACGAAGACCATGCCAGACGGCTGGACCGTTGTAACCGCGGACGGGAGCCGGTCTGCGCACTTCGAGCATACGGTCGCAATCACTCAAACAGGCCATCGGATACTGACGCAACTTGCTCCTCGGGGAGCGCCGGTCGAGGCAAGGTGACTGCGCAGGCAGTACCTCCTTGCACTGCGCAGAACCGCTTGAGGCTGATAGTAAAGAACTGAACTGCGCAGGGAGTACCTTCTTCGCACTGCGCAGAGACTGCGCACTGCGTTTTTCGCACACACGGCTGCGCATGTAGCACCAAAAACCGCTGGAGGAAGGACGTGCACAGTGCGAAGCTGGCGCTCAACGCGCAGTGTCGTCTACTAGTGCCTTAACTCGCGCCACTCCTTCATCCGTTTTCCGGGCGAGCGCTTCTACTTCCTCTTCCAGCGCCTTGCCTGCGTTACGATCTGATAGCGACGCTACGTTTACGATGACGTTGTACGCGGCGCCGCGGCACGCCGCTCCGGCGAGCAAGGCTGCGACACCGGCATCTGAGGCGGCGTTCGAATTGCCGCGAAGTGCTGCGATTTCCGCGAGATCAACTACCTCAGAACAGGCTCGTGCCGTCTCGAGTGGTACCTCCGACGCTCCAATGAGCGCCTCCGCGACCGCAGCTTCGCGCTGAGAACGCTCGGCGTTGCTCTCTTTTGGGAGCTGGTACGCCGATGTCACGCGCTCGTAGGACGCGGCGTCGCGAGCGGCCAGCCCTGAGAGCCGAGTTACGAGCGATGCTGCGCGCTCCAACACTGTCCTGAATTCCACTTCGACGGCGGCATACTTCTTCTTTCCGACCGTAAGTCCCGCCACCATCTGCACGAGAGCCGCGGCCATCGCGCCGGCGGTTGCGGCGACACTGCCACCGCCCGGCGTTGGCGTGGCCGCTGCCACGGATGCCATCCAGCCCGCCAGAGTATCGGGTTGTTGCGACGTCGGTCGCAGGCGCCGCTCCAGCACCTGATCCGGCGTAAAGCGATTGAGCTTGAGGCTGTTTGCAGCGGCGTCGAACAGGGCCCGCTCCGGCACAAGACCAACGATCTCACTCCAGGTGGCCTCGATGCCGCTCGTCCTCGCTGCGACAGACACGGCTTCGAATGCGGCATGCATCGGAGTCTGATTCATGTCCACGAGATTCATGGACACCTGCGACTGGCCGTCCACTTCCAGGCCCAAAGCTTTCACACCCGGGAGGCCGCCCGACGATGCACGGACCGCCTTCGCGATGTTCTTCGCGATCTGAAGGTGAGCGGCGTTCCCTAAGTAGACGTTGTAGGCGATCAGGAACGGGCGGGCGCCGATGGCGATCGCGCCTGCGGTGGGATGCACATGCTTCGGCCCGAAATCGGGGTCGCGAGCCGGGTCGTGACCGATCTCGTCGCGTATGCTCTCGAACTCACCTCGTCTCACGTTAGCGAGGTTGGCACGCTCTGGACGCGTAGCCGCTCGCTCGTAGAGATACACCGGTATTTCGAGCACAGCGCCCACGCGCTCCCCCAGCTGTCGCGCCAAAGTTATGCAGTCATCCATTGTGGTTCCGGTGCTCTCGAGCGGCACGAACGGGACGACATCGGTAGCACCCATTCTCGGATGCTCTCCCTTGTGGACAGTAAGATCGATGCGTTCGCGTGCCTCCCGGATGCCAGCAAAGGCTGCGTCCACCGCGCGCTCCAGAGGTACGACGAACGTCACCACGGTTCGGTTGTGTGATTCGTCGGAGGAGACATCAAGCACGATCGTGCCTTCCAAAGCAGAGATCGAGTCGGTGATGGCGCGAACAACCTCCGGGCGACGCCCTTCGGAAAAGTTCGGAACGCATTCGACGAGCTTCATTATGCCGAACCCAACTCGCCAAGGAGCTCCATGAAGTGTGCGTGCATGGCGGGATTGCCGGCAACGATCGGCGAATGCACATAGGATGGATAGCTGCCGGACCAGTCCGTGATCGTCCCCCCAGCCTCGCGTATGAGCAGCGCGCCAGCGGCAAAATCCCACGGCGCAAGCTCCAGCTCCCAGAAAGCATCAAAGCGGCCGGCGGCGACGTTGGCGAGGTCCAGAGCCGCGGATCCGGCGCGGCGGATGCCCGACGCTCCGCGCGTGATGGCCGTGAACTGGAGCTGGTACAGGTCCAACATTCGCAACTGCTTGAAGGGGAATCCCGTGCCAACCAGGGCACGCCGTGGGTCCCGAACCTGAGAGACTTTGATGGTAGTGCCGTCCAGCCTCGCACCCCCGCCGGCGATCGCGGTGTAGCGATCCCCACGCGGAACGTTCAGCACTACTGCGGCCATGGGGGCGCCGACGAGCAGTGCGCAAATGGAGACAGCGTACTCGGGATAGCCGTGGAGAAAATTCGTCGTGCCATCCAGCGGATCAACAACGAAGGTCACATCCGCACCAACCTGGGCGCTCGGCGCTGACTCCTCAGCGATGAACGCCGAGCCCGGCTCGGCAGAGAGCAGGGAATCTCGAATGACGTTCTCGGCGGCAGTGTCGACCTCGGTGACGAAGTCAGACGGACCTTTCTCGTTCCAGACCAGAGTCGCACGTCCAAGCGCTCGCTCGCGAATGACAGCCGCAGCCTGATCGGCCGCGCGTTCTATCAGGCGCAGCATCTTTCCGGCGGCGCGCACGGTTGCTTGCGGCTCGTGCTCCGCACTCATACGTTGATCGGATGCCCAGAGTTTTCAGCGGAATTCAACCATCCGGCGAGCTTCACATAGGAAATTACCTCGGAGCGGTCAAGAACTGGGTGGAGCTTCAGAACCGCTACGAATGCATTTTTTGCATCGTCAACTATCACGCGATCACCATTCCGTACGAGGCCGACGGGCTGAGGGAGAGAACTCGCGAGATGGCGCTCTCGCTTCTCGCGGCGGGATTGGACCCGGAGAAATGTACTCTCTTCGTGCAGTCGATGGTGCCGGAGCATACCGAGCTTGCGTGGATTCTCAACACGGTTACGCCTCTCGGCGAGCTGGAGCGGCAAACGCAGTTCAAGGAGAAAGCAGAGAGACAGGAGAGCATACCCGCCGGGCTTTTCAATTATCCCGTGCTGCAGGCGGCCGATATTCTCCTCTACCGGGCCGATCTTGTGCCGGTGGGCGAAGATCAGGTGCAGCATCTCGAGCTCGGCCGGGAGATCGCAAGGCGATGGAACGCCCGGTTCTCTCCAGACGAGAATTACCTGCCCGAGCCCCAGCCCCTTCTCACAGCAACTCGGCGTGTGATGGGCCTGGATGGCAAGACGAAAATGTCCAAATCGCTGGGCAATACCGTGGGGTTACTGCAGGAACCGGACGCCTTATGGGAGAAATTACGTCCGGCAGTGACCGATCCCGCGCGGGTACGTCGTAGCGACCCGGGAACGCCGGAGGTTTGCAACATTTATCATCTCCACCGCGCGTTCAGCAGCGCTCAGTTGGTCGAACACGTGGCTAACCAGTGCCGGACCGCCGGCTGGGGCTGCCTCGACTGCAAGCAGGAGCTGTTCAAATCGATGCGGGCGGAACTCGATCCGATCAGGGAGCGAGCCGCCGAATTGCGCGCCAGACCCGGAAGGATATCTGAGATTCTGCAGGCTGGGGCCGATCGGTGCCGGGCACTCGCCGGCGAGACCTTGCGACAGGTAAAAGAGAGAATGGGATTAGCCCTAAGCTGACAGGTCACAGGTGACAGGTCACAGGTCACAGGTCACGGGGGTTGCGGAGTAACGATCCGAGTTGTTCATTGGGCCCTTATACCCGACACCCCACACCCGACACCCGCAGTTTAATATGCGAAGAGAGTCTGAAGGCCTTCTCACCCTCGTATGTATTACGTGCGGCAAAGAGAAGAACTATGCCCAGGCACCGCCAGAGTCGATCGTTTGTGACACGTGTGGAGGAACGGTCTTCACCAATTCGCTCACTCCGACGCGCGCCGACCAGGCCACCGTTTCCCAGCTGGAGGAAACTGCCCGCCACATCGCTCTGGACGAGTCGTCATCTGAAATTTCACCGGATGAGTTGCGCGATCTGAACAATCCGTAGAGTTTGACTGCCGTCGAAAGCTCATCGTCCCGGATTCTGGCCGTGGATCTCAACTCTACGGCCCATCAATGGAGGCTCGGTGCCCAACGCGCCGATGTCATTCGGAGATCGGCTCCGGCCGGATGGAGGGTACGCGTCGTTTCGGCGCCCACGATCTCAGATGGTGATGGCGGGGCCCCACCAAGCGAAGAAGCGCTGGATGCAATACGCGACGCCGAGGTTTACCTTGGCTTCGGCATATCACGACCGCTATTTCTGGCGGCGAAACAACTCAAGTGGGTGCACTCCGGGGCGGCCGGTGTTGGCGGCGCTCTTTTTCCGGAAATGCAGGAGAGCGACGTCGTTCTCACCAACTCCGCGGGCGTTCATGCCGTACCGATTGCCGAGCATGTGCTGGCCGGCGTTCTCCACCTCCTTCGAGGGCTGGACCTCGCTCTGGAGCAGCAGCGCGAAAGAAAATGGTGGCGCGAGCCTTTCGTAGACTCCAGCTCGCCGGTGCGTGAGCTGCGCGATTGCCATGCGTTAATTGTTGGATCGGGCGGAATAGGCGGGGCAATCGCAACAAGGCTCACCGCACTTGGTGTTTTGTGCTCAGGCATTCGCCGCCGCCCTGAGCTCGGTGCACCAGATGGCTTCACTGAAGTCGCCGGGCCAGATGCTCTGGACTCCCTATTGCCGCATGCCGATCTGCTCATTCTTGCGGCTCCGGCCACCCATGACACGCGAGAGATGATAATGGCCGCACGACTCAACCTTCTGCCGCCGGGTGCAATAGTTGTCAACATCGCGCGCGGCTCGTTGCTCGATGAGCGAGCGCTAGCTGAGCGAATCGAGCAGGGCAAACTTCGTGGCGCAGTGCTCGACGTTTTTCAGGAAGAGCCGCTGCCCGCTTCCAGCTCGCTATGGCGGATGCGCCAGGTGGTGGTCACGCCGCACGTATCTCCCGTGTCGCCGCATGGATTCTGGCCGCGGGCGTTGGATTTGTTTCTTACGAACTGGCGGCGCTATGCTGCGGGGCAACCGCTGTTGAACGTCGTCGACAAAGCTGCCGGATATTAACTTCTAGGGATTAGGGATTAGGGATTGCGGTACATAATCCCGACTTCCGACTCCCGACTCCCGACTCCCGACTCCCGAGCCCCATGCCTCCTCGTCTCGCCGGTGTACTCGGTCCTGTAGTCACGAACTTCGACCCTGCGGGCGCGTTAGATGCCGACGCGTTTCAGACGAACGTGCGCATTCATCTCGCCACGGGGTTGCAGGGTATCGTCGTCGCAGGCTCGACCGGGGAAGCCCCGCTTCTCGACGAAGATGAGCGCCGTCGCCTGGTCGATCTCGCGCGGGTCGTTGTCCCGAAGGACCGCTGGCTGATAGCGGGCACGGGTGCGGAATCGACACGCCAATGTATTCAACGCTCCAAGGACGCCGCCGAGCGTGGCGCGGACGCGGTGCTGGTCATGGCGCCGCACTACTACGGCGCCGCCATGACGAACGCGGCTCTAGATGGACATTTTCGTCGCGTCGCGGACCAGAGTCCGATCCCCCTGATTCTGTACAACATCCCGAAGTACATGCATTTCGCTCTGGAGGCCGAGCTGGTCGCGGAGCTGGCGCGCCACAAGAACATCATTGGAATGAAGGACAGCTCCGGCGATCTCACGCTACTTGGCGGTTATCTGTCGGCGCAGTCAGGTCAGTTCACCGTGCTCACCGGCCATGGTGGATCATTCTGTCAGGCGCTGCGCATGGGCGCGCGCGGCGGAATACTGGCCGTGGCGCTGTTCGCGGGAGAATTATCGCTCGCGGTTTTGACTTCGTACGCGCGCGGGGATGTCGATGAAGCGGAGAGAGCTCAGCGACTGCTGAGTCCTCTTGCCAAGGAAATCGTCGCCGCGCTGGGTGTCGCAGGCGTGAAAGCGGCTCTTGATCATGCTGGAGGTGGTTTCCACGGCGGTCCCGTGAGAGCTCCTTTGCTGCCTCTTGATGACGTCGAAACCAAGCGAGTGGCCGACCTCGTAAGCACCGCGCGACAGCCGCAAGCGGCGAGAAGGTGATTGAAGCGGAGCAAGCCTGGGAGCATCTCACTGTTCTTGCCCGGGAGCCTCGGCCGGCTGGCAGTGCCGCGGAAGGACGAGCTCGCGAGTATTGCTCGGGCGTCTTGCGCGAGTGTGGATTCACCATTTCCGAAGAGACCTTCGAGTATTCCACTCTTCCCGGGCGTGCTGCTACGCCCGCTATAGGGCTGGGCTGGATGGCCACGATCGCGCTCGCAAGCTACTTGGGGGCGCGTGATGCGCGGTTGGCTCCGCTCGTGATTCTCATCATAGGGGGAATCGCAATGGCGGCGTCAGCGTACTGGCTTGCGAGGTATGGAGTTCTCGAGCTTGCCTACGGCCGAACCTCCGGTGTGAACCTTGTGGCGACGCGAGGTAAGCCGAGCGTATGGTTGATGGCTCACCTGGATTCCAAGTCGCAGCCAGTTCCGATTGGATTGCGTGCTGCAGGCGTTATGCTGAGCATCGTCGTGTGGTTGGCGGCACTGGCGGTTGGCGCGGGACAGGCTATTGGCGCGTGGAACCTTCCTGGTATCTGGACCCTTCTGGGTGTTGCGGGCGTCTTTGCCGGATTACCGATCGCGGCAAGCGTCGTCGGCACGCGATCGCCGGGTGCAGTTGACAACGCCTCGGGAGTCGCCGCCGTTCTGATCTCGGCATGCGCTATCCCGCGAGAGCGAGAGATGGGGGTGTTTCTCACGAGCGCGGAGGAGCTTGGCCTGGCGGGCGCGCGATCCCTGGCACGTGATCGCGAGCCTGGCGTCGTCATCAACTTCGACGGATGTGACGACGCCGGCATGATACGTCTCACATACAGCGGCAAGCGGCCCCAAGTCCTCCTGGAAGGTCTGGCTGCAGGCGCTCGAGAAGCTGGGTTGCACGTTGCCACAGGACGACTCTTGCCGGGTGTGTTGCTCGATGGTGTGGCACTTGCCGATGGAGGCTGGGACGTGGTGACAGTGAGTAAGGGTACGCTTGGCACGGTTGCTCGAATTCATACGGCCCGGGACAGCTTGGCCGAGCTTCGTGATAACGGTCGCGGCGCGAGAGAGGCAGCATCTCTGGTCTCGGGCACGGTCATGCGCATGCGATTTCATAAGGAATCCAACGACAGCGGAGGATAATGGAACAACTGCTTCTCGGGGTCGCGCTGGTTGTAGGTCTGATACTCATTCCCTTCGGCTTGCCAGGCCTCTGGTTGATGGTCGGTGCGGCAGCGCTGTATAGCTTTTTCGGCCCGGCTGGCAGCCTGGGCACCCTGACCATCGTAGGCATTGGCATCGCCGCAGTCATTGCCGAGGCACTGGAGTTCATGATGGCTGGGCGCTACGCGAGAAGATACGGAGGCTCACGGCGAGCGGGTTGGGGCGCGATAATCGGTGGCATCGTCGGCGCGTTCGTGGGAGTACCCATCCCCCTCGTTGGATCGTTGATCGGAGCATTCGCGGGCGCTTTCGCTGGCGCCTTCGTGGCGGAGATGACGACTCGTGGCACCGAGGTCGGCTCCGCCACCCGCGTTGCGACAGGCGCTCTGATCGGTCGAGTCGTCGCCACGGCGATGAAAGTGGGCGTGGGATTAGTGCTCGTGGTCTGGATTCTCTTTGCGCTGTGGCTTTAGGAACCGGGTGTCGGGTGTCGGGTGTCGGGATACCGAGTTTGGTTCGCGAGCACCTGCGGCCAACCCCTATATTTGAATCCCGCTTCCCGACACCCGACACCCGACACCCCACACCCGGATGTTCGATTCCAAGACCCGTACGCTTGCCGTCGTAGGTGCCCAATGGGGAGATGAAGGGAAAGGGAAGCTCGTAGACGTCATCGCCGAGAAGGCCGATTGGGTGGTTCGCTACCAGGGCGGTGCGAACGCCGGACACACAGTGCAGATCGGCGGCCGATCCTTCGTTCTCCATCAAATCCCGAGCGGCATTCTGCATCCTGGCGTTCGGTGCGCCATCGGAAACGGTGTAGTCCTCGATCCTGACACTTTATTCGACGAGATAGACGAGCTGGTCCGCGACGGAGTGGACGTGCAGGGCAGGCTTTATGTGAGCGAACGCGCGCATCTGGTGCTTCCCCATCACAAGCTTGTCGACGGAGAGAGCGCGGCGAGCAAGGCAATCGGTACTACCGGGCGCGGCATCGGGCCAGCGTATGAGGACAAGGTGGCGCGACGTGGTATTCGCGTCGTCGACCTTCGGCACCCTGAACGAGTGTGCTCACTTGTGGAGCGTGGTGTCGAGCACGCCAACGCAAGGCTGGCGAGCATGGGCTCGTCCAAGAGAGCCGACGCCGCCGAGACCGTGGCTCTGCTCGAACGGCTTGCCCCGCGTCTGCTTCCAATCGCCGAGGATGTGGGACTCGCCATCTTCAATGCGCGTGAGACGGGGGCAGCGGTGTTGCTCGAGGGAGCGCAAGGATCACTGCTGGATGTCGACCATGGCACTTACCCGTTCGTAACGTCGAGCAGCACTACTTCGGGCGGCGCAGCCATCGGCGCCGGAATCGCCCCGACCTCGCTGGACGCCGTTCTGGGCGTGGTGAAGGCCTACACTACTCGGGTCGGGAATGGACCGTTGCCTACGGAGTTCGATGAGCCGCTCGCTTCGGAGGTCCGGAGGTTGGGGAACGAGTTCGGCGCCACGACCGGCCGCCCGCGCCGCTGCGGCTGGTTCGATGCCGTGGTCGTACGTTACGCCGGCCGTATCAACGGCCTGAGCGGACTCGCGGTGACGAAAATGGACGTGCTGGATACTCTGGACCGCATCGCGATCTGCACGGCGTACGAGTGCGATGGCAACGTGTTCGAGGAGTTTCCGGGTGATCCTGAGGTTCTCGACAACGCTGCTCCGCGGTACCAGTGGGTCGATGGATGGCGGTCGTCCACGGCAGGCGCGCGGAAGCTCACCGATCTACCCGCCGCCGCCCGAGCATATCTGGACCGAATCGAGGAATTGGCGAGAACACCCATCGCCTACGTGAGCGTAGGCACTCGGCGCGATCAGATAATTCGAGTAGATTCGCTCTGATCGGCGAAGCAATGAGTGATTCCGTCCAGGTTGTTATCGTAGGGGCGGGACCCTGCGGTCTTGCCGCGGCCATAGCGATGAAGGAAGCCGGACTCCGAGCCAGGGTGTTCGATCGGTCGTGCGTGGTGAGCTCGATCGTCGAGTATCCGACGTACATGACCTTCTTTTCGACCGCGTCGCGCCTGGAGATAGGAGGAGTGCCTTTCGTTGTCGCGGCGGAAAAGCCGACACGACGGGACGCCATGGCATATTACCGCGCCGTGGTCGACCACTTCGACTTGAAGGTGCTGCAATACGAGGAAGTGCAAGCGATCGAAGGGACCGAGCCGCAGTTCCTGGTGCGATCAAGAGCGCTCAGCGGCTCCCCCCCCGTGCGTGTCTCCCCTGCTGAGGCGATCATAATCGCGACGGGTTATCGCGGCAACCCGAACAGGCTCGGCGTTCCCGGGGAGGACTTGCCGCACGTGACCCATTCGTTCCGCGAGGGGCACGAAGCGTTCAGACGACGCGCGGTGGTGGTTGGCGGCGGAAACTCCGCGGTGGAAGTCGCTCTCGATCTCTATCGCTCGCACGCGCACGTGACCCTGGTACATTTCGGTCCACGACTGGACAAGGGCGTCAAGCCGTGGGTCCTTCCGGATATCACCAACCGTATCGCTGATGGGAGCATTGCGGCACGCTGGAACGCGCGCGTGATTGCCATCGAACCAGATGCAGTTGTGCTTCAAGGCTCGGAGGGCGGAGAGCTGGCCAGGTTGGGTGCTGACCATGTGTACCTCATGACCGGGTATACGCCGGACCCCACGCTGCTCTCGAGCCTCGGCGTGTCGATCGATTCGCAGACCGGAAAGCCGACGCACGACGTGGCCACAATGGAGACAGACGTCCCGGGAGTGTTCATAGCGGGTGTGCTGGCGGCCGGCTACGACGCCAACAAGATTTTTATCGAGAACGGCCGCCATCATGGCAATCTGATCGCCAGGACGCTGGTCTCCCGGATAAATTGAGACATGGCAACATCAATGCAAACGAATCCCGATGTGATGGAGAAGCTTGTGTCGCTGTGCAAGCGTCGTGGCTTCATCTTTCAGTCCTCCGAGATCTACGGAGGTACGGGATCGGTGTGGGATTACGGTCCGCTGGGTGTCGAGCTGAAGCGCAATCTGCAGGACCGGTGGTGGCATGCCATGGTACGCGCGCGCGACGACATCGAGGGATTGGACGCCGCTATCCTCATGCATCCCCGGGTATGGGAAGCCAGTGGACACGTTAGCGGCTTCGTGGATCCGCTGGTGGAGTGCAGAAACTGCAAACGGAGATTTCGGGCCGGCGACCCCGGCATGAAGGGCGCTCCGGGCACGCCAGACGCGCAGTGTCCAGTATGCGGCTACAAGGGAACGCTGGGTGAGCCCAGGCAGTTCAACCTCATGTTCAAGACCTTCATGGGACCGGTGGAGGATAGCGCGGCGGTAGTCTACCTGCGGCCTGAGACGGCGCAGGGGTCGTATGTCAACTTTCTGAACGTGCAGCAATCCACCAGACAGAAAATACCGTTCGGCATCGCGCAGATAGGAAAGGCGTTCCGCAACGAGATCACGCCGGGGAACTTCATCTTCCGGACGCGAGAGTTCGAGCAGATGGAGATGCAATTCTTCGTCGAGCCTGGCACCGACATGGTGTGGTTCGAGAAGTGGAAGGCGTGGCGCATGGAGTGGCACCGCTCACTCGGATTGGAGGAGAGCAGGCTCAGGTTCAACCAGCATGGGCCGGATGAATTGGCCCACTACGCGCGCGCGGCTTTCGACATCCAGTTCGATTTCGGCGGGTCGCTGGGTTTTCAGGAGATCGAGGGCATTCACAACCGCGGCGATTTCGACCTCACTCAGCACCAGAAGTTCTCGGGAAAGAAGCTGGAGTACTTCGATCAGACCAACAACCGTCGTTACGTTCCCTACGTCGTGGAAACAGCGTGTGGACCCAATCGGACGCTACTGGCGCTGTTGGTGAACGGCTACCGCGAAGAGAGCGTCTCGGGCGAGGAGGAAGGACGAAGCGTTCTCGGACTCCACCCGGCGCTGGCGCCGACCAAGGCTGCGATCTTCCCCCTGGTAAAGAAGGATGGAATGCCGGAGATGGCGCAGCGCATCGCTTCCGATCTGCGTTCTGCGTTCCCAGTATTCTACGATGAATCCGGAGCTATCGGACGGCGCTATCGCAGGCAGGATGAGGTCGGCACGCCGTTCTGCATCACGGTAGACGGCGAATCCATCGCTAACGGGACAGTCACCATCCGGGACCGGGACACCTTGCTCCAGGAACGGGTTGCGGCGGACCAGTTGACCACAGTTCTGACACAACGGCTGGCCTGGTGACCAGCAGCCAGCTGCACGCCCTTCGCCGCGACGGCGAGCGGCTGACCGAGGAAGTGTCGCGGGAGACATATCTCGCGCACTCCGGCCTCAAACAGACTGTGGATCTTCAGTCCATCTACGCGCGCTACGGTAAGCTTCTGTCCCGCGATTCACTGGCGCTTGTGCGGGAGGTGTTCGCAGCCGCAGTCGCGAACAGTGAGGAGCGGCGCGGAGCGCGGTTGATTCTGGACTGGCTTGCGGACTCCAACGTGCAGCGCGATCTGGCGGAGCTGGAGGAGCGGGAGGTGGCGTGGGAGTCCACGGCTACCATAGATGTAGGCGAGGGCCGGCGCATCCAGTACCAGAGTGCCGCGATCGACATCGCCAACGCACCGACCAGAGCGGAGCGCCTCGCGATCGACGAGGCCCGCGCGAGGTTGGTGGCACGTGAGCTGGCACCACTGAGGCTCGAGCGGTTTCAGCGCGAGCGCGACCTGGTTCAAGCGCTGGATATAGCGCCGGACTATGTCTCGACGTTCGAAACGCTCAGCGGCATCGACATGGCGCAGCTCTCCGCGGAATGTCAGATGTTCCTGCGCGAAACGGAGTCCATGTGGGCGGACACCTACGCCGAGTCAGTGAAGGCGAAGCTGGGAATCGCCCTGGATGAAGCTACCCGTGCGGACGCGCTCGCGATGATGCGAGCGCGTGAGTTCGACAGATACTTCCCCAGCGGCGACATGGAGGAGGTCGTGCGGCGTCAGGTAGGGGAGATGGGAATTGACGCGAATGCCGGCGGCCGAATCCTGTACGATACCGGAGAGCGGGAAGGGAAGCGCTCGCGCGCCTTCTGTTCGCCGGTTCGCATCCCAGATGAGGTGTACCTGGTTCTTCGACCCCACGGGGGCCAGACCGACTACAGCACTTTTCTCCACGAGCTCGGACACGCTCTACACTTTGCCTACGCGCGCGCGGACTTGCCATTCGAGTACCGATGGCTTGGTGACAACTCGATAACCGAGGCGTATGCGATGCTGATGGATCATCTTCTGCATGATCCGGGCTGGCTGCTGCGCTACACGGACCTTGGGCGACACGACGTGGCGGCGTTCCTCCGGTTGGCCGGGTTCGAGGAGCTGCATTTCCTGCGGCGCTATTCCGCCAAGCTCCTCTATGAGCTGGACCTCTACAGCGGCGACGTTCCGTGGACATCCCTCCCGGATCGCTACGTCGACCTTCTCACAAATGCTACGTCGTTTCGCTACGACTCTGCTGACGCCTTCGTGGACGTGGACGCCCGGTTCTATTCGGCTCGATATCTCAGAGCTTGGCAGCTGCAGGCTGTTCTGCACGACGAGCTTGTGGACCGTTTCGACGCCGACTGGTATCGCAACCCCCGCTGCGGACCCTGGGTTGTGGAGAATCTGTTTGGCGAGGGGCAGCGGGAGCTCGCGCACGAGCTGGCTGAGCGCGTTTCCAGCGGTAAGCTGTCGTTCGCGCCGCTCGTCCGTGCCACGGAAGCAATGCTGGTCGCCACATGAGATGGCCCCGCCACCAGGTGTATTGGTTGACATATGAATTATTCAAGCTTGAAACGATTCTGTTGGGGATTCGCGGCCGCCTTCTCCATCGTACCGGTGGTGCGCGCGCAGGAGCCTGACTGGGAGAAGGCGCGCGGCGAGACTGTCCAGCACCTTCAGACCATCATCCGGCTCAATACCGTCAATCCGCCCGGCAACGAGATAGCGGTAGCGCGCTACTTCGACAGCGTACTGACCGCGGCCGGAATAGAGACGCACCTCTTCGAGCCATCGCCTGGCCGAGCGGCGTTCGTGGCTCGGCTCAAAGGCTCCGGGGCGAAGAAGCCCGTGCTGATCATGGGCCACATGGACGTGGTCGGCGTCGAGCGCGACAAGTGGACGGTCGACCCGTTCTCGGCCACCATCAAGGATGGCTATCTCTACGGGCGTGGAGCGATCGACGACAAGGGGATGCTGGCCGCGAACCTCCAGACTATGTTGCTCCTCAAGCGACACGTGTTGGACGCCGGCGGCGCTCTTTCGCGGGACGTGATTTTCGTCGCCAATTCAGACGAGGAGGCCGGCGGTGAGTGGGGGATGGGATGGCTGATTGCGAACCATCCGGAGCTCATTCGAGCGGAGTTCGCTCTCAATGAGGGCGGGCGGACGCGCATCGTGGGTGGCAAGCCGCTCTACGTAGCGGTACAGAACACCGAGAAGGTGCCTCACACGGTGACTGTTACCGCGCGCGGGCCGGGCGGGCATGCATCCGTGCCGCTCGCGGGGAACGCGATTCTTCGACTTGGCAGGGCTCTCGCTGCGATAGGCGCGCATCGAGAACCGCTGCAGGTGAATCCAACAACGCGTGAGTTCTTCGGCCAGCTCGGCAAGGTCTGGCCCGATGCGCTCGAGCGGCGAGCGATGGCGGATGTTGCATCTCGCGATGCGCGAAGGAACGCGCGTGGTGCCCGCGTTCTGGCGCGTATCCCGGTGTTCGATGCCGTACTGCGCAACGGTATCTCAGCGACGCTTGTCAGCGGGGGCATACGCGGCAACGTCATTCCGACGGAGGCAAAGGCGACGCTCAATATCCGCACGCTGCCAGGCGCGTCGATAGACAGCGTGGTGCGGCGACTACAGCGCGTGGTGAACGATACGCTGGTGGCGATCGAGGTTGCCGCTGGTGATGCTGTAGATCCGGCTGCTTCGTCGTTCGACTCTCCCATGTTCGCGGCGATCGCCGAGAGCGCCAAGGCACTGAATCCGGAGCTTGCAGTGGTGCCGTACATGAGCACGGGTGCTACGGATAGCGCGCGTCTGAGGCAGTGGGGGATCCAGGCGTATGGCGTGTTGCCGTTTCCGCTGAACCAGGACGACGAGAACCGCATGCACGGGAACGACGAGCGAATCCCGCTGACCTCACTGGATTTCGGCACCAGGCTCATCTATGGCGCCGTGCTTCGTGTAGCGCGCTGAGTTCGGTTGCGATTAGAGTTTGCACGCAAGCGAGAGGGGGGACACTATGTTGCTCCCTGCCGAGACAGAACCGCCTCCACTAACACGACCGCGAGGTGTTCGTGTCGGTCGTAGCGAATATCGGTTGGGGTGTTAAGGCCGGCCTCCTGTTCGGCGCGATCTTCTGTTGCTGGACGCTGCTTCTCATCCTCGTGTCTGGATCGCTCACGCTTCACACGCGAACTGGAGTTCCGGTCCACGCGTTCGCCGTCATAGGTGTGTACATTTTCGGAGGCTTGAGCGCCGGCGCTGTGGTCGGGATTTGCCGCCCTCTAATTCAGTGGCTGTTGGGTGCCACGATCGTAGGCATCATAGCCGCAATACCGGTCTTTGTAGGAGTAAGAATCGCGCGCAGCGGATTCTCTCCTTGGGTTACGGCCGACACAGCCATGGTAACTATAGCGGTGGTCGTTATGGGAGGCTTTATAGGGCTGGGATATTGGGCCATTTTCTTCGAGAAGGCATCAAAGAGCAAAAATAATTACTAAATCCGGACCGTGGCCACCGAGGTAGGGTACGCGCACGTTTCAGCCCGATTGAGTATCAGGCAACGTCCGGCCGAAGTTCGTCGGATCGTCATTCTCGTGTCCAATGACTGTTTCGAATGCTACGAAAGTCTCGCTCGGAATGCGGGGCTGCCCTATGGCGTGGTTTGAACTGAAGGGGCAAATGCACCGGGAATCACATATTTCCCTCCTGGAGTAAGATAGGCTGAATGACGACTATAAACTTCGTGCTAATGGGCATCGCGGTGGCTATTGTCAAACATGATCGTGTTGGGCAAGCTCCTTGAGCATCGTACGGACTTACCTCCATCAGAAATCGGACTCACGGGACCGTCGCGAATTGGCAGCTCAACGTCCTGTTCTATGCGAAGTATGATACCGTCGGTATTCGACTCAGGCGCGTCTTTGTGGTTGGACTTATGCTGCAGGTTGCGACAATTATCGGAGCCGTTTTCCTTTCTTAGGGCAGTCCAAGAGTTCA
>JBHENQ010000019.1:0-48605 GCA_046261975.1 Gemmatimonadaceae bacterium | reverse complement strand
CATATCAGCAGGATTCATCGTCGAAGCCGCCTCAGGCCACTCCGGCCTCCCTCCTGCTGCGCCACCACTCAACCATCAACACCGAGAGGCCACACACGCCGAACACCAGCACTCTTGACACCAGCCCAGTCATATCAACTTCGCAATCTCCCACGCATGCATCTGCCGAGCTGAGCCGGTGCTTACGAAGAAGGCGGCGATCTTCTTCGCGCGAAGAAGGGCCTGAAATTGCGGTGCGCGGCGCATCCTGTGATCACGTGTGACAAGAACGTAATTCCAGCGAACGGAGTAATCGAGAATCAGGTCGTCTGGAGCAGCGGGTCCCAGCTCGTTAATGTCGCGGACGTGTGCGACAGGCTTACTGAGTAGTCGAAGTGCGTCGGAAAGAGGAGGCGGGAGGTTGTTGTCGAACAGGAAATTCACGCGGCGCGAGAAAGACTTTGCTCGAACTCCACCGCGGCCTGGACTTCCACCTCGTCCATCCGATACCATGCCGCAATCGAGGAAATAGAGTCGCGCCCTCTGTGAAGTGCTGCGAGCGTTTCGGTAGGTACTCCGGCCTTCGCCGTCACCGGCATTCCGAACGAGCGGCGAGGATCAACGATAACCGGTATCGTCAAGCCTCGGGGATACCAACGCTGTGCGACACCTCCTACGTCGAAGTCGAGCTGCTTGAGGTACGGAGCGAGCACCTTCTCCATCGCAAACTGGCCGTGCCCGGCAACCTCAATCAAGATCGGTTCACCGTGCTCCTCCCCCAGCTTAAGATAGAGCGCGGCTGGATCAACAAACCATTGCCTCGAAGCGAAGGGATGCGGCTCGTTCCCGAGGAGTCTCGCAGCAACTTGCGAGGCGTCACGAACCTTCGGCCAGGTAAGACCCGATTTGAGCAACCCCTGGATGAACATCAGCTCAACCAGCTCGACAAACGTGAGAACGCGCGTATTCGCTACTGGTGCCACATCGGTCGAGATTGCGGCCGTGTAGTCGGTGCCGCGGCGTCGGTAGCCAAATGCCCAGCGATGGATGGTTGAAGGCTTCTCATGAAGCAACCTGGCGGCGACGGACACCATGTAGATGCCCTTTGCATCTACGCTTGACGCCACGCGGGTCATTGCCCGGCTAATCAACAGCTTCTGTCGCGACATGATGTAGAATAGCCCATAGAAGAACGATCAGACAGGGGCATTATGCCGCGGCCTGCTTGTATAACGCAGCTCGGAGAAGCGACTTCGCCCGCCACGGATCGGCGATCTCGACGAACGCCCACCGCCCGAAACCACCGTGGTTGTTCACCGCAGGCACCCAGAGCCGCTACGCGGTCGCCACCTTAGCCTCCTTCTCCTTCTTCATCTCCCGCGTCACCTCTATCACGACGTTCAGCAGGTCGTCCGCTCCCCTCATCTGGCCGTCGTCCACTCGTGCGATGAAGTCCGGGTAGTAATCGTGCTGCTCGCCGTGCACAGTGTACAGAATCGAGAACCCCGGCTGTCGATCGTTCTTCACATACGAGTGCACTTCGTCCAGCTCCTCCAGCGCCTGCGCCACCTTTTGCTCCCAACTCCCAGTGTCACACACGATGTGGGAGACGTGGCACTTCTCCCGCGTAGCATACACCGGCCGAGTTGTGTCGAAGTCCACGTGGTCAGTCGTTCGCTCCCATTCGTACGGCGCGAGGATCGGCTTCAGCCGAGGTGTTCCTTCCGCCGCCGCGGCTATGCTCCGGTAGATTCGGTCTGCGGCGTTGTGGGCGTGTTCTGCAAAGTAAAGAAGCTGCGGGAACGCGTCGTCCTTGCAGTCCACACACTGGTCGTACCATTCTCGCGCGATCCGGACCAATTGCGGGAAGAGCCACGTCTTGGGCGACTCGCCGTCGTCGGGACGGTAGTACTTCTCCATTACCAGCTTCGCAAGGAGGAACTGCACCTGCTGCGGGCGGATCCGCTTGAGGTCATCCAGCGTGTGGATCTCGTGCGGCCCGATTACGGGAGCGACTTCAACACGTGTCGGGACGTCCTGCGGGGAAAGCACGATCCGCGAATCGGTGCCGAAGCGCGCCGAGATCTTCTCGTCGCCCAGATCGTAGCGGTAACCGAGTACGCGCGGGAAGCGAATCCCACGCCCCGACCGATCTGGGAGGGCTTGCACGCGCGTGGGTGTCCGGCCGAGGCGAGGCTCCCGCGTCGTGCCGGCACAGGGGATGAACGAGAAGGGAACGCCGTACACCTCGGCGTACTCCGGCTCGAAGCCCGTAAATTTCGTTTCCGTGTCGCCGATATGAACCTCCATGATGGTCGGCGCGTAGCTGCGGCGGCGGAGCGCGCGTCCCACCACTTGCTCGCAAAGGAGCTGGGTCCCGAAGGCGCGTACGCCGAGCACGTGCGTAACTGTGTTCGCGTCCCACCCCTCGCTAAGCATCGAGACGCTGACCACGCACTTGACGTACTCGCCAAGCTTACCGGGTTTGCCGACCGTGTTCATCACCTCGCGGAGGAGGTCTTCGTCCGTTAGCTCATCGGCGTCGCGGCCAGGGAAGCGATTGCGGTATTCCTGCTTGAACTCTTCGATCTCGCGCGCCGCGACTTTCTTGAAATCCGGCTGCATGCTTTCGCCGGATTCGAGCTGCGCGCTGTCCACGAGGATCGTGGTAGGACGATCGGTCCAGCGTCCATCTACCACGTTGCTGAAGAGATCCAACTTCCCGGGCACGAGGCGCGTTGTGCTATCATCGAGCGGCTTCTCCCACCCAGCGATATAGTCAAAGACCAGCTTCGAGACGTTCGTGTTGTTGCAGACGAGGATAAAAACAGGTGCAGTAAGTCCGTCACCACGGTCTTGCCGCTTCCCGTTGCCATCTTGAGCGCGACACGAAAGAGATCCGCGTTGCCGCCAGTGGTATTCGCGTCGCGCAACTCGTTCGCGATCCACGCGTCGCCGTATTTCGAGGCCACCTCGGCAATGTAGATGGCAGTCTCCACCGCTTCGATCTGGCAGAAGAAGAGCTTCCGGTCACGCTCCGGGTCGGTCCAGTAGTGGAGGAGACGCGCTGTCGTTGTAGTAACTCCGGTGTGGCCTCCCTTCCGCCAAATCGCGACCTTTTCGCGGATCCTATTGACTAGCTCATTCGGCCGCAGCCGGTCACGCGTCCACTCCGCCTCGAGGGAGAGCTGGGCTTTCTGACGGCGGCCCTCAGCAATTGGGACGAAGTAGCTCGAGTGGCGCCGACCGTCGATAATCTCCCCGGTGATGCCGCGGTCCCCGAACTCAAAGTGGCGGATGGGTTCGGTGAACGGCGAGTTGATTACCGGATTCGTGATGATGACATCTGCCATGGCGGAGGAATTTGGCGGCCTGCAACGGTCTTCGCGAGCAGGATGCTGGAGCGGCAGCGGAAAATGGGTCTGCAGAATCGCCGCCACCAGGCGAGCTATTTCCCGTGTCCCAGTACGTCGCACTGGTCACATATACATGCCGCTCGCCCAGCCGACACCTATTGCAAATGTATCTCAAATGGGGTACATTAATTGCGTCTCTGTTCGAGAGGGAAGAATGGCAAAGACGGCGATGATCCGCGCGCGAGTCGAACCGGCGCTCAAGGAAGGAGCAGAGGCTACTCTAGAGGACCTGGGCCTTTCGCCAACGGCCGCGATTACGCTGTTCTACCGCCAGATCGTCCAGCACGGCGGTTTGCCGTTCGACGTCCGCATCCCCAACGCGGCCACTCGGCGTGCGATGCGCGAGGCCCGCACTGAAAAAAACTTGATCCGGGCCGAGTCAATGGAAGAGCTGTTCGCGAAGCTTGATACGGCTGACGACGCGAAGCGTACGCGGTCGAAACGGCGGAAGAATCGGGGTACCCGCTAGCGATGCTCCGGCCGCGGGTAACCGGGGCGTTCAAGAAGGACCGTCGGCGGGCGGAACGGCGAAGCCAGGATGTCCACAAGCTCGACGTTGTCATGCGCCGCCTTGCCAATGAGGATCAGCTCGAACCCCGTTTCCGGGACCACAAGCTGGGTGGCGACTGGAAGGGGTTCCGAGAGTGGCACGTCGGGCCCGACCGGCTGCTGATATATCTGGTGAGGGCTGCTGAGATCACCTTCGTCCGGACGGGCACGCACTCTGACCTGTTCGAGGAGTAGTGGTCGGCTAGCGTTGACAACTGCCGTCATTGGGCGCCAGTATTGACAGTGTTACGTCACACTGTTAATATTGCCCTATGGCGGACAACCTCCAAACCTTTGACCTGAATGAGCTGAGCGACCAAGCCGGCGTTACCAGTCGGACGGTCCGTTACTACATCCAGCAAGGTCTTCTCTCCTCACCCGAAGCACGCGGACCCGGCACCCGTTACGGCCGATCACATCTGGACAGGCTCAATCTCATCAAGCGGCTGCAGCGCGAACACCTGCCGCTCGCCGAAATCCGCAGGCGGCTCGAAAAGCTCGATGACCGCGCCGTTAGGGAACTGCTGCGCACGGCGGACGAGCAGCCGAAATCGTCCGCTCTGAGCTACGTGCGAGAAGTGCTGGCCGGCGGGCGCGCGACGCGCATCGCCGAGTCGCTCTCTTATTCGCGGGCCGCGCATGTTTCGCCAGCGCCTCCACCAGGAGGAGGAGAACGCTCGCAATGGGAACGCATCAGGCTCGCGCCCGATGTGGAGCTGCACGTCCGCCGGCCGCTGTCCCGCGAGCAGAACAAGCTGGTCGACAGCCTCATCGAGCTTGCGCACAACCTTTTTTCAGGAGATAAACGATGAAGCTCAAGCTTCGTACCGATCGTACTCTCATCCGCGCCGCTGCCCGTAGCACGCGGTACGTCGCGGTATCGCTCACAGCGCCGGAGGCGCCACGGCGCGCCAGCAGAATTCCGGTGAACGTGGCGCTCGTGCTCGACCGCTCCGGCTCCATGGAGGGCGAGAAGTTCTGCCTCGCGCGGCAGGCTGTCCAGCAATCCCTGCGGATGCTTCAGTCCACAGACCGCTTCGCGCTCGTCGTGTACGACTCAGAGGTCGACGTGCTCGTCGAGTCTACCCTGGCCACGCACGACGCGAAGGCACGTGCGCTGGATATGCTCGGCCTGATACATCCGCGCGGGTCTACCGACCTCGCCGGCGGATGGTTTCGCGGGTGCGAGCAGGTGGCCGAGCACGCTACGGAGGGATCGGTCAACCGGTGCCTTCTTCTTACGGATGGCCTCGCCAACCAGGGCATCACGAATCGCGACGAGCTGGCTCGACACGCCGGCGCTCTCCGCGAGCGAGGCGTTCAGACGTCAACGTTTGGAGTAGGCGCTGATTTCGACGAGCGCCTGCTCCGCGATATGGCAGTCGCTGCTGCCGGACACTTCTACTTCATCGAGTCGCCCATCCAGATACCCGATCTCCTGACGAGTGAGCTTGGCGAGGCACTCGAGGTTGTCATTCGTGGTGCCGCGCTCGAGGTCACGTTACCACGTGGCGCGGTTGCCGCGCCGCTGCACCGATTCCGCCACCGGCGTATCGAGGGTGACAACGAGCTCAGGGTAGAGCTGGGAGATGTCGTGTCGGGCCAGCAAATGTCCGTCGTAATCACGATCGAGCTTCCAACGGGCGTTGAAGGCGAGAGCGTCACGGCTGGATTCGCGCTCACTGATCAGAACAGCACCACACTTTCTCCGGCTGCCGAGCTGCGGTGGAAGTGGGCAGGTCACGCGGAGAATGACGCGCAGCCGAGGGACCTGGAAGTGGATCGGCAGGTTGCGGCACTATATGCCGCGCGAGCGAGAGAGGAGGCGACTGAGTACAACCGGGCAGGCGAGTACGACCGGGCACGGCGCGCGATCGTGGGGACGGCAAAACGCATTCGCTCGTACGCCGGCAACGATGGCGAGCTCAACCGCATGGCCGACCAGCTGCTGCGGGAGCAGGAGATGTTCGCCGAGCGGCCGCTCCTCCCCATGGAGCTCAAGCAACAAGCGTTCATGGCATACGCCGCCGTGAATGAACGCGACATGTCGGGAAAAGCACGGCGACACTAGCGCGGAAACGATGACATGCCTCATCTAGCGCACCCTTACAATGCGCCATGCAGGCTTGCGCGCTCGGCAACCGGGGAATAATCCTATGCGCATGGCGACCGCGTCGAAACTGTGGACAGTTGAGGAAGTATGGGAATTGCCTGACGACGGCAATCGCCGCGAGGTCATCGACGGCGAGCTGCTCGTGACCCCGTCCCCCACATGGCGGCACGGCGACGCTGCGATGGCTCTTTACGATCGCATCAAGCCGTACGTTTCCGGCCACAACGTGGGGCACGTCAAGGTGGCGCCCCAGGACGTGGTATATGGGGAGCGCACTCTCGTTGTGCCGGACCTCTTCGTGGTTCCCCTGGTGGACAGGCGCAAGCCTCGGGCGTGGACTGAGGCCGGTAGCATTCTATTGGCGGTGGAGGTGCTGTCTCCGTCGACGGCCAGATGGGATCGTCAGGTTAAGCGCCGCCTGTACCAACGCCACGGCGTGCCGGAGTACTGGGTCGTGGATGTGGACGCGCGGCTGGTGGAGAGGTGGCGGCCCGGCGACACCCGGCCTGAGATACTGAGCGACTCGATCTCGTGGCAGCCCGATCCTACTCATCCGGCACTCATCATCGATCTGAGCTCATATTTCGTCGAGGTGACCGGCGAGGGGTGACGTAGCAGCGGTCGTCCCACTGCGGTCACACGTTGCGCGCGACCACCACGTCACCCCCACTATAACGGACGAGGATTGATGGCTCAGGACCACTGGAGTGCGGTCGAACATTACTTCACCCAGTTGCTGGTGCAGCCTGAGACGGCGCTGGATGCGGCGCTCGAGGACAGCACCGCGGCCGGCCTGCCGGCGATCAGCGTCTCGCCGAACGAGGGCAAGTTCCTGCACCTGTTGGCGCGAATCCGAGGAGCGCGCGCCATTCTGGAGATCGGAACTCTGGCGGCCTACAGCACGATCTGGCTCGCGCGGGCGTTGCCAAAAGGAGGCCACCTTATCACGCTCGAGTCCGATCCGAAACACGCGGAGGTGGCACGAGCCAACATCGCTCGCGCCGGGCTGGCCGATGTTGTGGAACTGCGTCTTGGGCCCGCGCTGGAAACGCTGCCACAGATCGCATCGGAACGACGCGGGCCGTTCGAGCTGATCTTCATCGACGCCGACAAGCCCAACATCCCGGAATACTTCACCTGGGCGCTAAAGCTCTCCCGCCTCGGCAGCATCATCATCGTCGATAACGTGGTACGTGAAGGCGCCGTCATCGATGCCGACAGCACAGATGCCAGTGTTCAGGGAGTACGCCGCTTCACCGAAATGCTCGCTGCCGAACGTCGTGTGAGCGCCACGGCGATCCAGACTGTGGGCAGCAAAGGGTACGACGGCTTCGCTATCGCGCTGGTCACAGCTGATCCCTAAGCCGAGGCCGAAAAAAAAAGCGGGGGCGCCGAGTGGCGCCCCCACTAATACTGCTGGCGAGCGTGATTACGGGCAGTGCCCGGGACCGGTTATGCCGTTGTTGTAATTGTCGAGCGTTGTAGCCACCGAGTTCCAGGTGTTGTTCTTGATGTAGAAGGAACCTGCAGGGTGGCCAGCGAAGAGCGCTTCGGCCTGTGTAATGGCCCCGTTGATCGTCGGGTCCGAGCCGCCATTCAGGTTTAGCTTGGCCGCCATGTACTGGTGGGCGAGCTTCACATAGGAGTTTCCACCCGCGGCACTCATGACAAAGATCTGCGCGTACGTCTTCCCTGAGTTGAAGAAGGTCTGGCCGTTCCACACCACCATCTCACCCTGTGTATCCCAGAGTTCCTGATGGTTTTTCCAGAAGCCTTGCGTGTACGTGCAACTCGGGCCGGGTGGCGGCGGTGGTGTAAAGTCGTTGGTAAAGGTGATCTGCACGCCGAAGTCGTTCGCCATGAGGACGCCCGATACTGTGCGATTAGGCACGTCAGGTGTGGGGAAGGCGGGCGGGTTCCGGAAGCCCTGGTCGTAGTCTCCGGTGATACCTGTAAGAGCCCAGCCGGCCGGTGGGGTCCGCTCCGTTACCGTCGCGTAATACTTGTTACCATTGTCCTCGGGCAGGGTGTGGGCACGAACGCACGCTCCGGCCGCGAGGTCCGTCACCGTTCCCTGCACCGTGCCGACGGGGTCGCCGTCGCCTGTTATCGACCAGTCGAACGTAAACAGACCGGCGGCATCGCCAACTTTGCAAATGATGAGCTGTCTCTCCGGCACCGATACGGCAGACGAGCCCACCGAGAGCGGTGAGCGACCAACTGGTGCAGTCGTGTGGTCGGCGCAGGCGGCAAGAAGTCCGGCGCCGGCGAGCGTGAGGCCCGCGAGTGAGCGAGTTCGCATTACTTTCGTTCTCCTCCAAGGGGGAATACACAAGCCCGCAAAAAGTTGCGGGCGCATCGACCCTTCTTCGGCAGCCGGACCGTCTCTCCGGTGAGGGGAAGGAGAGACACCAGGCTTTGCGTCCTGATCTTTCGATCAGTAGGCCATTTTCGGAGGAGTCGTGAACGTATTAAGCAAGATGGCGACCACCCCTCACGTGCTTTTTCAGGTCGCAACTCGTCTCGCGAGTGTCGCTAGCCCTTTCGCGACTCGCTCTACTGCGCCGGAACAGACGCAGCCCGTAAAGCGCTGCAGAATTGGGATTAGCGAGTGAAGCGCGCTTTCCACACCTTGCGGACGCCGAGCATCAGACGATCAAATTTTTCCACCCTACACCCGAGTTTACTTCGTCCGCTTCGCCACCATCCACCGGTCAGACCCGATCCCGGGCGCCGAGAAACCGACGGCGCGACCCGCCGACATCTCGAAGGTCACGGGGCTCACCGTCTCTACATCGACGACCTTCTCGTCGCTCACAAAGGCGGGCATGAACCTGTGAGGCTCGCCAGTCGGAATGAACTCCATGACCATTGGCTCCCCCTTTCCCTGCCCGTCGACGATGCCGCGCAACACGCCCTTGGAGTTGACGAGCTGGAGCTTCATCTCCGGCGAAGGCCCTTTTTCACTATAGAAGGTCAGCAGATAACTCCCGAGATAGGGGGAGATCTCCGATTCCCGCATCGCGACGGTCGAGCGACTCGCCTTCACAAGAATTTCCATGCTCACCACCGTTGTCCCCCACCGCATGCGCATAGTCGTTCCGTCTCGCCCGACACGAGGAAAGTCGAAGGTCTGAACCTCCACGTGCTCGCCGGTTTCCGGCTTCACTGGGAACGAGAGAAACATGTCGCTGACCTTGGGCGGCTTGGTGTGGAATAGCTTGGGATTCCGATGCAGGTGTACAGTCCACTCGTCAGGCCCCGTGACCATCCAAACTGAATACTTCCCCTCCGGAACCTCATGGCCGTTCAGGCGCACGTCGCGGGAGACCTCGAGCGTTGTGGCCCAGTTGGCGCCGGGCGTCCACACCTCGCCTTTGTGCACCACTCCGCCAAAGAGATTCTTGCGTCCTCGCACCTGCAAGCGCGAGTAGTCCACCGTGATCACCGTGCCGTCCACGGTCTGAGATACGCTGCCGCGCTCGCTCGCGCGGATCTGAGCCTCGGCACATGTCGCCGACACGATTCCCAACGCGAAGACGGACGCGACTCTGGATAAACGCGACACCATTGAGAAAGCTCCGGGCAAAATGAGTTCGAGAAAGCTAGGACTCTGCGAAAGCCGCATCGATCGAGGCGCGGATTCCATTTAGCGACCAACCTTCGGTGTGAAGCTTGTACACCATACGGGCCTCGCCCTGACAGATGTCGCAATGCTGGGCCATCCCGTCCTTCTCGAAACAAGTGAGCAGGGAATGGAAACCCTCGACGTTGGCGCAACCACAATAGCAGTGGATCCCGTCAACGACCTGTGGGATCTGGCGAACCATGTCGTAGACTGGCGTGGCGGCCTTGTTGTGCAACGCTTTGGAGGTCAAAACTCGCGAGGCTGTGATGCCGGGCCGAGGAGTGGGATGCGAGCCGGGGTCGAAAAACGTCAGCACCAGGCCGCCTTTAGACGTGGCTCCAGCCGCCCGCGCAAGGAGCGCCAATGGGATCACAGCGAGAAAACGCCTGCGATTCAAGACCATTGTACCATTGTAACCTGAGGGTTCCGAAACAAGCAAATTATCTGGTGGTGCAATACGAATCGAGGTTGGCGCAACCAACGAGCATCAATGAAAAAGGTTCATACGGATGCCTCGGATGAGACGGATCCAATCGGATAGACATCATCACCATCCGCATCATCCGTTTCATCCGCTGCATCCGGTTGAACCTTTGAACCTTGATGCTTGCCGGTTCTCAAGTGCGTCTTAACGCTGCCTGGGCCAGTCGTTGACTTTCCGGTCCGGCGCCCGCTGAACAGAGCGCAGGAGAGCGTCCAGCCCCCGACGATCGAAGTACCGGCCGCGTAGCATTACACCGGAGATCTGACGTGTGTTCGCGATGTTGGCCAATGGGTCCGCGTCCAAAAGTACCAGATCCGCAATCTTTCCAGGCGCGATGGTGCCTAGCGAGTCGGAAAACCCGAACAGCTCGGCCGGCAGAGTAGTCGCGCTCGCGAGAGCCTCGACCGGGGTCATCGCGAGCTGCGTAACCAGATGCTCCAGCTCATCATGGAGACTGAACCCGGGAAAGATCCGAAGCACCGCAACGTCGCTACCGGCGAGCATGCGTACGCCCGCTTCGCGCATCTCACGAAAATTCCTCAGCACCCTGTCCTGAAGCTTCCGTAAGGTCGCGAGACGCGAGGTGTCTCGTTCGCTGTACTGCTCGCGCCAATCGAGCGCGAGGTAGCGTGAGACATAGTGTCGCCGCGGGTCGGTGCCCTTGAGGGAATCGTCCAGCGCTGTGCGTACGATCGAATCTGGCAGTCCTTCGGACCCGAACCAGGCCACGAGCGTGGGCACCACTACAACGCCGGCCTGCGCGAGCGCGCGGAACGCTTCCAGTCGCTGATCTCGAGTGCGGTCCTCGAGCGTGGGATACATGTAGTGGTCGACCACCGTCTGGCCGGCACTCACCACCTGCTCGGGCGTGAAGCCGAAAGCGTGACCCGTTAGTCGCCGTTTGTTACGACGTGCGGCGTCTCCTATCGCTTGGTACGTTTCTGGATGCGCAGCCGTGCGGATCTTGAGGAAATCAACCTCGAGCGCGGACACGGAGTCCACGACTCTCTGCGCATCCTCCGCAGAGCCGATGGGAACGCGGGTGCGCTCCACCGGCTCGGCCATCTCCGCGACCGGGGTGTTCCGCATGCGAGTGACGTTGCGGACGGACTCCAGGTACGGACCAGCGATAACCATGCGCGGGCCGACGCGGCGACGAGCAGCGATCTCTCGGCGCCAGCGCAAAAGCTCCTCGTGGTCGCCGCCGGCGTCGCGCACGCTCGTCACACCGTTGGCGACGAAGAGGCCGAGAGCAGACGCGCGCGTCTTCGAGATGTGGACGTGCATATCCCAGAGGCCAGGGATGAGAAACCTTCCGCGACCATCCACAATGCGAGTTCCGCGGGGAATTCGCGTCGAGGCGGACGGGCCCACGGTCTGTATCCGGCCGCGCCGCGTGATCACTGTTGCGTCGCGAACCGGCGCGGACCGGTCGCCAGAAATCAGAGTCACGTGCCTGAAGGCCACCGGGGGATCATTCCGGACCTGGCCCACCGCGAAGGAAAAGGGCAGCTGAACGATCAGCAAAGCTACCGCAGCATCGAATAGAAGTCGGCGCATGATCTGTCGAATCAGGGTGAGCTATGAATGCTGAGAGTCGCGCTTCCGTGCAAGTCTCCCAACAAGCGGGAGCATTCGCGTACCTAGAGGCTCCAGTAACGGTTTCAGCGGTCTTAGCACCTTCCAGACTGTCGCGAGCAATCGCCGACGACTTCGGTTGGAGTGCGCGTCATGAACCGGCAGTGACCTGAAAACGACGCGAATGGGCGGTCCGCGCCATGTCATGTCGACAACCTCCAGCGCTTCACCGAAGCGGCGATAGAAGCACTGCTTGGTCTCTTCACGGAGCGGCGCCAGATCTTCGGGAATCTTCCCACTGGAAGGGCGCAGGCCCCGTCCGATCGTTGGATTGAGGTTTATTTCCCATGTCTGTATCCGCCCGGCCTTCAATGCGTAATCGATGCGACCGTAATCCACGCGGGCGATTGCGAAGATCTTCCGTAACATGCCCTCGTGCGGATTCTCGAAGACGTAGTTTCGCTCCTCGATCAGCATCGCCGCGGAGAACTCGATTCCCCCGTGCTTGAGTATCCAACCTCGTCCGTACGCCAGGCTCCGCGCGATGATACGATCACCGACTATAAACGCGGCGTACTTGCGATAGTAGCCGCGCTCGTCCGCCGTGTCGCAGAACTCCACCACGATCAGGTGTCGCAGTAGATGGCCCCGAAGCAGCGCCCGCCCAATGGCCGCCTCCACTTCAACCGCCGACCACAACAGCGGAGACATGGGCCCGCCATGCCCATGTTCTTCCCGAATAAACACCGGGTAGCGAAGTCCTTCCATGTTCTCGGTCGCGCTCGCTGCCCGGAAATCATTCTCGTTCAAGCGTCCCAGTTCCGAGAGCAGCTCGAAGCGCTGCAGTGAACCCTTAGGGTGGTTCAGAACTCTTACACCGTCCACACCGGACAGTGCATGATGGAGATAATCGGCAACTGACAACATGGCCGGGCCAAGCTGGTCGAGCGCGGCGAAAACGTATGTGCCACGGTCGAACAGTGTTCGGGAGGCGACATCCTCATAATGCAGGATGTGGATGCGCTGCTGCAGATGCCGGCCCCAGACGGCCAGATAGTCCACGATTCCAAAGTCCTGCTCCGCCGGCACCACGAAGTGGATCATCGTACCGGCGCCTCGCTCGGCTCAGCCTCCCGGTCCGGGTCGGTTTCGCCATCTGAAACAGAGCCCGTCTGAGCGTCCCAGAGGCGTCCGTACGTCGCAGAGCTCTCCAGCAGCCATGCATGGGTTCCCAGTCCGGCCACTCGCCCGTTCTCCAGCACAAGGATCCGGGATGCGTTTCGCAACGTAGAAAGCCGGTGCGCCACGGAGATCGCGAGCCGGCCTGACACCAAGCGATCGATGGCGCGCTGCACCTTCATCTCGGAGTACGAGTCGAGGCTGGATGTCGCCTCGTCGAGCAGCAATACTGGCGCATTTTTCAGAATCGCCCGCGCGATGTTGATGCGCTGCGCCTCGCCTCGGGAGAGAGCTCGGCCGCCCGGACCGACCAGCGTGTCGTAGCCCTGCGGCATATCCTGGATGTCGTCGTGTATTTCCGCGGCGCGAGCCGCGGCCTCCACTTCAGCATCAGACGCGACCGGCCGGCCGCAGCGAATATTTTCCTTGACGGAGGTGGTAAACAGAAACGGATCCTGGGTGACCATCGCGATGTGTCCCTGCACGTCACTGAGCCGGATGTTACGAACGTCCTCGCCACCGAACAGGACCGCGCCCGACGTAGGATCGTAGAACCGCGCCACGAGGTTGAGCAGCGTTGTCTTACCGGCCCCGGACGGTCCTACGATTCCCAACGTTTCGCCGCCCCGAACCTCAAAGGAAACGTCTTCGAGCACGGGATTGGTTCCGACCACGAACGTGAGGTGCTGTGCGACGATGCTGGAGGGCGCGGTGGTCATGGGGCGGGCGTCGTCCCGGTCGGCAATTTCGGGGCGCTCCCTGAGTAACGCGTCGATGCTCTCGACGCTTGCGCCATACCGCTGAATCTCCATGTAGCCCGTGTTGATGTTGTTGAGCGGTCCCTGGGCGGCGCGCGTCGCCATCAGGAACGCGAGCAGCTCCGGCCAGCCGAGGCTGCCGGACATTACCTGGAATCCGCCAAGGATGATCACCGTGATCAGGCTGATTCCGGCCAACGACTCCAGGACGACGCGCGCTAGAGCGCGAACGCGTTCCAGGTCGATGAGCTCGTCGAAGAACCGGCGCGCACGTTCCGTGGTTCGATGCGCCTCGGCGTCTTCGCCCTGATAGATCTTGATGATGCGGATGCCGCGGAGGAGCTGCAGCAGCACGTCGAAGAGGGCCACGCCCTTCCTGCGGACTCCGAACGAGCTCGCCAGAGTACGGCGAGCTATGGTCTGCACAGGCAGCGCGGCCAGAGGTACGAGTACGAAAGCCCAGATCGCGAGAGAACCGCTGAGGCTCGCTGCAGCAGCAACCAGGCCTGCCGCAAGGAGCACTTCGAGAATCATGGTCGCGACGGCCAGCACCACCGTGCGGAGCTGGGCCACGTCCTGCCGAACAGCCTCGATGAGGTCGCCATCGGAGCGGCGGTCGAAGAATCCGACGGAAAGCCGTAGCAGATGACGAATGAGTCGCTCCATAATCCCTAGCTCGATCACCTTGACGATCTTCTGCTGCGTGACCCGGGAGTCGTACGTGAGCGCAGTGACGCCCAGCTGAGTGAGGACCAGTAGACCTACGACAACCCACAACGCCGCGGTGACGCCGTAGCTCTGTGCGACCAGGTTAGCCAGTCCCTCTTCTTTTCCGAGCACCCCGCCGAGGAATTCACGGATGAGGAGAATGGACGCCGCCGTGAGTGCTCCACGCCCCAGCGATGCGCTCGCGAACCGCACGAGCAGGCGTGGCTCCGAACGAAGGAGCTCCAGCGGCAATGCCAGCGACCGTTTCACGCGGTCTCCGTGACGTGTTTGGACTCGTCTGCTGTAGGCGCCATACTTGACAGCGCGCGGCCCGAACGGGTCAGTAGCGCTGCCACGCTCATGTCGCCAGTGACGTTGAGCACTGTCTTGAAGATGTCTGGAATCGTCTCCACGGCCTCGAGGATTACCACGGCTTCAATCGGCACACCGGCCGCGACGTAAGCCGGCAGCGTCTTGAATGCCGAACCTCCGAGCGGCACCCCCGCGCTGGTGAAGCTCAGGATGATCACTGTTACCAGAAAAGTTGCGAGCGTCCCGACTCCAAGGGGGACTCCGAAGACGTGTGCGAGAAATAGCAGTTTCGCAGTGCTTGAAATAGTCCGGTTGACCTTGAACACTGACACGCTCAGTGGAAGCACGAAGCTGGTGGCTGTCGCGGGCAGTCGCAGGTGTTCACGACCACCTTCCACAAGGGCGGGCAGCGCCGCGATCGAGGAACGTGTGCTCAGGGCAATGAGCTGGGCTGGTGCTACCGAACGAGCGAAGGTGCGTATCGTCGTCCGCCCGAGGATGGCGCTCCATGGGTACAGGAGTGCGGTGAACAACACCAGCAGTAGCGACACGATCGCGACCCACGCCGCCAGAACGCCTGCAGCCGCGCCCCCGCCTTCCAGCGCGAGAGCGTACGAGAGTACGAACACTGCCACGGGTGTGCCCCACAGAACCCAGCGCACGAGCAGTAGCATGGCCTCTGCCAGACTCCGAAATACCTGACCTAACGGTTCCCGCTGCCCGGCAGGCAGACGCGTGATGGCAATGCCCAGCACCACGCTGAACAGCAAGAGCGGCAGGACGTCACCTCGTACTGCCGCGGCAAACAGGTTTGTGGGAACAAGCCCAGCGAGCCACTCGTAGAACGAGCCGTGCCCCGTGCTCTCTGCGTGCCGCGCCGTCTCCGGGACGGTCGTCGCCGCGCGCAGCGAGGCGACCGTCTCCGGGGCAACGGTGAACGAGCTTATGATCGGGGGAGCGAGAGCGAGCGTGAAGATCCCGGCGATGACAAGCATCCCTACAAAAAGCAGAACAGACCACGCGCCCAGCGCACCTACAGATTCGTTCCGGTTGGAGACGACTATAGCGGCCAGTACGTGTGTTAGGACAAGCGGTAGCACCAGCATCTGCAATGCTGCCACCCAGACTGCGCCAATGGGCTCGATTGCCTTGCCCAACGCTCCGAATGTGCCACTGCCTGCGGCGTGACCGATGATCCCCAGCGCGAGTCCAGCGGCGAGGGCAACCAGGGACCAGGTGGTCAGTGACTGGCCCAGGAAGGGCCGCCGAGGTGTGGTCGCGGTAGTCATCTGTATGAGCGCGCTCTAGCGCGGCGCAAAACTCTCCATGATCTCAGGCACAGGCGTTCCGTCGCAGGTCGGCAACCGGACGTCAAAAAGGCCGGCGAAAGTCGGCGCGAAATCGAGAATCGAAGTCATCCTCTTGAGCCGAACTTGCTGAACTCCCGGCCCAGCCGCGACGAAAAAACCTTCCGGTCTATGTTCACCGCTCCGGCCGTACTCATTGACACCTTCCAACACTCCGATCTTCGGCGAACGAGCCCGGACGGCAGCTCCAGCGCCATTCTTGATCAGAGTACTTCCTGTTGCCGCCTCATCACTCCACTCCACCAGGAGGTCCGGTAGATCGCCCAGGTGTTCGCCGGAATACAGATCAGCGGTTCGAAGAACGCGTTTCACAAGTGGGCCGCCCGTGCGGTCGTCGACGATGCTGAGTAAATCCTCTGCAAGCTGATCGCAAAATTGCTGGGCCGAGGCGCCCGGTTCCAGAATGCCTTGCGGCTCGCGTCCGATCAGATTGAGCCTTATTCCTCCGACGGCGAGTCCGTTGTTGACAGCGAAGCACAAGCTCCGGCTGGCGTCGACGCCTATGGTCGGCAATGCGTCGCCACCGCTGTTTAGCTGGATAAGGCGGTTCCGAAGTGGCGACAATCGATTGCGGACGGAGCCGGGAAGGTGCCGCCATGCCCGTCGAGCTCCCACCATCGCCGCCGCTGCTACTCCGACTGGTTTCGGAGAATTGAGCGGTGGACTTGCAACACCAAGGCGAAATAGAATCTCGCCAAGGAGGAACTGCGCGCCGTACCAGTGTGCCATGCCGTGAGCAGCGAACACCATTACAAGCGCGTCACCTGCCTGATCGAGCACATCTCCTATCGCCCTGTCTATGGCGGCGTATACGCGGCGCAACGGATCGCCCGTCACGCGGGCGATGGATGCGTCGTGGCCCGGATGGCTGACATCATGCAGGTGCCAACATTGGTGTCCGGCGCAGTGTGCCTCCGTGAACACCTGGATGAAGAAGTCCCACGAACCCTGTTGGAGGAAATGTCGCGTCAGATTCGCTTTTGCGCGCACGCCGTGCACGAGGGCATCGGTGAAGACCACGTAATCCTGGGCTGACGAACGGATCGCGTCGCAGCAAGCGCCAAGCGGATGTACACCGAACCGCGATGCGATCGTCTGCTCCACCGCGGGCGGCCACGCGTGAAAGCCGAAGACGGCGTCGTGACCACCCCACTCCACAACCTGAATGCCCTCGATGGAGGAATCGATCCGGCTGAGCGGAACGTCGAGGACGGCAACGCGCAAGCCCGCGCGGCTGAGCAGGGTCCAGAAAGGCGCGCACTTGACAAAGTCGCCCGAAGCAGGCCTATGGAACTCGTACGTGCCCGGCTTGAGCTGAAGCATGTAGTGGACGCCGTGCCGCGCGGGTGTGACGCCGGTGTAGAACGATGGCCACGTGGAGCCGATAAAGAACCCGTCTACGCTGCGCGTCCCTCCCATAACGCCGCGAGCCATGAGTGAGGCGAGATTCGGTAGGGTCCCATCCTCCGCCCAGCGATGGATCAAGTGCGGATTCGCGGCGTCGATTCCGAGGACGAGTACCTTCGCAACTGGCATGTTTCAGTCAGACTCTCAGTGAGGCGCGGAGGAGGTGGCGGCTGAAGGATACATGGCGCCAGCCGCCAGGCTCACGTATTGACCGAAGGTGCCAGCTCCAGGCCTCCTCGAACGACCCCTCATTGAGGTGAAGGCTGGCGATGGCATGATAGGCGCCGGACATTCTGGTCCGGATACCTGCTCGCACATCAGGTGGAAGCTCCAAGTCGAGGATTTGGCTAAGCGCAGCGGGCTGACCGAGGACGTAGTCTCGAGATCTTGAAACTGAGAGCGGAGTGTCGCTATGCCAGATGACTGTCGGCTGGCTCAAAAACCTCAGCGCGCCGTCCAGCGCGAGGCGCACGGCAAGGTACGTGCACTCGAGAAACTTCGGCATGCCGTCAAAGACGGATGCCCCAATGGCTTCGGTTCGGCAGAGCCACGAGCCCGGCAAGAGCCAGTTGTCGCGGAGCAGTGCGCGAAGCGGATCCCGTTCGAGCACCGAGATGTCCGGAATGTGAAGGCGATCGCCCATCGAGTCTCGTCGGAAGCCGTTGGAAACAACCGAGTGGCACTCGGGTGATTCCAGTAGCGCCTGCACGCGGGAGGTTAGAGCTCCAGGAAGCAGAACATCATCGTCGTCGAGCTCCGCGAAAAACGGCGTGTCCACCAGGTTACGCCCCGCTCGGAGCGCAGCCGGGAGGTCTGCCTGCTCCAGGATCGCGACCCGAACGCGCCGATCCTCATGGAGCTCGCGTGTGAGAAGATGGTCTGCGTCACGTCCGTTGATGATCACCAGCGGTACGACGCAGATGTCCCGCTGCTCGAGCACGCTCGCCAGGGCTCGCCGAAGGAGTGCGCCTCGCTCCACTATGGCGCGGGTAGGCATGATTACTGAAACAGCGTGCACGTCTGATACCGCCCGGTGATGAATTCCGGGATGCGTGTTTCAGTGGAGCGCAGACGATAACCTGCGGAGGCAGCGATCGACCCCATGGAGTTAGACATGCGTAAGCTGCCGGACGGGACGAAACTTGAAGCTGACGTGTGCGTGATCGGCGCTGGGCCTGGCGGGACTGCTATCGCCGGAGAGCTCGCTGGGCTCAATCTCGACGTCGTTGTCCTCGAAAGTGGAGGTCCGCAACACGACGAGCGGATCCAGCGCCTGAATGACGGAACCATGATGGGTGATTCGTACGAGGGACTGCGAGAAACGCGCTATCGAGGTTTGGGCGGTGCGGCCCACCTCTGGAATACTCCCGTGGCGCGCGGGCTCGGGGCAAAGTATGTCCCACTCGATGTAGTCGACTTCGAACAGCGACCAGACGAAACGCTGAGCGCCTGGCCATTCGATCGCACCCATCTGGAGCCGTTTTACAAGCGCGCGCAAGCGGTCTGCGGCCTGGGACCGTTCAAGTACGAGGGCAACGACTGGGCCGTCGGCGGACGGACTGGTTTGACGCTCGCCAGCGACACGGTAACAACCGGAGTGTACCAGTTTGGCGGGGCTGCACAGTTCACCGAGAAGAACGTAGGTGACTTGCTCAAGGCAGGCAACATCCGCGTGTATCATCACGCGACGGCCTGCAAGCTGGAAACGAACGGTTCGGGAAGTCGTGTCGCTGGAGCACAGGTCACCTGTTTTTCAGGGAAGCAATTCTACGTGCGGTCGGGTGTTTTCGTTCTCGCGGCGGGCGCTATCGAGAACGCCCGCCTCCTGCTGATTTCCTGCGACAGCGGTCAGCTTGCAATGTTGAACAAAAATGCATGGGTCGGCACGTGCTTCATGGAGCATCCGCGAGACCAAGCTCTCACGCTGATTCCACACTCGCCCGGCCTGTTCAGTGAGGCCCGCTTCCATGACGCCCATCGAGCCTGGGATGGCACCATTATCGGAGGACGGCTCGGCATAAGTGGACCCGTCATCCGTGCTGCGCGGTTTCCAAATGCGTCGATAACGCTTCTGCCTCGAGCGAAGGAACCGCGGCCAGCGGATGCTCTCGCAAACTCACCAGTGAGAGCTCGTCTCCAGGCATACCTGCGCCGGTTTGGAGCCCAGCGCTCGACGGAAGGTTACGGTTGGTCGCGCATCCGGGATCCGTGGCGCGTGTTCGACGCTTTTCGCTTGATCGTGAATCTCGAGCAGCGACCGAATCCGGCGAATCGCGTCTTGCTGAGTTCGAACCGGGATGAACTTGGTATACCCAAGGTCGAAGTGCATTGGCGTTGGCGCGACGAGGAACAAGCGGAGCTCGAGCGATTTCGGGCGGCGCTGGCAGGCTGGCTAGAGGAAACTGATGTCGGTCGGGTGCAATCGCGGTCAGGTCTCAGGCCGGACCCGAACGCTCATCATCATGCTGGCACGACACGGATGGCGACCGACCCGCGTGCTGGTGTGGTGGATGCCGACTGTCGCGTTCACGGCATCGAAAATCTGTATATCGCGGGCGCATCCGTTTTTCCCACAGCTGGCTTTTCCAACCCTACCCTCACCATTGTTGCCCTGGCGCTTCGGCTTGCCGATCTTCTAAAGCGGTCGGCGTGATCGGGCTCCCAATTCTCGCGGCGAACTAATGGAACGTGAAATGCGAGTGAGCGCAGAAAATTTTCTGACAGAGCTATTGAGACGCGCACGCTGCTATTTTTCGTTGCAGTTCTTGCGGTTCTGGTCGCGCCGGCGTAATCTGGACGAGCCCTGCCACGTTGCCTTTCACAGCGGCCGGTGCGCCACCGCTGACAACCCCCCAAGAGGAATGCTATGAATCGCCTTACACTGGTTCCCATCGCTGCTCTCGTCCTGGCCGCGGGTTGTGCCGACGCGCCGAGCGCTCCCCAATCTGGCTACCGACCACTGCTTGGAAGCGACCCGCCGCCGCCGCCTGTGGCTGGCATAGGGACCGTCTCACTTGAAACTGCCACCGGTTCAGCACGAGTAGGTTCGGTAGTAAGCTTGTCGGAAGTGTCTGCGCAAAGCACTTGTGAGCCATCGCCGGAATTGGTATTCCCGGTTGAGGGATTTTACTTCGAGAACGAACCCGGGAACAACGCCTGGATCCATTTCTTTCCTGTCGATGGCTCCGGTCACGGCAACATTCACGAGACGCTGAAAAGGCAGGACGCCTCAGGAAAACTTACAGTCACGCCCGCGACCACTCTCGTGGAGCACGACATTCACATTCTGAGCTACACCGGCAGGACGCTCTTTCAACCGGGGTCGTCCGACGATATCAGAGGCGTCCTCGAGGCCAGAGTGACCGCCTGCGGTTCGACGTTCTCGTATACCGGGGATATCAGTTTCAGATGGGGAATCATCCCGAGTTTCGATTGAGTTGCTGTTTATCGCAATCGACGTAGTCTCCAGACGTAGTCTCCATATGGCGTGAATGTGGGCGGAGCCGTGAGCCGGATGCTCTGGGTCTGTCCCTCATGCCGGGTCGAGCTCCACAGCTTTCTATGCCCTGCGTGTGAGGTGCGCTACCCCATCACCGAAAACGGGCAACCTGATTTTCGTCCGACTGCCACACGGGTCATCACGCACCACTACCGCTACGACCCGGCATTCGGGCGTTTCCCGTGGGATCAGGTCAGGCTCTCATGGCCAGACGCTGGGACTGGTCTGGCCTTCTCCGGCGAAATCGTTGAGCGGCAGATGTTGCGTGCTGTTCCTCGTAGCTCGACTGGCACCGTCGCGCTCGACATAGGCTGTGGCGAGACGCACCAGCGCTTCCGGGATGGGCTCGTCGCGCTGGGTTACGCGCCGCTCGGACTCGACATCAACGGCCGAGCTGCTGACGCGCTGGCAGATGCGCACTGCCTGCCACTTCCTGACGCTCACGTCGACCTGGTCATGACCTCCTCTGTCTTCGAGCATCTGAAGCACCCGCCCATCGCCATGGCCGAGCTCGCACGAGTGGCTAAGCGTGGTGCGCTCTTCGTGGGATCCGTGGCGTTCAACGAGCCGTTCCACATGTCGTACTATCACCACTCGCCTCTGGCCGTCTACGACCTGCTCGATGCATCGGGCTTCGATGTCTCCGTGATCGTCCTGGACGCGCGGTGGAGCGCCATCAAGGCACACCTCCATATGGGATACGTCGGGCAGCGCGTGCCGCGGTTACTGCACGGGTTGCTGGCCAGCCTCGTGCGCGAATGGGCAATCTTTCCCGCGCGCCTGCGCGGGCACGCGCATTCGGGACGCCTTGCGTTCGCGCGCTCGCATTCGGGAATCGTCGGATTCGTGGCGACCAGGCGAGCGCAGTAAGCGGCGGGTGCTCAGGGTGTGCTGGTGTTCGACCGATGATTTCGACCGCAAGAGGAGGGAGCAATGCGCTCAGCTACACGGTGGCGACTGATCATGGCGTCTGCGTCAGCGCTGGCAGTGGGGGTGGGATCCGCAGGATGCAACAGGGATACTGAAGAGAAGAGTCAGACCGATTCGGCCGCGCAGGTCGGCGCGGATACGGCCGAGTACGTGGTGGTGCTGAAGAGCACATGGACAAAAACGAACCATCCGTACGAATATCCGGCGGCAGGGGCTCGCACCGGGCCGCACTTCTCCGGGCTGATCGGCGCATCGCATAACGCGTCCTATTCGCTGTTCGCGGAAGGAACGCCTCCCACACCGGGCCTGGAGCGCCTCTCGGAAGAGGGCAAGCATAGCCCGCTCGACGATGAAATCCGCGCGGCCCTCGCGGCGGGAAATGCCGGCATGCTATTCGAGAGCAGCCCGCTACGTGACTTCGGCGATTCGATCACCACCACCGTTCGGGTGGACGCTGCGCACCCAATGGTTTCCCTGGTGGCGATGATAGCGCCCAGTCCTGACTGGTTCACAGGCGTGTCGAACGTGAACCTCCTGGTGAACGGTGCCTGGATGCCGGGCGTGACCTTGCTGGTGCTGAACGCATACGACTCGGGCGGCGACGACGGCACGACGTACAAGAGTAACGACCGGGATGCCAATCCGAAGAAACCCACGTCGAAGGCGCTGACCCGGCACTTCGCCGCCAACGGCCAGAACGTGCCGGTCGCGACGCTGACGCTCACGAAGCAGTAGGCGGCGCGGCGCCCCGATAAACACTCGGGGCGCTGGCCGGGACGAACAATACTCTACGAAGTGGACGGGTCGGCTACGGCTTGTTGCGGGGATCGTCCTTCGCGTTCACGTAGGTGATGCTCCAGGGGCCAACGCTGTGAATCTGGATCACCGTTTCTCCCTTGGCGTGGGCGAAATGCCGGGTGCCGGGGGTCATATATAGGAAATCGCCGGCTACCATCGTCGTGAATTTGCTCGCGTCATAAGTGTCGCCCGTGCCGAGATGAAACGTTCCGGATAGCACTGTTACGTGCTCGACGTTGGGATGAAAGTGCGGCGGGACGCCGTAGTTGTCCGGAAACTTCAGCCGGAAGGTGAAGGGGCCCGGCTCCATGGGGTTGCCTTCCAGTATGGCCATCTTCGCCCCACGCGGCATCGAGGGTGGCGAGTCTTTCCAGACGAGTTCCGCGGCGTGAGCGTGTGTTGCCATTGGTGCCACGGCGGCGGGGGCAGCCAAAGCACCCTGTGCCTCCGAAACCGTAGGCGTAGGAGCTGGGAGTGGCTTGTTACTGTTCCCCACGTCCACGGCAATCTTCCACTCCCCGTTTATCTTCTTCCATACGGTGGCGTACTTGCCCTCGTCCTCAAAACGTCCCTGAGGTGTGTCCATCCCGAAACTATACGTGCCGATGTCGTAGGCCATGTCGCCCGCCTGCGAGACCTCGATTCTGGTCGGCGTGAAAGACATCGTGGCATTTGGCGTCTTCAGGAAGTCGGACCAGAACGTTTGAATTGCCTCACGTCCCGTGACTTGCGCCCCGTTCGACGGCATTAACACCCCGTTCTCCGCGAAGTAGCTCGCGAAGGCGGCGGCATCCTTGGCCTTCGCGGCGGCGACTATTTTTCTGTCGAGCTCTCGAATCGCCTCCTCCTCTGTCCGCGTGTCTACGCGCACGGCGCTAGTACACGCGGCGAGAATGCCGGCGAGGACCAGCAGGTGGACATAGTGCCTCTGGATTTTCGGCATTTGGAACCTCCGGTTTTTACTTCATGGGAACGACGCGTCCGCGCAGGACGCATTCATGATATCGAGGTTTGGTGGGGCGTCAAGCATGCCCGCGGGTCGATGCGGCCGGGACGTAACGGGCGCTTCGGGCGCTCGTCACGAGTATGGCCTTATGCACCGCGGTGGGGCCTCCACCCGTAAGCAGGGCCATGAGTAGTACGTACAATCCGCTCCTCGTCATGCTGTCTGTCTTGATCGCCATGCTCGCGTCCTATGCAGCGCTCGACATGGCCAGCAGGGTCACGGCAGCTCGCGGGCGCGCCCGCCTGATCTGGCTTGTCGCCCCGCCGCCCCCACCTCAGTGGTAGCAGGGCAGGCCTGGAGCCGATGACATTTCAGCGCACGCGACGCATCATTAATCGAGGTACGTTGGGCGTTCTCCGGACAGGTCGACCCGTGCAAGATCTCCACGAGCGCAGAGAGCTCGCCGTCTCGCTCGAGCAGTTGATCGGTAATACACCGCTCTTGCCGCTGCAGCGCATCGCTGGAGCAGGAATAGGAGCGTCCCTCTTCGTCAAGCTCGAGTACATGAACCCGGGCGGGAGCGTGAAGGACCGTCCGGCGCGCGCGATCATTCAGGCGGCCGAGCGAGACGGCCGGCTCGGCCCTGGCAGGACGCTGCTGGATGCGAGCTCGGGGAACACGGGAATCGCCTACGCAATGCTGTGTGCGGAGCGAGGCTACGCCTGCGAGATATGTCTCCCCGGCAGCGCCAGCGCGGAACGAAAGAAGCTGCTCCGGAGTTATGGTGCCAGGATCGTGATCACGGAGGCGGTGGAAGGCTCGGACGGCGCGATCCGCGAGGCGCGCCGGCGCGCGGTCGCTGACCCCGAACGCTACTTCTACGCCGACCAGTATAACAACCCAGAGAACGTCCGCGCGCACTACGAGGCCACGGGCGTGGAGATCTGGGAGCAGACGGAGGGACGCATCACGCACTTCGTGGCGGGGCTGGGGACGAGCGGGACATTCGTAGGAGCCGGCCGGCGATTGCGCGAGTACAATCCTCGCTTGCGCCTGATTTCGGTGCAGCCGGATTCGCCTTTTCATGGAATCGAGGGGATGAAGCACATGGCGACGGCGATCGTGCCCGGGATCTACGATCCCGCACTCGCGGCCGAGAACATGGAGGTCGCCACCGAAGAAGCGCAGACCATGGCACAGCGCCTGGCACGCGAGGAAGGCTTCCTCGCCGGCGTCTCGGGTGGCGCGAACGTAGCGGCGGCGCTCCGAGTGGCGGCGGAAGTCGGGCCGCAGGCTCTCATCGTCACGCTGCTGCCGGACGGCGGCGAGCGCTACATGAGCCAGCGCTGGTGGGAGGGAGGGGGAGGGGGAGAGACGCCGTGATCACACTCCCCGCTGCTGCCCTCGAGCGCATTCGCGAGCACGCGCAGGACGCCTACCCGCGCGAGTGCTGCGGAGCGCTGATCGGGCGCGTGTCGCACAACCACGGGGCGTCGAAGGAAGTGGTGCGTGCTGTCGCCCTCGCGAATGCCACGCCTGAGATGTCGGAAAGGCGTTATCTGATTCCGGGCGACACGGTGCTGGAGATTGGGCGAGCGGCCGAGCACGATGGCCTGGAGGTAGTTGGCTTTTACCATTCGCATCCGGACCATCGTCCGGAGCCATCGAGGCTCGACTGTGAGGAAGCATGGCCCTGGTACACGTACCTGATCATCGGGTCTCGTTCGGACAGCGCGGGGCCGGCGCGGGCCTGGCAGCTCGAGGATGACGGACTGCAGTTCGCAGAAGAGGAATTGACCATCGTAGGGGAGGACACATGAGCGCGACCGTTCGCATTCCCACGCCATTGCGCGCGTACGCAGGCGGCGAGACAGAAGTCCCAGTACGGGCCGGCACCGTGGGCGACGCAATGACGGAGCTGACCCAACGCTATCCTCAGCTCCGGCGGCATCTCTACACGGACGACGGCGCGCTGCGCAACTTCGTCAACGTGTTCCTGAACGAGGAAGAAGTGCGCCACCTGGCTGGCGACCGGACTACGGTCGCGGAGGGAGACACGATCACGATCGTCCCGAGCATTGCTGGCGGGGGAGCAGCGGCCGCCACGGCTGTGGCGGCTGATCTGTCACCCGAGGAGGTGCTTCGCTACAGCCGTCACCTCATCATGCCTGAAGTGGCGATGCGCGGGCAGCGAAAGCTCAAGGCAGCCAAAGTGCTGGTCGTAGGCGCCGGCGGACTCGGCTCGCCTCTGGGTCTCTATCTAACGGCGGCCGGCGTCGGCACGATCGGCGTGGTGGATTTCGACGTGGTGGACGCGACTAACCTGCAGCGTCAGGTGCTGTACGGAACCAGCGACGTTGGGCGGTCGAAGCTGGACGCGGCCGCGGAGCGGCTGCGCGACGTCAACCCACACGTGGAGATCATACCGCACGAGGTGCGGCTCACGAGCGAGAACGCGCTGGGGATCCTGGAGTCTTACGATGTCGTGGTCGACGGCACGGACAACTTCCCGACACGCTACCTGGTGAACGACGCGTGCGTGCTCCTCGGCAAGCCCAACGTCTACGGTTCGATCTTCCGCTTCGAGGGACAGGTCTCCGTGTTCTTCGCGGAGAAGGGACCGTGCTACCGGTGCCTCTTCCCAGAGCCGCCGCCGCCGGGCCTGGTGCCTAGCTGTGCGGAGGGGGGCGTGCTGGGTGTGCTTCCGGGCATCGTCGGGTCACTGCAGGCGCTGGAGACAATCAAGCTTATACTCGGCGAGGGCAAGTCTCTGATCGGTCGCCTTCTGCTCTTTGACGCGCTGGCTCTCCGTTGGCGTGAGCTCAAGCTGCACAAGAACCCGGACTGCCCGCTCTGCGGCGAGCGGCGTACCGTTACCGGCCTGGTGGACTACGAGGAATTCTGCGGCATCCCGCAGGCGATGGCGGCCGAGGCGGCGGAACGCGATGCGCTCGTCGAGATGACCGCGGCGGAGCTCAAGGAGCGGCTCGATAACGGAGAGCGGCTCACGATCATCGACGTGCGCGAGCCGCACGAGTGGGAGATAGCGAACCTGGAGCCGTATGGTGCGCGGCTCATTCCGGTGGGTCAGTTCGCCGAGCGGATGCACGAGCTGAACAGCGCCGACCAGATCGTCGTGCATTGCCGCTCCGGTGCGCGCAGTGCGAAAGCGTTCCGTCAGCTTCACGCTGCGGGGTTCAGGCGGATCTGGAACCTGAAGGGCGGGATTCTGGCCTGGACCGACGAAGTGGACCCGGCGCTGCCACGGTACTGACGTGCAGGCGTACGGGCGGAGTTCGGCGTGTTTTTCGTGGGGAAGGTTGCGAGTGTGAAGGAGTGAGTGACGGACAGTCGCCGCCGCAATCTCACCGTGACAGGTATTGACAACGAAGACAGGTTCTGGTACCGTGAGTTCGTGCTTCGGCACCGCGGGAGTTGTTGCGATTGCAACCGCGTTACCAAATGCTAAACCGCTCGGAGGAGTCCCGGGCGTTTGCCCGGGACTCCTTTTCGTTTGTGGCATGTTGCTCTAACAATTGATTGTTCAATCCACTGATTGTTCAATCCACCCAAGACCGGCGAAATGCGCGCTTTGATGACAGCACAAGGAAAACTCGCTTGACACACGCCAGTGGAACCGCAGTTGTCGAGGATAGGCAGACAAGCGCTTGCCAGTACGTCTTTACCTCTGAGTCGGTAACTGAGGGCCACCCAGACAAAGTCGCGGACTACATCGCTGACTCAGTGCTGGATGCGCACCTGACGCAGGACAGCGGAGCGCGAGTAGCGTGCGAGGTGCTGTGTAAGGCGTCCCATGTGATTGTAGCGGGTGAGGTGACGTCGAGCGCGCTGGTGGACGTGGAGCAGGTTGTCAGGCGCGCAATCGTGGAGATCGGCTATACGTCGTCGGGCGAGCCGTTCAACGCCGACGGCGTTACTGTCACTTCCTATTTCAGCCAGCAGGCGGCGGAGATTGCGCAGGGTGTCGGCGGTAACACCCGAGACGTGCTGGCTCAGGGAGCTGGCGACCAGGGAATCATGTTTGGCTACGCAACGGATGAGACGCCGGAGCTCATGCCGCTGCCCATTCTTCTGGCGCACCGGTTGTCGTTCGCGCTCGCGACTGCGCGCAAGACGGGCGAAGTGTCCTGGCTTCGTCCGGATGGAAAGACGCAAGTGTCGGTCGAATATGACTCCAATCGCGAGCCCCAAAGTGTTGGTACCGTGCTCGTCTCGACACAGCACTCGAACAGTACAACGCAAGAAGAAGTCAGAGCGTTTCTGAGAGATCGTCTGGTTCCGCAGGCGCTTGAAGACTGGTTCACACCAGCGACGAAAATGATCGTGAATCCCACCGGTAGCTTCGTGGAAGGAGGTCCCTCAGCTGACTGCGGAGTGACGGGTCGGAAAATCATCGTGGACTCATATGGTGGCGCGAGTCGGCATGGCGGAGGCGCGTTCAGCGGCAAGGATCCATCGAAGGTGGATCGGAGTGGGGCCTATTTCTCTCGCTATGTCGCACGTCAGATCGTGCAGGAGGAGATCGCGCGGCGCGCTGAGGTGAACGTGGCATACGCCATTGGCGTTGCGCGGCCGGTGTCAGTGAGAGTTGATACGTTCGGGACAGGAGACGAAAGGGCGGCTCGGGAGTTCATCAATGACTTCGACTTCCGGCCCGGAGCCATCATCGAGCGACTCGATCTCCTAAGGCCGATCTACCGCACAACAACGAATTACGGCCACTTCGGCCACGCCGGATTCACCTGGGAGCAATAGTGACATCACGCCAACAGGCCACGCATGTAGGAACGCGGTTGGAGCAGTGAAGAGGTACGTCCGGATTTCATAGGCAGCTTGTGGCGATCATAGTTCGATGCCCACGCTAACGCTCGATCTCCGACCCACTCTAGGCAGAACGGGCAGTTGAGGCGGCGCAGGAATGTCTGTAGCTTTGACGTGTCATTCGTAACAGTCTTGAGAATCGTGACCGAATATCTCGCCATTATCAGCGCCGTAGCCTCTATCGCCACCGCAGTTGGTGTAATGATCGCCGGGCGGCAGCTCGCGTTGACAAAGCGGCAAAGCACGGTTCAGTTCGAGGATCAGCTTTCCGCGCAGTACCGAGAGTTAATCCGTCGCATCCCAATAGCCGCACTGCTCGGAGAACCGTTGAGGGAAGCAGAGCACGCCGAGTCCCTCGCCGCGTTCTATCACTACATCGATCTCTCGAACGAACAGGCATTCCTGCACGAGCACCGGCGCGTTTCATCGATCACGTGGCAAAGTTGGCGCGAGGGTATCAAGCAGAATCTCGCCCTTCCTGCGTTTGAGAAGGCGTGGGAGGAGGTCGGTCGCCGCGCTCCAAACAGCTTTGACGAGTTGCGGCGCATTGTTCCGCCAAAAAAACTATACGGGCCAAGCGACAATTCAGGATCACCAGGACCTGTCGATGACCTCAGGACGTCACATCTTGGTATGGGACGTTGAGTAGCGCAGTGTCCAAAAGAACCTGCATGTGCTTGGTGCGATAGCGCCGACGCGATCGTCTCGGTCACGAACACCGCGCGCGCTGACTAACGCGCAGCTCTGGTTGGTCGGGACTTCCGGCCAGTCAATACGTGAAGGATTTCACGTCGAATGGTGTCTCATAATGAGAAGGCGAACACACGGACGGTCGGTCTGGACTTCACGGAGGCGCGTTCTTGCTGAGGCGTTCCGCGGACGCACAACCACGCGCATTCGAGGAGCTGGTGAGCGCACACCTGGATGCTCTGTATCGCACCGCGCTGCGGCTATGTGCCGGCCGGACGCCAGATGCGGAGGACCTGTTGCAGGACGCCATGCTCCGCGCGTTCGAGGGGTTCGGCGAGCTGCGTGATCCAGACGCGGGGCGGTCCTGGCTCTTCACTATTCTCGTGCGCGCGAATCTGAACCGGGTTCGCTTGGTGAAGCGACGAGCGGAGGATCTGACGGCCGACCTGGATGACACGGCCTTCGAGGCGGCGCTGGCCGCGTGGACCCCGGCCGTGGCGACCGACGAGCGCATGGATCACAAATACCTGCAGGAGGCTGTGGGAGAGGCACTCAACGCTCTCGAGCCCGATCTCCGGGTTGTCGTATGCCTGACTGACCTCGAGGAGCTGTCACAGCGGGAGACTGCCGCTATTCTCGGAGTGCCCGAGGGAACGGTTGCATCACGCCTGTTTCGAGCACGCCGAGCGCTGCGCGATGCCCTGAGGCGGGAGGCTCATGTGGGCAGACTTCAGTGGGGGGGGGGGAGGGGGAGGGAGACATGACCATGACCTGCGGGCAGACCAGGCGCGCATTGTGGCCTGACGCGGGGCCGCGCAGCGCCACGGCCCCTATTCTGGAGGCGCAGGAACACGCTAGCGGATGCGCCGCCTGTCAGTCGTTCTTCGCGGAGATGCGCGCTGTTGCGGACGGTCTTCGGGAAGCTGCGCCACGACCGGTCGCGCCGATGGATGTGCGGAACCGGTTGTTCAAAGCGCTCGCTCGCGCACGAACCGGCGAGGCTTTCCGTCCGCGCCGGCTTCCCTGGCCGGCATCGCTCTGGACGGCCGCCGCGATCTTAGTCCTTGCACTGGGCGTGCGGGTCTTCTGGACTTCTGCAGAGCCCGCCGTGCCTGACGAATTCCTCTCTGCGCTCGCGGAAGACCACGCGCGCGCGGTGAGCGGACGCGGGATCACGTCTTCAGATCCGCACGACGTCTCGCGCTGGCTTACCAGACACCTTCCTTTTGCCGTGCACATTCCGGTATTCGATGTAGCCGTTATTCGCGGCGCGCGGATTGGCCTCATCCACGGACGGCGAGGTGCCGTCGTCGAGTACGAGCTTGGAGAGAAAACGGTATCGTACTTTGTCGTGCCCGCCGGGAATGCCTCGACGAGGACGGATGGACCTCCGGTGCTCCGGCATGCGGCGGGCGATGGTTACGGTATCGTGTTTTGGCGTGAGGCTGGATTGATACACGCGCTCGTTGGCAGCGTGCCGGACTCCAGCCTCGAGCGACTGGCCAAAGAGTGCATCGAGCAGATGCGATTGGCTCTTGCCCTGGTTGTCAACAATTCCAACAGGAGGAATTCGTGATGAAATCGAAGCTGATGGCAGGTGCGCTGGCGGGACTCGCTGGTGGACTCGTTTTCGGAATCATGATGCAGATGATGAGCGCTCCCACGCCCGACGGCGGGCGTATGCCGATGATTGCAATGGTTGCGATGGTGGTACGGTCGGAGAGCCTCGCGGTCGGATGGCTCTACCATCTGTTCAACAGCGCCGTGATCGGTGGTCTATTCGGCGTGTTGCTGGGGGACCGCGTGACTGGCACGGGTGGAGGGGTCGCCTGGGGAGCGCTGTGGGGAGCCCTCTGGTGGGTGCTCGGTGGTCTCATCCTGATGCCGGTGCTGCTGGGAATGCCGGTGTTCGCATCCCTACGGATGCCACCCATGCGGCCGGTCGCGGTCGGGAGCCTGGTCGGTCATCTGATCTTCGGAGCGATCATGGGCTTTGCCTTCGTTCGGCTGTCCTCGGCATCGCGCGCTCAGGATTCAGTGCACTCCCGGGCGGTGTGAATACCGCGATTCATGAATCATGGTGGGCACCTCGGGCCGTCGCGTGCCGGCGTAAAGGCGCCCGGCCCCCTAGCCTTTTGCCCATTCCGGTGCTTTCGCCGAGAGAATACGTGGACAGGCTGAGACGACAATCGACCAGATAGCCACCCGTCTGCGGGCGGACTGCCTCCGGAGCTGATGCACTCCGAAGCCGTGAACTTGGAGCGTAGAGGTCATCGGAATTCCTTCACACGCTCAGTAGAAATCGCAGAACCAGAAGCCATCACGTTCGATCACTGCGCCCTTTGTAACAGGTATCGGTTCGCGAAAGATGGGGCCGTCATAGACGAACGTGTGGAATTCGCCCCTCTCCCCGCATGGATCCGCGCCGGCCGGAAGCTCGGCGAGCAGTTGCAGGTCGAATTCCCGACCGCAGAAGGATGGGTCGAGCTGTCGCGGGTCCACGCAAACGAGTTTCGCGCGAAAACCGAGCGCCATGAATTCTTCGGCGAGTGAGCGTGTGTCGCGAAGCCACAACGGAAATAGTCCCTGGTGACCTGTTCGCGCGAGCAGGCCCTCGCGATACTCGCGGATGTCCCGCAGGAACAGGTCACCGAACACGACGCGGCGCACTCCGCGGTGGCCGAGGGCTTCGAGTGAGCGACGCAATTCAGCTTCGTAGATGATGTTCGAGGCCTCGGGCGGGATGCGTATCTCTTCGAGCTGAAGCGCCGTAGCGGCGACTTGCTTCCTCAGGAGCGCAAGCCGAACTCCGTGCATGCTGATGCGCTCGTACCCTTCAGTCACGGTGGTGAGGAGTCCCTCGACATGCAGCTCCGGGTCCTGCAGCACTGCATGCAGCGCGAGCGCGCTGTCCTTTCCTCCACTCCAGCTCACGACGACCGGATGAGGCATTCGAGTTGCCGACTTGAGACTCACACACTGGCGACCAGCGTGGGTGACGATGAAGTTATGTTGGAAGATAGGACCGGCTGGAACCTCGTCAAACACATGTCACCGCGTTGAGCTCTTCATGACCCGCATTGCCTCCTTGCTAGCAAGCGCCACGGAGATCGTCGCCGCGCTCGGGCTTGCCGAGCAGCTCGTGGGGATCTCGCACGAGTGCGACTATCCCGCCGACATACTCGACAGGCCCAGGCTCAGCCGGCCGAGGTTCGATCCCGCCGGGCTTACCAGCGCCGCCATCGATACGCAAGTCCGCCAGGCTATGAAGGAGCATGGAAGTGTCTACGTGATCGATGCCGAGCGTCTCGCGGCCGTTCGTCCTGACCTCATCCTGACACAGGCGGTGTGCGAGGTTTGCGCAGTCCCCACGGTTTCGGCGCAGGAAGCGGCGGAACAGCTCAATTACGCTCCGAAGATTCTCTCCCTCGACTCGCACGATCTCGGAGGGATTCATGATACCGTTCTGCAGGTGGGTCGGGCTGCCGGAGTCGAGCCTCGGGCGCAAGAGTACGTGACGTGGATGACCGAGCGGGTCGCTGCGGTTCGAGTACGCGTGGCGAATCGCCGCCTGCCCCGGGTCCTCGCGCTCGAATGGCTCGACCCACCCTTCCTGCCCGGGCACTGGGTTCCTGAGATGATCGAAGCGGCAGGCGGTACGAATATCTGCGGCCGTGCCGGTGAGCGTTCGCGGGAGGTAAACTGGAGCGCGCTCGCAGGCTGCGACCCCGATGTTTTGGTCATCATGCCGTGCGGCTTCGGGCTCGAGGCTTCCCTGGCTGATGCTTCGCGTCACGCCGCTGCATTGCGGGCGCTGGCGGGAAGGGCAATTGAATCCAGGCGCGCCTTCGTCGTGGACGGGTCCTCGTACTTCAACCGCTCGGGACCGCGTGTGGTGGATGGGATTGAGATACTGGCGGCTCTATTTCACCCTGACGCAGTTACGGATGTGAGCCTCGCTTGCCGGGCCGAACTGTGGCAGGGAGAGTAGATCAGGGACGAGGAACAGGCCTCTTACTTTTTGGCTTGCAAAGTAAGAGACATAATCATACATTGTGTCAGATGACTCCTCGGTTCACCCTCAAGGCGAAGCTCTCAACCCGGCGACAGGCAACATTTCCGGCCGCCACGTGCCAGGCGCTTGGCCTCAAGCCAGGAGATACCATTCGCTTCGAGCGACGCACCGCCGAAGGCGAGACTGTATGGGTACTGCGGGGTCCGGAACCGGACTGGTCCTGGTTCGGGGCCGGGCACTCCTACGCGAAGGGCAAGTCACACGACATGCGCGAGATGCGTGAGAGCATCGCACGCGGCCGCACCCGGCGCCGGCGCGGACCGCGGCGCTAGCGGAGCCTTCCGCATGCTCGCACTCGATACTTCGGTGGTTGTCCGGCTCATCCTCGCCGCTCCGGCCGCTCAGGCGGAGGTCGCCCGCGAGGCGTTGCTCCAAGCGGAGCGCAATGGCGACACAGCAATCATCACCGATACTGTCGTAGGCGAAGCATATTTCGCACTCCGGCACCACTATGGGATGCCGGAGGCGGAGGTCCTTCACGCGCTTGGCAGGCTGCTCGAGTCGGGATTAGTGGTGGCCGAACCGGCAGCCGTGCTTGCGGCGTTCCCGAAGACTGGCGGTGCAGCTTTTATGGATCGGTTGATCCGCGCGCGGTACCAGGCGCTCGGAGCGACGACGCTCACATTCGACCGCAGGATGGCACGCTTGGGCGGCGCCAAGCGGCTATCGCGAGCGCTATAGGCACCACCGTTGCGCTGACAAAATGGGCGCCGCTAGCTGGCTGTCGGACAGCAAACCCTCGTGTCGCGGCGAATGTCTATCCATATTATGGAGGGCGGAAACGCCCTCAATCGCGCTGGCGCCGTTGCCCCGCTGTAACCCCTACAGGATTCGCCAATGCAAACGATGCGACGTTCGCTACCACTAGTCGGCGTGGCTCTCGCAGCCATCACGCTGACGGACTCGCTGTCGGGACAGGCACGCACCGCCACTCCCGCCGCGGCCTCCAAGATCGAAATCCCGTACGAGAAGTTCGTCCTCGACAACGGTCTTACGCTCCTCGTCCATGAGGATCGCAAGGCACCTATCGTGGCCGTAAACATCTGGTACCACGTCGGCTCCAAGAACGAGAAAGTTGGCCGCACGGGGTTCGCTCACCTGTTCGAGCACCTCATGTTCAACGGCAGCGAGCACTACAACGACGATTATTTCAAGCCGCTTGAGAAGGTCGGCGCGACCGACCTCAACGGCACCACTAACTCGGACAGGACCAACTACTTCCAGAACGTCCCGACGCCGGCACTGGACCTGGTTCTATTCCTGGAATCGGATCGCATGGGGCACCTGCTGCCGGCCATCGATCAGGCCAGGCTCGACGAACAGCGCGGAGTCGTTCAGAACGAGAAACGCCAGGGCGAGAACCAGCCGTACGGTAAGGTTTTCGAGATGATCTCACAGTCCACATATCCCGCTGGGCATCCCTATTCCTGGTCCGTGATCGGCTCGATGGAAGATCTGAGCGCGGCGAAGCTCGAGGACGTTCACGAATGGTTCAAGACGCGCTACGGTCCTAACAATGCCGTGATCGTAGTCGCCGGCGACATCGATGCCCAGACGGCGAAGCGGAAGGTGGAGCAGTACTTCGGCAGCATTCCTCCGGGACCACCGATCTCAAAGGTGGATCGCTGGATCGCCAAACGAAGCGCCGAGACTCGCGGCTGGATGCAGGATCGGGTTCCCCAGGCGCGGATCTACAAGGTATGGAACGTGCCTGAGTGGGGCACGCCCGAAGCTACTTACCTTGAATTGGTGGCGAACGTGCTCGCGGCAGGCAAGACATCGCGGCTCTACAAGCGCTTGGTCTACGATGACCAGAGCGCTACAGGCGTGTCCGCATTCATCGACGATCAGGAGATCGGCGGCCAGTTCTACATCTTTCCCACCGTGAAGCCAGGTGGCGACATAGCGGCAGTCGAGAAAGCGGTCAACGAGGAGCTGGCTCGGTTCCTTCGCACAGGCCCAACTCAGGACGAGCTTCGCAGAGTGAAGACACAGTTCCGCGCCAACTTCATTAGGGGTGCGGAACGAATCGGCGGGTTTGGTGGCAAGTCGGATATTCTGGCGACGAACGCCGTGTATGCCGGCGATCCTTCCTTCTATAAGACTACGCTGGAGCGAGTGGCAAACGCGACCGCGGCCCAGCTCCATGGCGTAGCGAAGGATTGGCTCTCCGACGGCGTCTACACCCTTGAAGTGCACCCATTCCCGCCGCACAAGGCCCTGGCCTCGGCGGCGACGGTGGACAGGTCGAAGCTACCGGTTTCCGCTGCCCCGCCGGCGTCGAAGTTTCCGGCCTTAAAAACTGCAACGCTGTCCAACGGCCTCAAGGTCGTGCTTGCCGAGCGAAGCGCTGTTCCGATGATCGAGTTCAGTCTGATGGTGGACGCGGGCTACGCCGCGGACCAGTTCGGCGCTCCCGGAACGGCGAGCCTTGCCGGCAGCATGCTGGACGAGGGCACGAGAACGAGAAATGCCCTTCAGATCAGTGAGGCTCTCGCACAGCTCGGGGCGCAGCTCGGGACGGGGTCCAACCTCGACATGTCGACCGTGTCCCTGACGACTCTGAAGGAGAGGATGGACTCTTCACTCGCGATCTTCGCCGACGTCATCCTGAATCCTAGCTTCCCACAGGAGGAAATCGAGCGGCAGAGAAAACAGCAGCTCGCGCGGATTCAGCGAGAGAAGGTGACGCCTGTGCAGATGGCGCTGCGCGTTTTTCCCGGTCTGCTTTACGGGACGCAACATGCGTACGGCAATCCGTTGACGGGCTCAGGAACTGAGGAATCCGTGGCGGGCCTCACGCGCGACCAGCTCGTCAAGTTCCACACCACATGGTTCAAGCCCAACAACGCGACTCTGGTCGTCGTCGGTTCGACGACTCTCGACGAGCTCACACCCAGGCTGGAGCGCCTGTTCCGCGGATGGGCGCGTGGCGATGTGCCGAAGAAGAACATTGCGGAGGTGGCGCACAAGGAAAAATCGGCTGTCTATCTGATCGACCGGCCAGGCTCGGAGCAGACCATCATCTTCGCCGGCCACGTCGCGCCGCCCAAGAGGAATCCCAGGGAGATAGCAATAGGTACGCTGAACGACATCTTCGGAGGGAGCTTCACCTCGCGCATCAACATGAACCTGCGTGAGGGCAAACACTGGTCGTACGGCGCCTTCACACTGTTGTTCGACGCGCGCGGGCAGCGGCCGTTCATAGTCTATGCGCCGGTGCAAACGGACAAGACGAAGGAATCATTGCAGGAAGTGGTGAAGGAGCTGCGCGGAATCGTGGGCGGCGTTCCAATAACCGCGGACGAACTCTCTAAATCGCAGGCCAACCTTACGCTGAGCCTACCGGGACAGTGGGAGACGAACGGGGCGGTGAGCGCATCCATTCAGGAGATCGTGCAGTTCGAGCTGCCGCACGATTACTTCGACAAGTATGCCGAGAGCGTGCGCGCGCTCCAGCTCACGGATCTGTCCTCGGTGGCCAAGGAGCTGGTTTACCCAGACAAGGTCGTTTGGGTGGTCGTTGGTGATCGCGAAAAGATTGAGGCTGGCGTGCGGGAGCTGAACCTTGGCGAGATAAGGTTCATCACCGCAGACGGCGTTTTAGTGTCGGCGTCTCGTAACTAGGACGACGGACAGGCGTACAGACAGCAACAGCAGCACGGAAACGCACGGATAGAAAAGCAACACCGCCTCGGAGAGACGAGGGCAGACGAACTAGCTATTTCAGTCGTCTGCCCTTTGTGTCTTATCCGGGTCTTCCGTGTTATCCGTGGCTGCTGTGGTATCCTGGTTCCTCGTTATCCGTGGCGTCCGTGGCGCTTACTGCGTTGGGGCTGCCAGGTTGCCGCAGGCCACTATCGTTCCCAGGTTGCTGGGGGACGCGTGCACGTTGACGAAATACTCTCCGCTCATCGGCACGGATATCGGGAGAATGGCTGTCGAGCCGGCGCGCCCCTCACTGTCCACGTTGAGAGGTTTGTATGCGTCGGCGGGTTGCAGGACTCCCTGATCCGCGCCGCACTGACCTCGGTGCACGTGCCACGGATGTGCGCCTCCCGGAGCTGCGTTGTTGAGTGAGACATCCACTCTGGTCCCGCTTCCGCCGGGATTCTTGGCCATCCATGCCGTGCCTCGCACCTGGACCGCGCCGGCCAGCTCGTTCGGCGTGGAGAGCGTGGCGTTCCAGCGGTTGGTCATGGCTACTTCGCCAGCGCTTATTTCGACCGCGGGTTCGCGCCTGAACGGGTTGCACGCCACAACTGCGAGCGCCACCACCGCCAACGGCGCCAATCGATAGACTTTCACAAGCTTCCTCCTTGGGACGGGTAGTATGCGCATTTGTAATGCAACTCGCGTGCTCGTCTGATTAGTCGAACTCGAGGCGAGCAGAGGGCTGGTCCGGACCCACTCTACCCGCGCTGATGTCCGCTTTGTCATAACTCTCGCCTCGAACGGGTGCTCCTGCCAGCCGGCGCAGCATCGTTAGCTGGCCCACGTGCGTGAGTGCATCCGCTATCGGACCCTGAAAGAGCCTTTCCATGGGCCAACCCAGCGTCGCGTCCGATGCGAGGTATTCGTCGAACCGCGCGAGGGTGTCGAAAAAACGCGCAACCTCCAGGTCCCATGCCAATGGCGTCGAGTCGTGCCAGACGTGCCGCCCTTTGGCCAGCCAGAGGGCCCACTCGAGAAGGTCGCCAACGTGGGCCAGAATGTGCGCCGGAGTGCGGGTCGTGTCGCCAATTCGCAGCGACGCGAAGCCCTCGGGTGCGCCGCGAACGGCCTTGGCGCCCCGGTAGGCAAGCGTTGCCACGGTGTGACGGAGCAGCTCTCGCTTGGCCATCTCTGCTGTCGAGCGCGTCATTCATCGCCGAAATCGTAGGTGAAACATGAAAGATACTCAGCCCGGTAGTTCACGCTCTTGGCGCTTACGCCACTTCTACTCGATCAGGCCGATACTTCGCAAGACCGTCACTGAGAAAGCGAAACGAAGCCAAAAGCCATCCGCCGGCGAGAAGAACGCACAATACGGACGCAATCAACGGTGCGGAGGGATGCAGCATGAGCTCCCGTAGATCCACCCCAGCATATCTTAAAAGCTTGTCGACCCACGACGAGCCGAGCACGAGTATTATGAACAACAGCAGTGGGGCGTTGAACGCATACCTCCAGAACCGGTGAGCCGCGAGTGCCATAAGAGAATAGATCATTCCCAGATAAAGCACGATTACTCCCAGCGTGGACACGACTGCCATTCGTACCGCCACCTCCCCCGAGAGTCCGAGCACACGGGTTCCGGCGGCTGCTGCGACTCCGACAAAGACAACTCCGGGTGCGGCTATGATGGTTGCCGCAGTGAGACGCGCGCGGGCGTGCAGCCTCGCGGAGACGGGCAGGCCGCAAAGCATCTCGAGCTGACCCATGTAGCGGTCCATCGCGATTAGGTGAACCGGGATTATCGCGAAGGAAAGAGCGCCCGCACCAAACGCTGCCGTGATGTTCTCCGCGGTCAGACTGCCGTTCAGAGCAAACAGAATAAGTAGCGCGGGTACGAAGCAGAGAGCAAAGATGAGCTGCCGCGCCGAGCGTCGCAGAAAGAGCCTGATCAGCACGCCACCTTGTGTCATCGCCCGCGTCCCTCTATGAGCGCGTAGAGCGAGGGTGCAATGGGGCTGGTCTCGTAGGATCGGAGAGCCGCTATCGGACTGTCGATCGTGACGCCGCCGGAGTGTAGAGCGATCACTCGGTCGGCCAGGAACTCGACGTCCTCGAGAATGTGGGTGGAGAACACCACAATCGTATTGGGCCGCTCCGCAACAGCTTCGCGCACCACGTCCAGCAGCTCACGTCGCACGACGGGGTCGAGGCCGCTCGTCGGCTCATCCAGAAGGAGCAACGGCGGACGGTGCGCCTGAGCCGCTACGAATGAAAGCTTGACTGCGGTGCCCTTCGAGAGGGTTCCCATTCTTGCCTTCGGTGAAATGCCGAGCCTCGCGAGAAGGGTCGTCGCGTACTCGTCGTCCCAACCCGGGTAGAACGCGGACAGGAACCTCAGATGTTCGGCCACCGACATCCATCCATAGGCGACAAGCTTTTCGGCCAGAAATCCGACCTTCTGGCGTACCTCAGGCACGAGCGCGCGAAGCTCTCTTCCGTTGAGGAGAATCTCGCCGCTGTACTGCAGATCTCGGCCAGCGATTGCGCGCATGAGAGTTGTTTTTCCCGAGCCGTTCGGACCGAGAAGGGCGACACGCTCTCCGTCGGTAACGGAGAAGCTCAGTGGTCGGAGATCGAAGTCGGGATAGCAGACGGAAAAGCCGCGAAGCTGCACGCAGCGAAGCGCTTCGTCATCAATCGATGGTGCAACAGGAGGAATAGTTTCCGCGCTTCCCGTCACGAAAGCAGGATCCCTCGCAAGACGCCCACGGTGATCACGGTTCCCCACAAAGCGCCGGCAACAATGGCTGCTCTTGATCGCGATAGCGCGGCTACGCCAGGCAACGTAGCGACCAGCACCACGAACCAGAGGACGTGATACAGCGTAGTCGACTGTGCTACTGCCGCCCAGACTGGAGAAGAGATATCGGCAAACATGTCGATTCCCTGAGGAACAACGAGATCCTGAGATTCCGTGATACCTCTGGCGCCGCGCAGGTGCAGACTTGCCACCAGTGAGACTCCTGACAGAGCTAGCACGACGTCGGCATAAAGCACCACCGAGATGAATGGCCTGAGCCTGGCGGTCTCTGCACCGCTCAACGTACCAACCGCCCAAGCCATCACGCCAAGGACAACATCCTTGATGACCGAGGCAAGCGGAGAAACGACGAGCATGATCCAGAAAAGCGTTTTGGCAGCGGGAGCCGGATCAGCCTGGTGCAACAGCGGGCGGGCGGCGAGAAGTGCGGCGGTGTGCAGCGAAACGATCATGAGAATGGGCGCCAGCAGTGGAGCATGAACGCGAATGTGAAGCGGAGCGGGGAAGACGTCCTTCAATATGGAGCTCATGGCTTCCCAGCGGCGAGTGCGTCGAGTCGTCGTGAAATCGTGACGAGTCTCGATCTGCCAACGTGCAGGTGGCGAACAACTCCCCTGGGACTCAGGTACACGGAAGCTGGAACCGCCCTCAGCTGCAGGGCCCGGCCGATCCGCCGATCGCGGTCCCAGATTCGGCGGTGACGTAGGCGGGCGGGAATAAACGACGTGTCTGAAGGCTCGGCAGGAGCCGGTGTCACAATGACGATCGCAACACGAGCCGCCAGCCCCGGCAGAGCCAGAGCCAGGCGATTCCATTCATCCAGCTCCGCGTGGCAGTGCGGGCACTTGGGGCTGACGTAGAGGATGACTTGCGGCAGCCCGGCCGGGTGTGCCGGTAGCCAGGGATGACCTCGCGTGTCAGGTGCGCTAACGACCAACTCGAATGGAGGTCTCTTGGGACGGCGTGCCCGCTGACCACCGATTGCGGCACGAGCAGTCAGAGCCGCAGCAGAGATAACAAGGATCAAGACTAGGACAGCGATCCATTGTCTCACCGTAGTGCGCTCGCCGTATCGAGTCCGCGGACTGTCTCGCGCGACGGCACCCGAAATCCGTTGCGCGAGAAAGTCCCTTGGATAGCGAGGCTCACGCCTAGTCCTCGTCCAGATCGAAACCGACCACGCAGGCATATAAGCACGCCGCCGCGACTTCGGGTCCAACGGACCCGAGAGCAATTATGACGGCGGCGATGCTCATGGTACCACTGCCAATCAGTACCGCTGCGCCGCAGCTGATGCAGACTGCCTTGGACAACAGAGGACCGCCTCCTGCCTTCTGCTCGAGTGAAGAGACAGGCTGGAGATTGAGGGCTTCGCGACCAAAGGGAGCCGGCGTTGTCGCTCCAGATGGCCCGCCTGGCGTCATCACCAGAGCAGTTGCGATGACTGCGGCCAATAAGCGGCCCTTTCTTGTGATGTTCATTTGATTTCTCGTCAGTGAATGTTGGCTACCTGAGTCACTCACTTCAGCGCTTCTGCACAAATGGCAACGCATCCGGCCACAGCCAACGCGCCGCCAGGTTGCCATAGGGCTGCTATGATGACGGCGGGGCCAGCTGCGACCACGAGACCAGCGCCAGCAACGCACCCCATGCAGGCCACAGCTGCTTTCGGCCCCTGGCCCCGGATTTCCGTCAGTGCTGCCGTGGATGGCTCGCGCGTAACCAGCGACTGAGTCGCTGCGGGAATCGAAAGGGCGAGCAGGAGCACCAACACCAATTTTCCACTCGTATTCATAAGATCCTCAATGTGTGTGTGGTTTTGATGGATCGTGCCGCGAGCGCCGGAGGTGCGGAAGCGTGGCATCACTCTGGTGGGCGGAGGGTGGCCGATCCGGGAGTGGCTCCGCCTGTCGAAGGAGCCGCACGAACGATCGCCTCACCGGTCCAGCGCGTAGCGAGCTGGGCGATGGAGAGGCGATAGCGTCCGGCCTGCGGGTCGAGAACCGTGACAGTGCCCGCGGTGTTGCCGGCTTTGACGACGACGAAATGTCCGCGGTCTATCCATGCTATGAGTGGGAGCGCCGAGTGCTGTACGTGGCTTGACGGCAACATGTACGGCCGGAGGTGCAGCCCGAGCGATGTTGACGCGCGTGTCAGACTGGCGATGGTTGTTCCGCGAATGGATGTTCCCGCCAGCTTCCGAATCGAATCGAGCGGCGGCGGGACGGCGCCGAGCGTTATCATGAGACTAGCCAGCGCGGCCGGTCCGCAATCGTAGAGAGTGCTCTGAAAGACCATACTGTCCGCGCCGAGGTAGCGACCGCCCGAAATAATCCAGGATGCGCGTGCAGTTACACGGAGAGCGCTCATGGGATCGGCAGACACAGCCGCTACCGTGATCAGAACGACCACGAATACAGCGAGAGTGCACGCGACACGGCGATTGTGGTAGGAACAGTGGAGGGGTGGTGAGCCACTTGAGCGAGGCATTGTGCGGGTAGTGATTGTCGGTTGGTGGTCGCGCCCAGAATAGCAACGCCGCGTCAATGCTCCGTCATCCAATCATCTTCAAGCGCGCCAGATCCTTGCTCCGAACGGTTCTTGAGCGAATAACCGGCAGAACATGCGGACGCGGCGTCACACGAGGTTACCAAAGCGTCACAACGTGACGAATCCTTCCCCAGTGGATACGGACGCAACATCCCGAAACGCCAACTTTCTCAGCGTCGTTTCGGGCAAGGAGTGCACGCCGAAACGAGGAGCCGTCGTCCGGGCATGCCTGGGCGCCGTTGGACGCGGTCATACACGAAACATTGGAGAACTCTCATGTTGCGTTCGCGCTTGTTCAAAGTACTGGTCTCGATTGCCGTCCTCGCGGCCGGAATCAGCTGCTCGACCTGGGACAGTGCGCCCACCGAGGTCCAACCGCGGCATCCGCAGCCGCCCGAGGCGCAGGTTGCTGGCGACGATCTGGACGACGATCAGGAGCCGGATCTGGTGTCGGCCGTGACGGGGCTCCTGTCGTGCCAGGCTCAACCTTATCTGAGAGTCGAGAAGGTTATCGGCCCGGCCGGCGGCACGCTCGTCATCGGCAAGCACCAGCTTGTAGTTCCTCCAGGGGCGCTCGAGAGCCGCGTGCGCATCAGGGCCGAGCGTCCGTCGGATAGAGTCGTGTCAGTTCGCCTCCACCCGGAAGGTCTGGAATTCGACGATGACAATCCCGCTCGCCTGACGCTCGATTACAACCATTGCGCGCTGGGTCACAATCTGATTCCGAAGCGGATCGCGTATACAACCGAAAGACTACGTATCATCTCGCTTCTGAAATCAGTGGACAATCTGCTTCGGCGAAGGGTGAGTGCGGAGCTGGAGCATTTCTCGCGTTATGCGGTGGCCTATTAGGAATGAGTAAAGCTCTTGCGGTCGGTCACGGGCGATTTGGCCTGATCCGTCGCGATCGAGCCCAGAGTCTTCTTGCTGATGCCCGCGCCCGCGAGCGTGGCGGCAACATCTCGGAGGCCATGGAGTGTTATGAAGGCGCGATCGTAGAAGCGGAGCGGTGCAGCGCACGCGCAGTGCTGGCGGAAGCGCTGCGCCGCCTCGCCGTCGTATACCATCACCGGAACGACCAGACGCGCGCGCGCGATCTGTGTCAGCGTAGCTACGAGACGGCGCTATCGTTCGAGCATTCGATACTCGCGGCGGAGGCGCTCAACACCCTCGCCGGATTCGAGTTCGAGACGGGAGCAATCGCCAGTGCCCGCGACATGTTTCACAGGGCATCGCAGCTGGGCGGAGCGAGCCCCGAGCTCCGCGCGCGCATCCAGCAGAATCTCGGCATTCTGGCGAATATCCAGGGCGACATCGATGCGGCCCTGTCTCACTACAAGTCCTCGCTGGACGCGAGCGCGAGCGCGGGCGACGAGCGCGGGTGCGCAATCGCCTACCACAACCTCGGCATGATCAGCGCTGATCGTGAGCTCTGGGACGATGCGGATAAGTATTACCAGCAGAGCCTCGCCATAACCGGAGCCATCGGCGATGTGCACCTGCAGGGACTCTGCCGGCTCAACCGAGCCGAAGTGCATCTGGCCAGGCAGCACTTCGAGCTGGCGCGTCAGGATGCTGAGACGGCACTGGCGATCTTCGACCAGCTTGGCGCGCGACTCGACAAGGCGGATGCCTACAAGATCCTCGGCGTCACGTACCGGGAGACCGGGCGTCACGCACTTGCAGAGTCACGCCTGCAAGCTGCCATCGAGCTGGCCGTGAGCACAGGCTCCGTGCTCAGCCAGGCGGAGGCGTCCCGCGAGCTGGCAAAACTCTACATGGGAATGAAGCGAAATCAGGATGCGCTCACGCTTCTCAACGCCGCACACCGTCTCTTCGGACGACTGGATGCGCGCGTTGATCTTGTGGACGTGGCCGCCAAGCGAGCGGATCTCGAGGAAACGTTTCTGGCGGGCGTGCGCGACTGGGGTCAATCGATCGAGTCGGCGGATAGTTACACCCATGGCCACTGCGAGCGCGTGGCAAGCTATGCCCTGCAGGTGGCGCGCGCACTAGGCCTGGATGAGTATCAGCAAACGACCGTGCGTATCGGCGCGTACATGCACGACCTTGGGAAGGTGCGTGTGCCGCACGAGATTCTCAACAAACCGGGAGCCCTCACGCGCGAGGAATTCGAGGTGATGCAGATGCATCCCGTCTGGGGACTCGAGATGCTCGCCACTGTCGACTTCCCGTGGGACATCAAGCCGATAATCCGCTGGCACCACGAGAAGCACGACGGCTCCGGCTACCCTGATCGCCTCCGGGGTGAAGAGATTCCCGTGGCTGCGCAGATAATCTGTATCGTCGACGCCTACGATGCGATGACGACCACCCGAAGTTATCGGCCGGCGCTCTCTTCCGCCGAAGCACTCCGCCGGATGCACGAATCCAGAAGTTGGTGGCGGCCGGACGTGTTCGATGCGTTCATGCAATCGGTGGGCGACGTAGCGATAGCCGCGTAGCTGTCTCAGGCGCTCTCAAGCCTGATGTATCGCGCGGAGCGCCACGGTGCTATCTTGGCCGTGCTTGGCAACATCGGCGCGTTCGAGTGCCGGCATCGTCTAACCCCATTATCAGTCGGTCCCCGCTGTCCGGTGATCCGCTGCGAGCCTTGATTTCTGTCAATCAACCTTGGCTAACCATGTCCGTTGGAAGCGGCATCGCACATCTGTGTTATTTCGAGGTGCTCGGTAATACGGACGAAGAGAGCCCCGAGTGGCAGACACTGAAAGCCGGGCTGTTGACGCTGCGTATGGTTGACAACATGCATGAACGGCAGCGGCTGCTTCGTGTATCTCTCGAGCGTTGGGAAATCGAGGCAGTGGCCGAACAGGTGGATCTCATCGACGAGGGCAACGTTGTGCGCCGCGTGCTCCGTCAGATTGTCAGTCACGTGGCCGAAGGCGTAAAAAGCGCCGTGCCTCTGCTACCGAAACTCATGGCTTACGCGCGTGCGCTCGAGTACGAGGCGCGCTGGGCTCTCGCGGCCGACGTTTACGTAACAGTAGCCGGCTACGCCCTGGCGGCCGGTCATCTGGACATGGCAGCGTCAGCATCTTCTCAGCAGGGTCACTGTCTGCGGATGCAAGGCCAGCTCGATGAGGCGGCGCTCGCCTATGGCAGCGCACGCGAGTATGCAGTTCTCGGAGAAGACCGGGCTGGAGTTCTGAGGGCAGAGCTCGGCCAGGCCAACATCGCGCTGCACATTGGCAACTTGCCTGAGGCCCAACAGCTTCTTGACGAGGTTATTGCCGCTGCGGAAAGCACCAATAACTCGGATATCCTGTGGCGAGCCTATCAGGATCGAGCCGCGGTTGCTGGCCGCCGAGGGGAGCTGGAAAAATCAGTCGTATTTGGCCACCAGGCGCTGAAGCACTGCACAGATCCCACGCGCCGAGAACGGATTATCGCTGACATCGCTAATACCCTGGGCTCGATGGGTCATCGGGAAGCAGCAGAAGAGGCTTTTCAGATGCTTGCCGAGACCGCCCAGGAGCAATACGTGCGCTGGTACGTGACGATCAATCTGCTGGAGCTTGCCGGAATATCGGGGAAGGAACCTCAGTTCGAGACCTACCGGCGGAAGCTGGCTCACGCGGACCTGCCGCCGGCCCTCGCCGCTCATTACTACCTCTACATCGGCGAAGGATGCCGTCGGTTCCAGCGGTACACGAGTGCAAGAGAGGCCCTGAAGGCCGCTATCGACGTCGCGCGACAGCACAAAGTGAACGAGGTGCTGATTCGAGCGGAAAAGAATCTTCTCGAGCTCGAACACCTGAAGTCCGAAGATTCGGCCCGCGATCCGGTGCCGACGACGCCCTCTGTCGAGGTCGCCGAAGTTATTCGGGCCATCGGCGCGATGCACTCCAAAGGCTCCGAACAAACGCTCTAACGCAGCTCGGAACTGGGTGCTACGCGTCAGCTCGATGAGTCTTCAGGATCCAACGCGTAGCTCTCTCTTTAGTCAGGTTCGAAGAAGAGGCGGAAAGAGTTTAGGTGCCGCTGCCGCCATACACACCATCGGCGTGAGGAACAGGGAGTTTCTCGGTCGGACCTGTCGGGTTGGTGCAGGCGGCAAGAGCCGCGGTGGCCAGAGTCACGGCCAGGAGCATGAGCTTGCGGGACATGGAATACCTCCGGTAGTTAGTCGGCGCACGCGGCGCTACCCACCGAACCTATCGCTGAAATACGGCTACAGAAGGTCGGTTTTGCGGCGCTACTTGCCGCTTTTGCGGCGCAGCAGCACATTCGTTTCAAATCATGCGCGCCGCCGCCAGGCTGTCAGACCCGCTGCTCACCTCGCTTCGCGTGGCACTCATCCGCAACCACACTGTAGTCCCGGTACAGTCGTGGTCCGTGCTGGATGAGCTCCTGCAGCGTCGTGGGGCAGACGTCGTCGTCATTGAGCCAACCCAGCTCTTCCGCTTCGATCTTGCCGACGTGCGAACTCTCCTGGCGGTTCACACCGACGTTCCGGTCGTCATCTATACCTCGGTCTCGTCGGTGGCTATGCGAGGGACGGTAGAATTTGCCCGCGTCGGTATCCGCCATCTGGTCATAAAGGGACTTGATGACAGCCCGCGGCGGTTCGCCGCGCTCTTGGAGGAACTGGCTGCCGGCACGTGGGAGTCGCCGCTCTTCACATCTTATGTGCAGGGGTTGTTAGGTCACTCGAGTTCCGACCTGGGCGACGCGGTGGAGCGACTGTTTCGTTTTCCTGAACATTTTCCCGACGTCGAATCGCTTGCACGGGCCGCTGGCATTCATCGGCGCAACCTCGAAAGAGGTCTGCACCGGGCAGGCATCGCATCAGCGAAGACGCTTATCGCGTGCGCGCGCGTGGAACGGGCGTATCAACTGCTCCACCATGGCAACTACAGTCTGGAGGCGACCGCTCGCCGTCTCGGTTGTGCGAATGACCGCCAGCTGGCGAGGAGTGTTCGCTGGGCCACCGGTATGCCGCCTCGACGCCTGCGCTACGGTGTTAGGCCAGAGGAGCTTCGAGCGAATCTGACACGGCGACTCTCAGGTGGCGTCAAGGACCACGTCGCGGAAGCCTAAGTTTGTGCTTCGCGAGCAATTGTGAGCTATCGCACCTGGAAGGTCAACGTCGCCCACTTGGATTCGTAGTCGATAGCCGTATCCCCCCTCGCGGGCTGCATGTGGATGAACTTGACGTACCACTTGCCGCGGACGGGAATTCGGATGCGGGCGACACCGCTGGTGTCCGTTCGAACCGAAGATGCCCGGATTCGCGCCCCGCTTGCAGTGCGCCCTCCTGAAAGGACGAGCTGATTCATCACGGGCGACCCATCCACGAGTGCGCGAACGCGAAGCCATCCACCAGCCCTCAGGGAGTATGGATGCTCCAGCGGGACAATCTCGGCTGGATAGCCGAGAGCCGTTGCATAGCCTTCAGTTCGGCGCGTTCCGGCCTGCAGAATCGCCTTCACATGCTTGGAGTATCGCTCACGCGCTGGCTTCTCCAGCTCCCCGTTCTTCCGGCGTAGCTCGACGATGTCCGGCAATCCGTCGTCGGTGAGGTACTGATTGAACTCTTTCGCCTCGAGCCTTAGCTCTCGCGGGCGAACCGACGCGCCCACGATGTACGTACCAGCTTCGCCTACCCTGAGCGAGAGAATGCTTGTGTCGCCTCGGTCGCTCCAGGCGCTCGTGTCCAGCTTCGCCACTCCGCTGGGCGAAACAAGACTGATGTCGCCGATTCTTTCCTTCTCCACCGAGTTCTCGCTCTTGCTGAATGTGCCGTTGAGCACGAGGACTCTCACCCTTGAGTTCGGCGGCACGAAATAGCTGTCGAGTTTCAAGAAAAGGTCGTGAGCCGCGAGCGAAGTCGTAGCGAGCAGCAAAAGAACGGGGAGGACGGCTAGTGACTTTCGGTTCCGCATCGTAGAGTCCCGTCTGGTGAAGAGAAAAGGATATGAAGGGTGCGGCGTAGTTTGTGCCCGCGCCGCCTCCCGTGCCAGTGACCGAGGCGACATCGCTTCTTCTGGCCGTAGTGGGTCAGTTTGGGAGCGGAAGGTCAACCAAGAACGCCGCAGACGCGAGACGCCAGAAGTATAGACCTCAGGGTCGAGGATGAAACCAACACTCAAGCCTGTTTGGTGTCCTTTGACTGAGAAGCCAGATGACGACGGAGACCATAGAGCATTTTTCTGACTTCCACGACTTGACTGATTAGAGTCAAAGAATCCGACCCACGGACTACCTGGAGGCTGAGAGCCGCGATTAAGGTGATACTCGAGTTCCGTTGTCGAGTTGAGCGCAATCCGTAGGAAGCGGCTGAACTCTCTGGCGT
>JBHENQ010000018.1:0-2887 GCA_046261975.1 Gemmatimonadaceae bacterium | reverse complement strand
GGCATTGGCCGCGCGCTTGTGGATGCTTTCGAGCGCGAGGTTCGCAGCCGCGGCGGGCTCACCATCACTCTCGGTACCGATGATGATTCCGGCATGACATCGCTTGCCGGCGTGAACCTGTACAGCGATGTCCCGCGGCACATCGCTGAGCTGCGCGACTTGGGCCGCGGTCACCCGTTCCTATTCTATCGCAAGCTCGGGTTTGTCGTTACCGGAGTCATGCCTGACGCCAACGGACCGGGACGGCCTGACATCTATATGTCGAAGCCTATTGCTTTCACCGCGTCCAAGCCGCTGAAGCCATAGCATTGGCTCCCCTTACGTGTGGAACTGCGCGCGGCTACATCCACGCTCTCACATGCGCCTTCTACTTAGCTATCTGAAGCAGTACCGGCTACTGATCGCGGTCGCGCTGATCCTGGCCGCCATCAATCAGATCTTCTCGCTGCTCGATCCGCTCATCTTCCGGCACGTCATCGACCGCTACGCTACGCGGTACGATCAATACACGACCGGCGAGTTCATCCGCGGAGTCAGCGTCCTGCTCGCTGCTGCCGTTGGGGTCGCGTTCGTTTCGCGAGTGGCCAAGAACTTTCAGGACTACTTCGTCAATGTCATCACGCAGCGCCTGGGGGCACAACTGTATTCGGATGGGATCCGCCATTCGCTCGCTCTGCCGTACCAGGTCTTTGAAGATCAGCGCAGTGGGGAAACGCTCGGGAAGCTCCAGAAGGCGCGAACCGATTCAGAGCGGTTCATCGGAGCGTTCGTCAATGTCGTCTTCACCACACTGGTAGGTGTGGTCTTTGTGGTGATCTACGCGGCAAGGGTCCACTGGGTGATCGCGCCGGCGTTCCTGCTTACCCTACCGCTGCTAGGCGGGTTGAGCTCCATCCTGAGCCGCAGGATCAAGACGCTCCAGAAGGTGATCGTCGCGGAAACGACCGCCCTCGCCGGAGCGACAACGGAGTCGCTTCGCAATATCGAGCTCGTGAAGAGTCTGGGTCTGGCCGAGCAGGAGGTGACGCGCCTCAATGCGACCACCAACAAGATACTCGGGCTCGAGCTGAAGAAGGTGCGGTACATCCGATCTCTCAGCTTCGTTCAGGGCACCGCGGTGAATTTCCTGCGCACGACGATCCTGTTCCTCATGCTGTTCCTGATCTTCCGGCAGGAAATCACGGTCGGCCAATTCTTCGCACTCCTCATCTACTCCTTCTTCATTTTCGGCCCCCTGCAGGAGCTTGGGAACGTCATCAACATCTACCGGGAGACGGAAGCCTCTCTCGCCAACTTCCAGACAATCCTCGATATGCCGGTTGATCCGAAGCCGGTGAAACCGGCTGCGGTCGACAATCTTCGTGTGCTCGAGTTCCAGGATGTGAGCTTCACGCACCAGAGCGCGTCCACGCCGGCACTATCTGAGATCACCTTTCGGGTCGACCGGGGTGAGACAATTGCGTTCGTCGGGCCGTCCGGCGCGGGGAAGACGACTCTGGTCAAGCTCCTCGTCGGTCTCTACGCGCCCAAAGGTGGTCGAATCCTCTACAACGACGTCGAGAGCGGACTTATCGATCTCGATGGATTCCGCGAGCGGATCGGCCTTGTCACGCAGGATACGCAGCTTTTCTCCGGCACGATCCGCGAGAACCTTCTCTTCGTGAAGCCCGGTGCGACCGACGCAGAGTGCCTGGAAGTGCTCCACAAGGCCGCCGCCGACAACCTCCTGCACCGGGCTGATCGTGGGCTCGACACAGTTATCGGCGAAGGCGGAATGAAGATCTCGGGCGGCGAGAAGCAGCGGCTCTCGATCGCGCGTGCGCTACTCCGCCGTCCACATCTCCTCGTGTTCGACGAAGCGACGTCAGCGCTCGACTCGCTCACCGAGGAGGAGATCAGCCGGACCATGCGCTCGATCTCGGCGACGAGCGACGTGATCAACGTCGTCATCGCCCACCGGCTGTCGACGGTTATGCATGCGGACCGGATCTACGTGCTCGAGCGCGGACGAATCGCCGAGGTGGGGCGACACGACGCGCTGGTCGAGTCGAAGGGACTCTACTACGCCATGTGGCGGCAGCAGGTGGGCGAGCGACGCGTGGTGGGGCCGGAAGCGCGCGTAGAGGCACAGCTAGCTGGGCGAACGGAGGTTGGGGAGAGGGTGCCGGTCGAGCGGTAACAGCACCGCAACGGCGCGTCCCCCGCCCCACGATGCAAATGCTACTTAGTGGCTGAGATGCCTGATAACATCCGCAACTGAGTTTGCTCCCGTCCGTTCTCGCAGCGTGTCGAGACGCGTGTCCCCTCGAACGCCGAGGTCGACGCCGTAATTCTCCTCTATCGTCTCCGCATGAGTGTCCCCGCGCTTTTGCCGTAGCTGACCGTTGCCGTCGTTTCGGGACCGGCAACCGTGCATGGCGGGATCATCATTCGTCGGACAACGTCTAGGCGTCTTGTTAGCTCCTTTTAGTGGATAGATTGTCTCGCACCCTTTCGGCCGCGAAGTCCCGGCCAATTAATGAATAGTGTCGATCACCTTGAGCCATCATACACTGCTGGAGGGAGTCAGTTCGGCAGTTCACGGTCTCTAGCTGATCGAGAATGCCCGGGACATAGCGAAATCGTTGAACTCCGAAGTCCGTGATACCGGCGGCGCCCGTGCCGAGCGCAATCAGATGCAGCACCTCCAGCGACGCCAAATTCGCACTGAATGGGAAGACGTTCAATCCATTTCAGACGGTGATCCTGGCCATGTAACTGGGGTCATCGAGCTTTCCCGCAGCCTCCGTCGAGACGTCGCCAGCGTTGTAGGTCTCGAGGCATTCCAGGCAAGCTCGGCCGGGTTCGACGGTTTGAACCTTCCAGTCAACCCCAGAAAACCGATTCT
>JBHENQ010000017.1:0-8426 GCA_046261975.1 Gemmatimonadaceae bacterium | reverse complement strand
TCAGGCCAAACACCCAGGTGCCGGAACGCGCCCGAACTATTACCAGCCCTGCGGCGGCTCTCAACCGCAGCGGCGAGCGCAAGCGCGAGGGATTCCGTGCTGGGTGTGCCGTACAGAGTCACGACATCCCGCCCGCGGTGCTCGGAATCCATCTCCGCGGGCACGGAATCCACCCTCGCCAACACCGGCGACTGTTCGGGGCTTTCCTCGAGCATCACGAGGAAATCCATCTCCCCCTCCCGTTTGGGTAGAATCATCAAAAAAAGGAGCTCCACTGTTGTCAGACCGCGCACAATCTCGCGATCATTCCTTACAACACGATGATAGCTGGGTTGTTCCAGCGCTGTCATGCGCTAAGACGAGTTCGTTACGGTAGCGAAACACTCCAGCGCCGAATCGTCACAAACCCTGGCAAAGAGCAGGCTACATGCCAATAGACTTTCTCGACGCACCAGTTCATGCTTAATCATGCCCTCGCCACAAGACTCCTCCGTGCCAGCCGCGATACTGCTCATAGAAGACGACGATGACGTGCGTAAAATCCTCGAGCGCGGCCTTGCAAGGGAGGGATACCAGATCCGTTCGGCGATGAACGGCGAAGACGGACTCTCCGAAGCCCTTGAGTCGAAGCCCGACCTGCTGATCGTCGACGTAGAGCTTCCCCGCGGGGACGGCGTCTACGTCACCCGCGAGCTTCGGAAGCGTGGCTCGAACGCACCAGTTCTGATGCTCACGGCCCGCAGTTCCATTGCGGACAGAGTCGCCGGGCTGGATGCCGGCGCCGACGATTATCTGCCGAAGCCCTTTGAGTATCCCGAGCTTCTAGCGCGCGTGAAGGCACTTCTTCGCCGGTCTTCGGTCACGTCCGCGGAAAGAGTACTTCAAGTTGGAGACATCACGCTCGACCCGCTGGCACGCAAGGTCGACCGAGCGGGCGCCGCCGTGAAGCTCACGCAGAAGGAATTCGCGCTGCTGGAGTTCATGATGCGCAACGCTGGGCGGACGCTCTCGCGGCAGGCAATCGCCAAAGGCGTGTGGAAGGAACCCGTCGACGAACAAACGAACATCGTAGACGTGTACGTCGCCTACCTTCGCAAGAAGCTTGGCGACGATAAAAACGGCGCAACCATCCGTACGGTTCGGGGCGAAGGTTACTTAATGGCTAGGGATTAGGGATTGGGGACTCGGGAATCGGGAATCGGGAATGGATGTCACGATCGCTGTTCCTAATCCCTAATCCCCAATCCCTAATCCCTAATCCCTAATCCCTAATCCCTAGGCCTTCGATCCACGCTGCCGGGTCTACATCTCGTCCGTGGACATAGACGCCGTAGTGAAGATGTGAACCAGTGGCAAGACCACTGGCGCCCACCAGTCCAAGCAGGCCCCCAGCCCGGACCGCGTCCCCCTTTCGAACGCTGGTGCTGTCGAGATGGAAGTAGGCGGTATGCACCCCGTGCCCATGGTCGAGCACCACGGTCTGACCGGATAGAAGGAAGGCCCCGACTTCAGTCACGACTCCCGCCGCCGGAGCACGCACAGGAGTCCCCCGCTTGACTGGAATGTCAATGCCAGCATGCCGCCAACCCGGCGCACCGGACGCCCTGGTGGTGCTCGTGTCAGAGCCGAAAGCACCGCGGGTTCTCAAAGTAGCCCCAAGGGAAATCGAGCGCGTGGAGTCAGATGCCGGATAATAGAAGCGCTCGATGCCGTAGGCGCTGCCGCGGTTCGAAGATTGGACGGGATCACGCCATTTGCCGGCCCACCTCTGTTGTGGAGTCTCGGCGCTCATCACCTGGAGCAGTGCACGGGCCTCTCGTGCTATTTCGCTCGTTTGCGTGACGAGCTTGTAGTTATCCTGGTCGAGAAAGATGATCTCGCGCCCAAAGTCGTGATCGGCCACGGCCACCTGGCGAGTGATCCTCGCACCTCCACCAGGCCGGTCTATGGTGAGCGTAAAGACACCTGCCGGGTCGTCGGCCGGCAATGGCACTGTCGCACGAATACCCTCGTCCGTGCGATAACAGGGCAGCGGTGCGCCTTTCCAGCTGCATCGTGGCATCTCGGCAACGAGCCCGCGCGCCAGCACGAACAGCACGCCACCCCTTCTGGGCTGCGCTGGAAGCAGGAGCAGCGCCGCGGAATCGGACACGGTGCGAAGCGCGGCTGCGCTGTCCGGTGGCACCGCCGGAACGCCGCTTATCACGGAGTCGATTCGAGCGGAGTCTACAGGGACCGTCGGGATGACAGTGCTGGTGTCCTGCTTTTCTCCAGCCTTCGGCACTACTTCGCATGCAGCCGCGAAAGCGAGGATGAGACAGAAGGGGAGTCGGGGCATGGGAGTCGGGTGTCGGGTGTCAGGTGTCAGGTGTCAGGTGTCGGGAATATCGGAATGTAACTCAAATGTAGTTCCCCGACTCCCGACTCCCGACTCCCGACTCCCGACTCCCGATCACTTATATCCTGCAGCCTGCAATCGGAAGAGCTCCGCATAGAGTCCACCGTGCCTGACCAGGTGATCGTGGGTCCCGTGTTCCACGATTTGTCCGCCCTGAAGCACGATGATCCTATCGGCCATTCGGACAGTCGAAAAACGATGCGAGATCAGCACTGCCATCCGGCCGGCGACCAGCTCGGAGAATCGCAAGAAAACCTCGTATTCCGCGCGCGCATCGAGCGAAGCGGTGGGCTCGTCCAGAATCAGGACCTGGGCATCCCTCATGTACGCACGCGCTAGGGCAATCTTCTGCCACTCCCCGCCTGAAAGGTCTACTCCACCGTCGAAACGGCGTCCCAACATCTGTTGGTAGCCGGCCGCAAACCGAGGGAGAAGCGATGCAGCGAGTGATTTTTCCGCGGCTGCGGCCAGAGTCGCGGGCACAGAAACAGACTCGACGCGCCCCCCCTTCCCTCCGTTGCCGGCTGCTTCCTCTCGCGCCGCGGCAAGGGTGCCTGGGCTTGGGTCGAACGTCTCCCCTCCCCACATACGCTCCCGGGCCCACGTGCCCCCGCCAGCTGTATCGAGGTAGTTCCTCACTTCCTCGATTTCCCCTACTCCAATGTTCTCGTCGAAGCGCATGTCGTAGCGAACGAAATCCTGAAAGATCACGCCGATGGATCGCCTCACCGATGCCAGATCGTACTCGCGCAGATCCGTTCCATCGAGAAGAATCCGGCCCTCCGTGACGTCGTAAAGCCTGGCCATCAGCTTGGTGAGCGTTGTCTTCCCTGCGCCGTTCTCGCCGACGAACGCTACGCGCTCGCCGGCACCGAGGGTGAAATTCACATGTCGCACCGCCCAGAGTTCACTGCCGGCGTACCTGAAGCCAACGTCCTCGAACACGAATCCCTTGCGAATCGGACGCGGCACCTGAAGCGCATCCGGCGCTGGAGGCGAGACGATGGACGGCCGCATCTCGAAGAAGTCGAACATATCCTTGAGATAGAGTGCCTGCTCGTAAATGTCGCTCGCGCCGAGGAGCAGCCGCTGTATCAGATCGCGACTGCGTGCGAACGACGCCGCAAGAAATGTGAGTGAGCCTATCGTGATGGCGCCCGTCACGGCGCGCACGAGGATTATGGCGTATGCAGAATAGTATCCGGCAGTGCCGAAGACAGACAGAATCGTGCTGACTATGCCCTTCTTGATGGACAGCCGTTTGTTCTCTTCGTAGAACCGTTCCGAGAGAGTCCGGTACCGTTCCGTTAGCCACGGCGCGAGTGCGAACATCTGCACTTCCTTTGCGGTCTTGTCGCTCGCACCCACGTAGCGTAAATAGTCAAGCTGCCGTCGCTCCGGCGTCCATCGGTACAGGAGCGAGTAGCCGAGCGAAGCGAAATGGGTCTCGCCGAGGAAACTCGGGATGACGGCCAGCACCAGCAGGCCAACCAGCCATGGACTGTAGGTGAGTAGCGCTGCACCGAGTGAGATGAGCGTCAGCGCATCCTGGCTCATCTCGAGCAGCTCGGTCAACAGGCCGATCCTGCCTACCGTCTGGCGCCTGGCTCGCTCGAGCTGGTCGTAGAAGGCCGGATCCTCGAAGTGGTAGAGGTCCAGCGTGGCGGCGTGTTCCATGAGACGCACGCTCGTACGGTTCGAGAAGAGATCCCCGAGCAGGCTCTCGATGAGCGACGAAGCACGTGCCAGCACCTCGCCCACGAGCACGATTGCAATCTCCAGTGCCACCAGCCGCCAAATGCGCTGGAAGTCCGGCGAGCCCTCCCGTGAGGCAACCACGGTATCTATGATGAGCTTGCCAACCCAGAGCGTCGCTACCGGTACGAACGCACGAAGCAAACGAAGGATCGCGGTTCCGATCGTATACCCGCGGTGCGTCTCCCACACCATGCGCAGCAACGGCGGTACGTAGCGCAAGGCCGTTAGCCGATCCCGCCAGGTGGGATTCTCCTTGCGCAGCATTGAGGGGCGGATAGGCGGGTGAGTCAAAGGGCTCGGGAGTCGGGAGTCGGGAGTCGTTACTAATCTTAACTTTTGCGTCGCGGAAACGTCTATTGACCAGACACCTAACGTGAGAAGCTATGATGCGGATGTTGCATGTCTTGGCTATTGTGGGTGGTACAGCGCTTGTCGCCACATCGGGGCCGGCGTTTCAGGGCTCAGGTTCGATCTCGGTCGGCCCGGCACGCGAGCAGACATCCGACGAGCAGGTGAAGCACGTGCTGAACCGTCTCGCTTTCGGCGCGCGGCCCGGCGACATCGAGCGTGTGCGCGAACTCGGTGTAGACCGCTGGATCGCGCAACAGCTGGAGCCATCTCGAATAGCCGACAGCCACACGGAGCGATTCCTGGCCCGCTTCGGAACGCTGACACTTTCTGTTGACGAGCTCGCCCAGCAGTTCCCACCTCCGCAAGTCGTACGTGCACAGATGCGCCGCGAGATGGGTGGCGGACGCGATGCCATGCTTTCAGCCGCAGACTCAGCCGCTCTCAAGCGCGCCGGTCAAACCTCCCGCCGGCTGATGGCAGACCTTCAGACGGCCAAGGTCGCGCGCGCCATCGTTACCGAGCGCCAGCTAGAGGAAGTGATGGTGGATTTCTGGCAGAATCACTTCAGCGTTTTCGCTGGCAAAGGACCGGAGCGCTATTTCCTCGGATCCTATGAGCGAGACGTTATTCGCCAGCACGCTCTGGGCAATTTCCGCGCGATGCTCGGTGCAGTCGCAAAGAGTCCTGCCATGCTCTATTACCTGGACAACTGGCAGAGCTCGGTCGAGCCGAACAGGCAAGCTCTGTCGACCGGTAGCAACGCCACCTCGCGCGGTTCTGCCAATCGCCGGGCGCAGCAGCGCCGCCGCCCCACTCGTGGACTGAACGAAAACTATGCGCGTGAGCTGCTGGAGCTCCACACACTCGGTGTGGATGGCGGTTACACGCAGAGCGATGTGATCGACGTGGCCCGTGCGCTCACCGGCTGGACTCTCGATCAGCCGCGGCGCGGTGGGGGCAACGGAGCGTTCGTGTTCCGCGCGAACATGCACGACGCGGGCGAGAAGGTCGTTCTGGGCCACGCTCTCAAAAGTGGTCGCGGCATCGAGGACGGCGAGGAAGTCCTGGACATCGTGGCCAGCCATCCTTCCACGGCGCGCTTCATAGCCACGAAGCTCACCCGGCGCTTCGTGAGCGATGACCCGGACTCGGCACTCGTTGCTCGCGCCACCGCGACCTTCATCCGCACGCGCGGCGACATTCGCGAAACGGCTCGCACCATAGTCACGTCACCGGAGTTCTTTTCGCGTGCGGCGTACAAGAGCAAAGTGAAGTCACCGTTCGAGCTCGTTGTGAGCGCTCTGCGCGCCATCGGAGCTCAGCCGGATAGCACGCCTCGCACAGCTCTGATCGTGGCGCAGCTGGGACAGCCCCTGTTTCTGCACCAGGCACCCAACGGATATCCCGAAACCGGTGAAGCGTGGATAAACACCGGCGCGATACTGAACAGGATCAACTTCGGGCTTGCGGTCGCAGGCGGTCGAGTTCCGGGCGCATCACTCGAGTCGTGGGACGAAAGCGCGAAACTCGCCAGCGCGCCTCGAGAGCAACAAGTGGACGGCGTCGTTCGGACGTTACTCGGCGGCGAGGCAAGCCCTGATACTCGGCGCGTTCTCCTGTCTGGTGTGAATCCACTGCTCGCAAACGCACCTGCTGACAGTCTTGTCGTTCTGGGCGATTCGAGCGCGACAATGAGCGCGCACAGCGCGCTGCCTGAGGAACTACGCGCGCGCAAGCGCAGAGGCAACCCACTGGGCGCACCCGTCAAGCTCGAGGGCCTGGCACAGCTCGTCGGCCTGGCTCTTGGTTCTCCCGAATTCCAGCGCCGGTAACCTCGACTCCCGACTCCCGACTCCCGACTCTCGATGCATCGACGCGTATTTCTCAGATCCGGCGCACTGGCGCTCGTGACCATGGGGCTCTCCCCGAGCTTCGTGCGGCGTGCTGTTTTCGCATCCGAGCTCAAGCGCGCGGCTAAAGGAAGGGTTCTTATCTGTGTCTTCCAGCGCGGCGCGGCGGACGCACTCAACATGGTGGTGCCGTTTGGCGAAACAGAGTACTACGCCCTACGACCCAGCATCGCGATCCCTCGGCCCGGAATCACTGGCGAGAGCGCCATAGACCTGGACGGTTTCTTCGGGCTGCATCCGTCACTCGCTCCGCTCAAGCCTCTCTGGGACAGGGGGCTTCTTGCGCCTGTGCACGCCGTGGGCAGTCCGAGCAGCACACGCTCCCACTTCGATGCGCAGGACTACATGGAGAGTGGCACTCCTGATCGGAAAGGTACGCCCGATGGGTGGCTGAATCGCTATCTCGCAACTCACGGGACGTGCGCCGAATGCGCTGCCGGGACAGCCAAGCCATCGCCGTTCCGCGCCGTAGCGTTCGCCTCGCAATCACCGCGCATTCTCGAGGGGCCGGCTCCAACGATCGCCATGTCGACGATCGAGGATTTTTCCATCCGCGCCACTGGCTCCGACGTGCAGCGTCTGGAAGCGCTATACCGCACGGGCTCCGCTGACATTATCCACGGTACCGGCACGGAGACGTTCGACGCAGTGAAGATGCTGCGTGCGGCCAACCCGCGGCGATATCAGCCCCAGAACGGGGCGGCGTATCCGAGGTCACCGTTCGGGCAGAGCCTGTTGCAGATCGCGCAGCTGATCAAGTCCGGCGTGGGCCTGGAGGTTGCCTTTGCCGACGTGGGCGGCTGGGACACGCATGTGAATCAGGGCAGCGTCAACGGACAGCTCGCGAACAGGCTGGACGATTTCGCGAAGTCCATTTCCGCGCTGGTTGCCGATCTCGGAGACCGGATGGACGACGTCGTCATCCTCACGATGTCGGAGTTCGGCCGAATGGCGAGACAGAACGGAAACGGCGGCACCGATCACGGTCATGCTGGCGCTCTATTCGTGATCGGCGGCAGTGTAAAGGGCCACAAGGTACACGGCCGGTGGCCAGGTTTGGCGCGCGAACAGTTGTACGAAGGGCGGGATCTGGCTCTCACCACAGACTTCCGCGCTGTGTTCGCGGATGTGATCAGCCAACATCTCGGAGCGAACAGGACGGGTGACGTCTTCCCGGGATTCAGTTACAGCAACACAAACCGCACCGGCGTGCTCTAGTGGGACTCACATCGTCGAAAGACGAATAGCGCTGAGCTGGCATCAACGGCGTCCGCGTCGATACCATTGATCACGCGTATCTCGAGCAGCGCCTTGCAGTATCAACGTCAAGCGTGAGGAGGATGATGTGGGCGGTGGCTAAGCGTATTCTGGCTACCCTAGGCTTGTTCCTGGTTGCTGCCGCATGTGTCTCGTTACAGACCACGCCTCCGTTGAAAAGGATGGCTTCCGGTACCGGCGTTGCCGTAATGCGGGCAACTGGAACGCAGATACGTGCCGACCTTCAGCACCATTTCAAGGTCGACGCGAGCCTGGATCTGAGCCACGATGGACGATGTGTTATCGACAAGCACCTCGTCTGCACCTCGGATGCCGACTCGGTGTTGTTGACTGCATTTGCGGATGCCGCGGGCGCTGTGCTCGCACCGCGTGATTCGGCGGTTGACTGCAGGTGTGGAGAGTGGTTCGCCACCAACGACTAATGGTGACGTGAGCCGCTCCTAGAACTTGAAGATTCTTCGAAGCGTTTCCGCGACGCGTTCACCGAAGCCTTCGCCGTACTCCACCATCGGCTCCAGATGCTCCTCGCAGTATCGCGTCGGCTCGGTGCCCGCCTTGAACCACTCGCGCTGCGTCAATGGGCACCACTCGCCGGCAAGTTGTCCGGTGTATGCATCGATCACGCGCATCTCCAGACCGTCGGGCGGAGCCCACGCCGACTCGTCGGATTCGCTCCACCCGTTGACGTAAAAGTCCGCCCACGCTGGAGCCGCTAGCCGGGCGCCGGAGGC
>JBHENQ010000016.1:0-13120 GCA_046261975.1 Gemmatimonadaceae bacterium | reverse complement strand
AACGGAGATGGTGATGCCTGGAGACAACATCCAGATGGAGATTGAGCTGATCACGCCGATCGCGATGGACGAGGGTTTGAGGTTCGCGATCCGAGAGGGTGGGCGGACGGTAGGCGCCGGCGTGGTAACCAAGATCGTTAAGTAAACAACCGCGGGTCTGGGGTGTGGGGTCTGGGGTATAGGGTATAGGGCCCTGTCACCTGTCACCTGTCACCTGTCACCTGTCACCTGTCACCTGGTCCACCGTGCCTCGAGAGAAGATCATACTGGCGTGCAACGAGTGTAAGAACCGCAACTATTTCACGGACAAGAACAAGCGGTTGCACCCTGAACGCGTCGAATGGAAAAAATACTGCGCCCGCTGCAACCAGCACACGCTTCACAAGGAAACCAGGTAGTATGACGACGCACGTTGTGCCGCGCGCGAGCTGGCTCGCGCGCTCCCGGGAATGGGTCACATCCATACCGGCATTCCTTGAAGAGGTGAGGGGCGAGCTGAAGAAGGTCACTTGGCCCGACCGCACTCAGCTCAGGCAGGCTACTATCGCGATCATCATCTTCGTACTCGCGATAGGAGCCCTGATTTGGCTGATGGACCTGCTGCTCCAGGCTATCCTCGTACGCGGGATTCCGGCGATTTTTGGAGCACGGTGATGGTGGGTCACCACTGGTACGCGATTCAGACAACCGCTGGGCATGAAAACAAGGTCCGCTCTCTCGTTCAGAGACGCATCGAGGCCGATGCGGACGCAGCAGAACAGCGTCTCATCCGCCAGGCGCTGGTTCCAACCCAGGAAGTCGTCGAGATCAAGAACGGCAAGAAGGTGAACGTCGAGCGTAAGATCTATCCGGGCTACGTTCTAGTTGAGATGGTGATGAATCAGGAGACGCTCCACGTCATCAACAGCATTCAGGGCGTGATCAAGTTCGTCGGACAGGATCGGCTTCCGCAGCCGCTACGGCCCGAGGAAGTGAACCGTCTGCTCGGCATTGCCGATGAGTCGGATCAGGCAGAGCCGAAGGAAGAGATACCATTCCTGGTCGGCCAGGCCGTGGCGATCACCGAAGGCCCGTTCAGTGATTTCAATGGAACGGTTGAGGAAGTTCAGGCCGATAAGGGTAAGGTTCGGGTGTCGGTGAGTCTTTTTGGCCGGCCTACGAGCGTGGAGTTGGATTATCTGCAACTAAAGGCTTATTGACTCCCGAGCTATACGTCGCCTACCACAGCGACGTTAAATGATGTGGGAGTGGGCCGCGCCACGTGGAGCGGCAAACGAATCGAGGATTAGCAGATGGCAAAGAAAGTAGTCGCGTTCGTGAAGCTGCAGGTGCCTGCAGGAAGAGCGAATCCGGCCCCGCCCGTGGGTACCGCTCTCGGTCCGCACGGCATAAACATCATGGCGTTCTGCAAGGAGTTCAACGCCAGATCGCAGGGCCAGGATGTGATCCTCCCCGTCGAGGTCACAATCTTTTCTGACAAATCTTTCACGTTCATTACCAAAACGCCCCCGACCGCGATCCTTCTTATGAAGGAGCTCGGTGTTGAGAAGGGCTCAGGTGTACCCAACCGAACCAAGATCGGATCGGTAACCGCAGCGCAAATAAGGAAAATCGCGGAGCTCAAGCTGCCGGACCTGAACACGGATTCCATCGAGTCGGCAATGGCGATGGTCGCAGGTGCGGCGCGCTCCATGGGCGTGGAGGTTAAAGGCTGATGCGCCGGCACGGCAAGAAGTACCGTAACGCCTCGAAGAAGCTCGATCCGTCCATCCGGTATCAGGCCCGCCAGGCAATAGACCTCGTGAAGTCATCTGCCTTCGCCAAATTCGACGAAACCGTCGAGATCGCGGTACGTCTTGGCGTGGACCCACGGCATTCGGACCAGCTCGTGCGCGGCACGGTAGTGCTTCCAGCAGGCACCGGAAAATCAGTGCGCGTTCTGGTGATCGCCGTGGGCGACAAAGCCAAAGAGGCGGAGGCAGCGGGCGCGGACTTCGTGGGCGTGGAGTACGTGCAGAAGATCAAGGACGGATGGGTCGACTTCGACGTGATGGTTGCTACGCCGGACCAGATGGGCCAGATAGGGCAATTGGGTCGCGTCCTTGGTCCGCGCGGGCTCATGCCCAACCCTAAGGCCGGCACAGTCACCTTCGATGTCACGCGCGCTGTGCGGGAGGTCAAGGCCGGCAAGATCGAATTCCGTGTCGACAAGAGCGGCAATGTCCACGCGCCTATCGGCAAGCTTTCGTTCAGCGCCGAGGCGTTGAACGACAACTTCGCCGCGTTCATGGACCAGATCGTGCGAGCCAAGCCGCCCTCGTCGAAAGGCGTCTACGTACGCAACGTGGCAGTGTCGAGCACGATGGGACCCGGCATCGCCGTCGACACAACTCCCTACCGGTAACGAGCCATGAAACGGACTGAGAAGGAACAGCTCGTAACCGAGCTTACGGATAAGATCCGGGATGCGAAGGCCCTCTACTTCACCGACTTCACGGGTCTGAACGTGAAGGGCATGACTGAATTGAGGAGGCGATTTCGCAAGGCCGGCGTCGAGTACGTCGTGATCAAGAACACGCTGGCGCTCCGGGCCGTCAGCGAGATTGGCCTCACGACTGAACGGTTGCGCGGTCCCACGGGGTTGGTGATCGGATCCGATCCGGTCGCCGCCGCAAAGGTCCTTGCGGCGTTCAGCAAGGAGCACGAGCAGAAGCCCCTCGTAAAGGGCGGCATGCTCGACGGCAAGTCCATAGGTACCGCGCAGGTAAAGCAGCTTGCGCTGCTTCCGTCGCGCGAGCAAATGCTGGCCGATCTCGGCGCGAGCTTGCAGTCGCCGCTCGCCGAGTTCGTGGGAGCTTTGAATGGTCTGCTCTACATGTTTGCCGGCGCGCTCCAAGCGCTGAGGACGCAGCGCGAAGGCGCCTAGTACTATCAACTACTGATTACCGAACCCAGGAGGTCTGGGTCTTTTTTCCGAGGAGATGTCAAGATGGCAAACGCTACCATGAGCAAGGACGAGATTCTCGAAGCGATCGGCAACATGTCCGTCTTCGACCTCGCCGAGCTGATCGAGGCTTTCAAGACCAAGTTCAACGTGACGATCGCGGCTGCGTCGGTCGGCGGTGCTGCGCCGGCAGCGGGTGGTGGCGCTGGAGCTGCGGCACCGGCCGTTGAGGAGCAGACCGAGTTCACGGTCACGCTCAAGGAGGCGGGCGCCAAGAAGATTCAGGTTATCAAGGTCGTCCGGGAGATCACGGGTTTGGGACTGAAGGAGGCGAAGGACCTGGTGGACGGTGCGCCACAGGCTGTCAAGAGCGGCGTTTCCAAAGACGAGGCCAACACGATCAAGAACAAACTCGAGGAACAGGGAGCAGCCGTCGAGGTCAAGTGAGCAATCGCGGTACCCGGGCGAGGAGCATCCTCGTTCGGGAACTGCCTGGCAACTCCCGTGTATCACAACGGCTGCGGATGAGTTGCCGGTTGTCTCCTGGGTCCGGCGCGATGGTCCTACAGAATTCCTGCAAAAAACAACAGAAGCTTCGTTTGCTCACTCCGGTCCCGCGAATCGTTCGCGTGGAGACGGGGAGGAGCCTTTTTTCGTCTGCGCGCGAGTGTGATCAATGCCCGATCAGCTGAAACAGATTTCGTTCGCCAAGCTCGAGAAGGGGATGGAGATGCCCCATCTCCTCGACATCCAGACGCGCGCTTTCGAGTCACTGTTGCAGCGCGAAGGCCCCGACGGCCTGCGCACCGACATCGGACTCGAGCGCGTGTTCCGCGATCTCTTCCCGATCACCGACGTCCACGAGAACTACTCGCTGGAGTTCGTTCGATACAATCTGGGCGAGCCTAAGTACTCCGTCGAGGAATGCATCGAGCGCGACATGACCTACTCGGCGCCGCTCAAGGCGACGTTGCAACTTATCGTGAACGAGGAGGTGAACGGCGTCAAGCGACCCAAGAACATCATCGAGAAAGAGGTCTATCTCGGTGAGCTTCCGATGCTCACACCGCTCGGTACGTTCGTCATCAACGGCGCGGAACGAGTAATCGTCAGCCAGCTTCACCGCTCGCCGGGCGTCGTCTTCGAGGAGTCAACCCACCCCAACGGTCAGCGCCTGATCTCGGCCCGCATCATACCATTCCGCGGGTCGTGGGTGGAGTTCACTGTCGATATTCACGATGTTGTGTACGTCCATATCGACAAGAAGAAGAAGTTTCCGGCAACCGCGCTCCTCCGTGCGCTGGGCTACGGCAGCAACAGCGACATCCTGCATCTGTTCTTCAAGGTGCGCGAGCTGGACCTCACCAAGAAGATCGAAACACGCGTGGATCAGCGCGAAGTTCTGGGAGCCATCATCGCCGAGGATATCGCGCTCCCCGGCGAGGCTACCGCGGTTGATGCGCCCAAGGCCCGCACCAAGAAAGCACGCGCCGAGCGGGAGCGCGCCGAGAGCGAGCTACTCGTCAAGGAAGGCGACGAGCTTACTGTCGAGGTATACAACCGACTCAGGCGGCAGAAAATCGACAAGGTAAAGGTCTTCGCGTCCTACGTGACCATAGACCTCCGCGATGAGGCGGAGGCGATCGAGCGTGGCGAGCGCCCGGAACGTCGCGAGCTTGCCGGTGACGTAGTGGAGGCGGAAACTGGCGAGGTCGTCGCAGACGCGCGACAGCGCCTCAGCGACTCGCTCATCAAGCGAATTCGCAAGAACGGCATCAACAAGGTGCAGGTGTTCGTCACATCCGGCCGAGCGGAGTCCACGCTCATCAAGAACACCCTTCTCAAGGATCCGACGGCGAGGGTCACGGTTAAGGAGGATGGTGTTGCGAGGGAACGCGGAGTCACCTCGACCGAGGGCGAGTCAATCGCGCTGAAGCAGATCTACGGCCTCCTGCGTCCCGGAGACGCGCCCAACACAGAGACGGCGCGTGTCGCGCTGGAGCGCTTGTTCTTCTCGCCCAAGAGGTACGACCTCGGAAGGGTTGGGCGTTACAAGATCAACCAGCGGCTGAACCTCAGTCTTCCTCCAGACCACACGGTCCTCACGAAGGAAGACTTTGTCGCCATCATCGCCTATCTCGTGGAGCTTCACGAGGGTCGCGGTCACGTGGATGACATCGACCATCTCGGCAACCGCAGGATCCGCTCGGTCGGTGAGCTGATCGCGAACCAGTTCTCCGTCGGTCTTTCGCGCATGGCGCGGCTGGTCAAGGAGCGCATGTCGATCAATACCGATCCGGAAAAGATTACGCTCGATGACCTGGTAAACGCACGCACAGTTTCCGCGGTAATTCAGGCCTTCTTCGGATCTTCGCAGCTCTCGCAGTTCATGGACCAGACCAACCCGCTGGCCGAGCTGACGCACAAGCGCCGGCTGTCGGCGCTTGGCCCGGGTGGGTTAACCCGCGAGCGCGCCGGCTTCGAGGTGCGCGACGTTCACTACTCGCAGTATGGGCGCATGTGTCCGATCGAAACGCCCGAAGGCCCGAACATTGGGCTCATCACCTCTCTCGCGTGTTACGCCCGGGTGAACGACCTCGGCTTCGTCGAAACACCCTATCGAGTGGTCAGGAACGGCAAGGTGACAGGCGATATCGAATGGCTGGACGCGAATCGGGAAGAAGATGCGACCATCGCCCAGGCCAATGCGCCCCTGAACGGGGACGGCTCTTTCGTGGACGAGCAGGTTCTCTGCCGCCTTCAGGGAGACGTCCCGCTCGTTTCGCCGGATCGCATCGACTACATGGATGTGGCGCCGGAGCAGCTCGTGTCGATCGCGGCGGCGGCGATTCCATTTCTGGAGCACGACGACGCCAACCGCGCACTCATGGGCAGCAACATGCAGCGGCAGTCCGTGCCCTTGCTCGATCCACGTACTCCTCTCGTCGGAACGGGCCTCGAGGAGAAAGTGGCGCGTGATTCAGGCGCCGTCGTGATCGCGCGCCGCTCGGGCGTTGTCACTCGCGTGACGGCCGACGAGATCGTTGTGGATGCGGGTCCAGCGGAGCGCGGTCGCGCCGAGGAGAGGCGTTCCGGCGACAGACCGCTCGCGCGACTGACTCAGCACGACAACTATCGTCTCAAGAAGTTCTGGCGGACAAATCAAGACACCGCGATCAACCAGCGTCCGCTCGTGCGCCTCGGACAGCGCGTCAAGTCCGGAGATGTGATAGCGGACGGGGCGGGCACCGAAAAGGGCCAGCTCGCTCTCGGAAGCAACGTCACGGTGGCGTTCATGCCGTGGTACGGGCACAATTTCGAGGACGCAATCGTTCTCTCGGAACGGCTCGTGAAGGACGATGTGTACTCGTCGATTCACATTCAGGAGCTTGAGCTTCACGTCCGCGACACCAAGCGCGGGCAGGAGGAAATCACGCGCGAGATTCCCAACGTAGCGGAGGAATCGCTTGTCGACCTGGATGAGCGCGGAATAATCCGCGTCGGAGCGCATGTGAAGCCGGGTGACATTCTCGTCGGGAAGATCACTCCTAAGGGCGAAACAGAGCTGTCTCCGGAGGAGAAGCTGCTCACGGCTATCTTCGGCGAGAAGGCGAAGGACGTGAAAGACTCCTCACTGAAGGTCCCGCCCGGAATGGAAGGGGTCGTGATCGACGTCAAGATATTCTCACGGGTGGATGACCAAGTGATCGAGAAGGACCGCGGTGAGCGTATCGGCGACGCGCGGCGAATGGAAGGCGAGGAAAAGATCCGGGTCAACGATGTTCGTGATGCGGAACTCGTGGACATTCTGGACGGCCAAACCGTACAGCTTGCCCTCAAATCGGGCACCGTCGAGGAAGCGATTCCTGCAGGCAGTAAGCTCACCACCGAACTACTCCGCGACCTTCGTATCTCATCGCTCGATCTGAAAACGTTCCGCGTAGAGGGCAAGAGGGCGAACGAACGCGTTCGCGAAGTGGTCGAGGCTGCCAACGCGGAGAAGGCACGCATTGAGGAGAAGGCGGAGGAGAGGATCGACAAGATTCTCCAGCCGGATGAGCTGCCTCCCGGTGTCATCCAGCTGGTAAAAGTCTACCTGGCCGAGAAGCGCAAGATTTCCGTCGGCGACAAGATGGCAGGCCGGCACGGCAACAAAGGAATCGTGGCGCGCATTGTCCCGGAGGAGGATATGCCGTTCCTGCCAGACGGACGGCCCGTGGACATCGTGCTCAATCCGCTTGGCGTTCCGAGCCGCATGAATGTCGGACAGATACTGGAGACGCACCTCGGCTGGGTGGCCAAGCTGCTCGGCTTCTACGCAAAGACTCCGGTGTTCCAGGGCACGAACGAGCGTGAGATCGGGTTGCTGCTGAAGCTCGCTGGCGTGATATGGGCTGCCCGAACGCTCGGGCTCGGCTCGGTGGCTCCAACCGTCACCGACGCTGATATCCGGGCTCTTCTGCTGGACATAAAGGCCTCTGCGTCCGAGGCCTATGCCCACGCGGGTCTCGGTGAGGTGAGCCTCAACGAGCTTGGTTCGCGCGCGGTATCGCAACAGACGCGCGACCTGTTCCATGGCGTGCGCGATTTCCTCGTCGCGGCGGCGGCAGAGGTTGCCGATCGCGAAGTCTCTGAGCTCACGTACCAGTCAGACTTCCACCAGGCCAAGGTCGAAGCAGAGGAAGAGCCGTCGAGAGTTCGGCTCGCGGAATTCAAAACGGCTCTCAAGCAGCTTGAGAAGCTGCGTACCCGGGATGCAGCCGGTACTCTGGAGAGCCTCGGTTTGCCAGCCCTGGCAGCCATGCTCGGGCCCAAGTCGGAGGCCGATGTCGATGCCGCCGTTGAGGAGTTGATGCGGCTGGCGGGTCTGACTCCTACCGGCAAGGTGTGGTTGAGCGACGGCCGTACCGGAGAGCGTTTCGCCAGCCCCGTCACGGTTGGGGAAATCTACATACTCAAGCTTTCGCATCTCGTGGACGACAAGATCCATGCGCGGAGCATTGGCCCGTACTCGCTCGTTACGCAACAGCCGCTAGCGGGCAAGGCTCAGTTCGGCGGCCAGCGCTTCGGGGAGATGGAGGTCTGGGCGCTCGAGGCCTACGGCGCGGCTCACACGCTGCAGGAAATCCTTACCGTCAAGTCGGACGATGTCAACGGCCGGAGCCGGGTGTACGAGGCGATCGTGAAGGGCCAGAACCTGCCCGACCCGGGGATTCCCGAGTCGTTCAATGTGCTGGTGAAGGAACTGCAGGCGCTGGGCATCTGGGTGCACATGGGAGCCAAGGGAAGCGATGGAAGGAACAGCAACGGTAATGGCGGTGAGGAGTAGACGATGATTGACTTCCGTAGCGTACGCGAGCCAACGGCCGCGAGCTTTGACTTTATTCAGATCCGAATCGCTTCGCCCGAGGAGATCCGTGGACCCAAGGATTCCAAGGAGCGCGAGCGTGAGGAGATGGCCGGCCGGCGGTCCTGGTGGTCGTGGGGCGAGGTCACCAAACCGGAGACCATCAACTACCGATCCTTCAAGCCCGAAAAGGACGGCCTCTTCTGCGAGCGCATCTTCGGCCCGGTAAAGGACTGGGAGTGCCACTGCGGCAAGTACAAGCGCATTCGGTACCGCGGTGTCATCTGCGACCGATGCGGAGTGGAGGTAACGCTCTCGCGCGTTCGCCGCGTGCGTATGGGGCATATCGAGCTGGCAGTACCGGTGGCGCACATCTGGTTCTTCAAAACGCTTCCGAGCCCGATGGGAAATCTGCTTGACGTCACGCTCCGCGACCTCGAGAAGATCATCTACTACTCGAACTACGTAGTCATAGATCCTGGCAGCCAGGACCTGATCGGGAATCAGCTGCTGGATGAGGACGAATACCTCGCGGCACGCGACAAGGCTAAGCAGGAGGGTGACGACGCCTTCAGGGCCGACATAGGAGCACCCGCTGTGCGCGAGATGCTGCGCCGCCTCGACGTAGATGCCGTGTCAGAACAGCTTCGTGCGGCGGTCGCGGTGGAGACGTCGCAGCATCGCAAGAAACAGCAGCTCAAGCGGCTCAAGATCATCGACGCGTTCCGCAATTCGGGTGATGCCGGCGGCACACGCAACAAGCCGGAATGGATGATCCTGGATGTCATTCCAGTGATTCCGCCCGACCTGCGGCCGCTGGTGCCGCTCGACGGCGGACGGTTTGCGACATCCGACCTGAACGACCTTTATCGGCGCGTTATCAATCGCAATAATCGGCTGCAGAAGCTCATCCAGCACCGCGCGCCGGAAGTGATCCTTCGCAACGAGAAGCGCATGCTTCAGGAGGCCGTGGATGCGCTGTTCGACAACGGCCGGCGCTCCAAGGCAATACGTGGGCGCGGCAAGCGGCCTCTCAAGTCGCTTTCCGACATGCTCAAGGGGAAGCAGGGTCGTTTCCGTCAGAACCTGCTCGGCAAGCGCGTGGACTATTCAGGGCGCTCCGTGATCGTTGTAGGACCGGAGCTCAAGTTGCATCAGTGCGGGCTTCCAAAGGCGATGGCTCTCGAGCTCTTCAAGCCGTTCATCATTCACAAGCTGGTGGACAAGGGAATAGCAGAGACGGTCAAACGCGCCAAGAAAATCGTGGAGCGAGAGAGTCCCGAGGTTTTCGAGATTCTCGAGGAGATCATCCGCGACCATCCCGTGCTCCTGAACCGTGCCCCGACGCTTCACCGCCTGGGTATCCAGGCTTTCGAGCCTGTGATGGTCGAAGGCAAGGCCATCCGCATACATCCGCTTGTTTGCGCCGCCTTCAATGCCGATTTCGACGGCGATCAGATGGCCGTGCACGTGCCGCTGTCATTCCAGGCGCAGCTCGAATGCCGCCTGCTCATGCTCTCGTCCAACAACATCCTCAAACCGTCAGACGGGCGACCGGTAGCGGAGCCGAGCCAGGACATCGTCCTCGGCTGCTACTTCCTGACGAAAGCTCCTCTCGACTTCGAGAAGCGCATGTCCGAAGCACCTCGCTTCGCGACGGTTGCCGAGGCGGAGGTGGCGCTCGCTTTGTCGCGCGTGGAGATCCAGTCGCCCGCACGGTATCTCGTCAATGACGGACATGGCGTGCAGTGGGTAGACACCACGGTCGGAAGGATACTGTTCAACAGCATCGTTCCGCGTAGTCTGGGTTTCCAGAACCGCGAAATGAAGAAGAAGGCTCTCTCGGAGCTTGTCTTCCAGTCGTACCGGCTGGAAGGGCTTGCCACGACCGTTCAGTTCCTGGACCGGCTCAAGGAGTTCGGGTTCCGATTCGCGACCATGGGCGGCATATCGATCGGCATCGAAGATCTCGAGATCCCTGCGGACAAGCAAACGATCATCGAGGAAGCGGAAGCCCGGGTGGAGCGGTTTCAGAAGGCCTATTCGACCGGCAACATCACCAACGGCGAGCGCTACAACAAAGTCATCGATACGTGGACACATGCGAACAACGATGTGGCCGACGCGATGGTTCGTACCATGTCGCAGTCCAAGAACGGGTTCAACCCTGTCTTCATGATGTTCGATTCGGGATCTCGTGGCTCGCGCGACCAGATCAGGCAGCTGGCGGGAATGCGCGGCCTGATGGCCAAGCCGCAGAAGAAGCTCACTGGTGGAATCGGTGAGATCATCGAGAGTCCGATCAAGTCCAACTTCCGCGAAGGCCTCTCCGTGCTCGAGTACTTCATATCGACGCACGGTGCCCGGAAGGGACTTGCGGACACCGCGCTCAAGACGGCCGATGCGGGCTACCTGACGCGGAGGCTCGTCGACGTGGCGCAGGACGTCACTGTAAACGAGGAGGATTGCGGCACTATTCTCGGCCTCGAGGTTGGAGCTCTCAAGGAAGGCGAGGACATCATCGAGCCGCTTTCCGAGCGCATTGTCGGCACCGTGGCCGCTGAGGATGTGGAGGACCCGCACGAAATCGACGAATCGGGACGAAGGACACTCCTCGCTGAGGCTGGACAGCTGATCGATGAGGAGGCTGCCCGCGCGATAGAGGATTCCGGAATCGAGACCGTACGCATCCGTTCGGTTCTGACGTGCGAGTCCAAGCGCGGTCTCTGCCGCATGTGCTACGGCCGCAATCTGGCCACAATGGGTATGGTGGACCTGGGAGAGGCGGTTGGTATTCTCGCCGCACAATCGATTGGCGAGCCAGGCACTCAGCTCACGCTGCGCACGTTCCACATCGGTGGTACGGCCGCACGAATCGCAGAGCAGACGGCGCGGAAATCGAAAGTGCCCGGCGTCGTAGAGTACGGTGAGCGTCTGTTATCGGTTGTGAATCCTGATGATCAGAAGATCGTGACCTCGTATGAGGGCGACATTCTCATCCGGGCGTCAGCCGACAAGAACGCCGCCGTGGTATCTAGGTTCCAGGTTCCGTTGGGCGCCCTGCTCATGGTGGCCGACGGGGAGGAGATCAAGAAGGATGCGGTGATCTTCACCTGGGACCCGTACACTACTCCAATCATCGCCGATGTTTCCGGGACGATACGGTTCGTGGACATCGTCGAGGATGAGTCGGTGAGCGAAGAGCTGGACGAGCTCACCGGATTGCGCCAGCGCGTGATAATCGAGGATCGGGAGAAGCGTCTGCATCCGCACATCGAGATCGTGCAGGAAAAGGGCGGTAAGGAAAAGCGCCTGCGGGACTTTGTGATTCCCGTGGGAGCACAGATAGTTGTGGATGACGGACAGCACATCGGCGCAGGTACGGTACTCGCCAAGATCAGCCGCGAAGCCTACAAGACACGAGACATCACCGGTGGACTGCCGCGGGTGGCCGAACTGTTCGAGGCGCGGCGGCCCAAGGACCCGGCCACCATCTCCGAAATAGATGGCGTCGTCAGGTTCGGAGAGATCAAACGCGGTAAACGCGAGGTCTTCGTTACCCCAGGGGATGATCCAGAAAAGACGCAGCTCTATGAGGTACCGGCCGGCAAGCATCTCCGTGTACACGAAGGTGATCGCGTTCGAGCCGGCGACCGCCTGTCGGAAGGTCCGGTGAATCCGCACGACATTCTGCGGATCAACGGGCCACGTGCAGTTCAGGAGTATCTCCTCAACGAAGTGCAGGAGGTTTATCGCCTGCAGGGAGTGAAGATCAACGACAAGCACATCGGCGTGATCGTGCGCCAGATGCTGCAGAAGGTTCGCGTCTTCGATCCAGGTGATAGCGAGTTTCTCGAGGGCGAGCACGTCGACAAGGGTTGGTTCAGGGAGATCAACGAACGCGCTCAGAAGAAGGGGCGTTCCGCGGCCAAGTCAGAACCGCTCCTCCTGGGGATCACGAAGGCCAGTCTCACGACCCAGTCCTTCATCTCGGCAGCTTCGTTCCAGGAAACGACCAGGGTGCTAACCGACGCCGCCATACGCGGCTCTCGTGACGATCTTCTGGGCCTCAAAGAGAACATCATAATCGGGCATCTGATCCCGGCGGGCACAGGTATGTACCGATATCAGGATGTGGAGATCGAGGGACTCGAGGCGCCGCCGCAGGAAGTCATGCTCGAGGGTGACGGCTCTCCGTTCGCGCCGCTGGTAGCGGCTGAGGTGGCCAACGTCGCCGTCGCGGTGGAGGATGACGAATAAAGGCTAGGGAACATGGAACAGGGAACAGGGACTCCCGATTCCCGACTCCCGACTCCCGACTCCCGACTCCCGATTCGCTATTCCCTGGCCCTTCTGGCCCTCTTTGCGCTTGCTCTCGCGCTGGCGGCATATCGGCTGGGCGGCCGGGCAGCTCGCCGAGCCGCGGTGCGCGCGGTTCACCGCCATCACGCGCGAGTTAACCGCTTCAAGCTGACCAGGAAGTCCTACATCAGGACCGCGTTGCTCGCGGATCCGGAGATTGAGGCGGCTGTCTACGCTCACGCCAGGGAGCGCGGGCTTGCCGAGGCGGATGCGTGGCGGCTTGTGAAGCGCTATCTAAACGAGATCGTCCCGCATTTCAATGTGCTCGCCTATTACAACGTTGCGGTACGGCTGAGCAAGCTGTTTCTCGATCTCTTCTACAAGATTTCGGTGGACTACGAAGATCTCCCGGGTCTGGAGCAGCTGCCGAGAGATTCGATCGTGATCTATCTAATCAATCACCGCTCCAACGCCGACTATGTCCTGATCACGTATGTGCTCGCTGGAGATGTCTCTATCTCGTATGC
>JBHENQ010000015.1:0-8769 GCA_046261975.1 Gemmatimonadaceae bacterium | reverse complement strand
GCGACAGATTCGGTGACGCGTGCCTTACGTCCGGGCCAGCTCGTGGTGCTCGAATCGACGACCTATCCTGGAACTACGCGTGACCTGATGCTGCCCTTTCTTGAGTCGCGCGGACTGAGCGTGGGCGACGATTTTTTTCTTTGTTTCTCGCCTGAGCGTGTTGATCCAGGAAACGCGCGTTGGCACACGAAGAACACGCCCAAAGTGTTGGGCGGAATAACGGAAAAGTGCACCGATCTGGGTGTCAGAGTTTACAGTCTCTTTATCGATGAGGTGGTGTCTGTAAGCTCTCCGGAGGCGGCGGAGTTGACCAAGCTGCTCGAGAATACCTTCCGCATGATCAATATCGGGCTCGTGAACGAGATGGCAGTGATCTGCGACAAGCTGGGTGTCAGCGTATGGGAGGTAATCGATGCTGCGGCGACGAAGCCATTCGGGTTCATGAAGTTCACACCTGGCCCCGGACTCGGCGGGCACTGCATTCCGCTCGATCCTCACTACCTCGCCTGGAAGATGCGAACTCTGCATTACAAGACGCGCATGATAGATCTTGCAGGTGAAATCAATACCGAGATGCCTGCGTTCTGGGTGGGGAAGGTGCAGGACGCCCTAAACGCGGCGGGCAAGGCAGTGAACGGTTCGAAGGTGCTGGTTCTTGGCGTAGCGTACAAGAAGGACATCGATGATCTCCGCGAATCGCCCGCTCTCGACATACTAGATTTGCTTGCTAGCAAAGGCGCCAGGGTCAGTTATCATGACCCATATATCCCGGAGATCCTCGACGATGGTCACACGCCTGCCGGCGCCGTCGGAAAGTCCGTTGATCTGACCGACGATGTGCTTCGAAATGCTGACGCTGTGCTCATCGTCACCGACCATTCGAGTGTGGATTACGCGCGAGTGTGCCGGCTCGCCTCCGTTGTTATCGATTCCAGAAATGCTTGCGCGACGCAGGCAGCTGCGATCGGGGGGCGAACTGAACCGCGTGCGGCGGCGTTGATGGCCTGATCGCGAGCTCTGCACAGTTGGTAGCCGGGTCCTTCTGTTCTTGACCGACGTACTCTCTAGCTCGCCGCCCGAGAAAAGGGATCTTCAATCCATAGTCATCGACGGGTCAGCCCATTGGAGCCGTTGGTGGGCCGATCTGTATCTGTACCGCGGCGCGCTGCAGAGTCTTGCATGGCGCAACGTACGGTCTCGTTACAAGCAGGCGGCGTTGGGTGTGGCTTGGGCGCTCCTGCAACCCGCGCTTCAGGTCGGGGTGTTCACGGTGTTATTCGGAATCCTGGCAGGGATCCCCTCTGACGGAGTTCCCTATCCGTTGTTCGTACTTGCCGGCCTGCTCCCGTGGAATCTGTTCTCGAAGATCGTTTCCGAGGGTGCCCAATCTCTCGTGGTCAATCAGAACCTCATCAGCAAGCTCTTCTTTCCGCGAGTATACCTGGTTCTCGCAGCAGGAGCTTCGGCGTTCCTGGACGCTGGCGTGACATTGTTGCTGTTGTTCGGGATGATGATCGCCTACGGATTCGCTCCGACGCCATCGATCCTGCTCATGTTGCCTTCAATAGCCGGCGTGATCCTGTTCTCGTACGGCCTCGCTGCCTTGCTCGCCGCAGTCAACGCCAGGTGGAGGGACGTGCAGCATGCTCTGCCATTCGTGCTGCAGGTAGGGTTGTTCGTCACCCCTGTTATTTACCGGAATACGTTCGTGCCGGAGCGGTGGCGCTGGTTGCTGTCGCTCAATCCTCTCGCGGGCACGATCGAAGTATTTCGTAGCGCTGCCCTGTCGCTACCCATGCCCGAGATACGAGTGATGACGGTCTCTCTCGCGGTTGGAGGAATCATGGCAGTGTTCGGTTTTTGGCTGTTTGCACGTACAGAAGCGACTTTTGTGGACGTGGTATGACGAGCGTGGCTGTTGATGCCGAGGGCTTGTCGAAGACTTACCGCATCAGACATCCCGAGGCCCCAACATGGCGCGACTTTGTTTCCACGCCCGGTCGTTCGCTCAAGCGTCCTCGCACGGTTGAAGTCCAGGCTCTTCGAGATGTCAGCTTTCAAGTGCAGGAAGGCGAGGTCTTCGGGATCATAGGGCGGAACGGGGCGGGCAAGAGCACCCTACTGAAGATTCTGTCCAGGATTACCGCGCCTAGCGGCGGGAGGGCGACGATCCGAGGCCGTGTCGCGAGTCTTCTGGAAGTCGGAACCGGATTTCACCCCGAGCTGACGGGCCGCGAGAACGTTTATCTGAATGGGATGCTGTTGGGCATGACGTCTCGCGACGTCGACCGTGCATTTGGTGAGATCTGCGAGTTCGCTGGAGTGGGTCCCTATATCGACACACCCATCAAGCGCTACTCGAGCGGCATGCAGCTGCGCCTTGCCTTTGCCGTCGCGGCTCATCTGGCCGCTGATACCATGATCATCGATGAAGTGTTGGCGGTGGGGGATGCAGAGTTCCAGGCGAAGTGCACGTCAGCCATGCGGGACGCCGCCAATCGCGGGCGCACTACTCTGTTCGTAAGCCACAACATGGCAGCGGTGGAGAAGTTATGCTCGCGCGGGCTCTCTCTGGAAGCCGGCGTTGTAAAGCGCATAGGCACGGCGTCCGAGGTAGTTCGAGAGTACCTCAAGAGCGCTCACGAAGCAGATGGAGCCGCGGGTGAATTCGTGTCGCCCGCGAATCGGGCCCAGCATTCGAGCGTGTTCTTCAGTCGCGTGTCGGTACGCGGTGCGGATGGAAACAGTCCCGTACAGGGCGAGGACATTGTAGTGGAAGTGGAACTGACGGCACGCGAATCAATCCGCAGACTGCAGATCGCTCTCTCTATTTCGACGGAGGACGGACAACTGGTCAGCCTCCTGACCAATGGTGACAGCCGCGCGGAATGGGATCTCTGCAAGGGAACGTATCGCGCTACGGTTCATCTCGATGCGCCACGGCTTATTCCGCGTGTCTACACACTTTCTCTTCGCGCCATGCTCGAATGGGGTGCGGAAATACTTGACGATGTGCCTGATGCCTTGTCGTTCGTTGTGCAGGAGCGAGACGTGTTGGGGACAGGGGTACCGCTGTTGGCGGATCGCGGCGTAACCTGGACGCAAGCACGATACTCCATCGAGCACCTAACAGAGTCAAGCATCTATCGCTGAGCGTGATGGCCGAAACAATTGCCGCTGTGCCTTCGATTTGCCCGCCGCAGAAGTCTGGAACGATCCCCCTATGGCTCTGCATCGTCGTTGGAATGTTTGCAGGCGTGCTCCTCGTCATCGCTTCATCTCGATATGGCCTCAGCCATCACTCGGATTCGGCACGATACACTTCGGTTGCTCGGAGCGTCACTCAGGGAGCTGGCTTCACCCTGTACGATGGGCGCGCGGAGGTGTGGTCTACTCCTCTCTATCCCTTATTGCTCGCTCCCTCGTTCCTTCTCAAGGTCAACGTGCTTGCCTACGCCCGGTGGCTGCATGCTGCGCTCTTCATCCTTACGGTAGCAGGCGCTGTTGTGTGGTTGGCTTCGCTTCGGCCGATCTGGGGAGCCTGGCTCGTTGGTGCTGGACTTGTCGTGACGTCCGCGCCGCTGTTCGATCAGGCGATCACGATGCTGACCGATCTCACATTCATTTCGTTCATAGTGATCTGGTTGATCGTCTTCGACCGTGCGTTGGAGAGCGGGCGCCTGCGTTGGATCGTTACCGCTGGAATCGTTGCGGCACTGGCGTGGCTCACCAGAAATCCGGGCATCACTACCGTTGCTGTGGGAGCAATTCTGCTCACCCTTCCGCGTTCGAGTCCGCTGTTGCTTCGCTTTCGTGATGCGGCGGTATACGGAGTCGTTGGATCGACACTTAGCATTGTTTGGCTGCTTCGAAACCAGCTCGTGACCGGCGCCGCAGTGCCGCCGCTCGCGACTCCGTCCATGAGTCCCGATGAGTACGCCGTTGCCATCGTTCAGATTGTGGGTGGATGGTTTCTTCCGTTGTGGGTGCCTGGAGTAGCGCGTGCTGTGCTGGGCCTCGTGGTGTTGGGGGCTACCGTTGCGACTCTTGCCGTCGCACTCATCAAGACCACTAGGCAATACTCCGGTGGCCAAGTTGACCTCTGGCGGAGGCTACGAACTGCATCGGCGTTTGCGCTGATGTACTCCGCGTTCGTACTTACGTCGATCAGCCTTGTCTGGGTGACAGACTGGCCCGAGCGCTACATGGCACCGACGGTCGTGCCCGTAGTGGGTGTTATCGTTTTTAGCCTCTCTTATGTCGCGTGTCTCGTTCGGCGTAGAGGCGTTTGGCATGAGCGAGCATTCCTAGTTGCCGCGGCAGTCTCTCTGCTTGCATGGCCTGCCCGACTGACGGTCGGCCGAATCGAGTTCGCTTTGCGGCACGGTGCCGGAGGGTACGCCACGGATCGCTGGCAACGCTCCACCACCGCGCGGTTCGTGCGATCCCTTCGGCCAACCGAGCTGGTCCTGAGCAACGAACCGAACGCGCTCTACTTCCTCTCCAAGACTTCCGCCGGCAGGTGGATGCCTGGCCACGGTCTGCCGGGAACACCGCCTTCGAAGCTGGCCGCGCTCGAGTCGCTACGAGATTCCCTTACGAGTGACCAGGAACACCTGGTCGTCCTTTTCTCCCCGACGGTACCGGAGCTTGCCGGATACGACTATACACGCGACGAAATTCAGTCGGTGTTTCAGACTCGTCTGATCGCGCTCCTGGACGACGGGGCGGTGCTTGGGATTCGAGTTCACTCTACGCTGCCTGCCGGAAAATGACCACCGCGAAGATCGAGCGGGACGCCGATCGGCGACAGACGCTGGCCAGCTTCGACTGGCAGTGGTCGCATCTGCCCGATGGTGATTTCATGCCTGGCGATCCATGGTTCGACGAGAATGCCGCTGAAGTTCTGGCGATAGAACTGTGCGCGATCGCGCCGCAGTGGTTTTCCGGCCGCAGCGTGCTCGATGCCGGGTGCGGCCAGGGCAGGTGGACTCGCGCCATGCTCGATCTGGGGGCGCACGTCACGGCCGTGGACTTCAGTGAAGAGGGTCTGGATCGCACAAGGCAACTCGCTGGAACGAACACGCCGCTCGAGACCATGCGTGTGGACCTTCTGGAGCCGCCTACAGAGCTCATGTCGCGCCGGTTTGACTTCGTGTTCGCCTTCGGCGTTCTGCATCACACCGGCGACACGTGGCGCGCGCTCGAGAACGTTGCTCGTCTTGTTGGCGAGCGGGGGGCACTCTTTCTCTACCTCTACGGTGAGCAGTCGTGGAGCGAGGAAGAGCGGCGGAAAATAGAAGGCTTACGCGCGGTGCTGGCGCCGCTCCCGTTCGATCAGAAGACACGAGAGCTTCGCCGCCGGTTTCCTCGAGATGATCCACACCAGATGTTTGATCTTCTCAGCCCGGTGATAAATGACCGTGTTAGCTTCGACGAAGTCGCTGAGCGCCTTCGAGGCCACGGCTTTCCGGACATAGCTCAGACAATCCAGGACACGGAAATCTATCTTCGAGCATCGCGGCCGGGCTTTCCACGCGACGCGATGCTCTCGCCGGTGGGCGCTGGTGGTAGATACCGCTCCGAAGTCGAGCGGCGATTCGCGCTGAGAAAAGGCGCGGCGTTCGAAGACGAACTGAGAGAGGCACTGCGCGACGTTCCGAAACGGCGACCCGATCCGGCGATATTGGCCATGCTCAGAGAGGCGCCGGCAGGAGCGCGGATTCTGGATGCCAGCCTGCCGCCGGACTTTGTGGCAGGTCGACCATTCGATACGAATGCTGGGAAGCCTGTTCAGATCGTTGGCACAAACACCTCAATCGTGACCCCGGGCTTCACAGCGGAGGATCCTTTCGACGTGGTAATTTTTAGCGGTGGCGCGCTGGGCGCCTGCCGCTTCCCAGGCGAGATGCTGCTTGCACTGTGGCGCCGTGTTAAAAAGGGCGGCAGACTCGTCGCTGTGCTTCCTCCGATCACTTCGCAGGCGCATCGCACCGTTCTCGATAAGGTGCTGGGCAGGCATGACGGAGTACCAGAGAAACTCGCCCGCCTTCTGCGGCGATACAAAGAGTGGACCACCGGAGAAGGGCTCGCCGCCCTTGGAGGCGCCGCTCTGGTTAATCCGCTAGAACCTCGCAGCGCCGAGCATATGCTGAGTGGGCAGGGTGCGTCGTCTATCGAGATGCGAGCGGGTCAGCGAGGGCAAACGATTCTGCTGGCACGAAGGGCTCCGTGAGTGCAGTCTCTTCACCGCGACTGTGGGTCGTCACGGAGTGCTATCCACGTCCAGGCGCGCTAGGAAGGTGTGCGTTCGCCCACCGGCAACTTGCGGGCCTTGTCCTCAGCGGGTGGGATGTTACAGTCCTCGTGCCTAACGGGTGGTTTCCCAGCATCGCCTGGCGATTCACACGTGCCTGGCGGGAGGCGCATGCCGTAGCGATTCCATCTGATTGGTCGCTGGACAACGTGCGCGTGCGGAACTTGTACGTCCAAAACCGCGTTCCGAGCCGGCTCAGCTACCCGCGCGACGCTGACACCCGCGTTAAGAACGCGTTGGCTCGTGCGCTGCGTACGGCTGGATTCTCACCAGGACGTGACGTCTTGCTCGTGCAGTTCGCGCTTCCGTACGGCCCTCCAGTGAGAGCTGCGGCGCGCGAGCTGTCGCTGCCATACGCCGTTCAGCTTCGTGGAGACGATGTTTGGGTCTGGCCTCACCGGAGCGACCGGGCGTTCCGAGGATTCGTAAACACCGTCCGCGACGCCAGCCTGGTGCTGGCCGTCTCGCGCGCACTAATCGGCGAAGCATCACGCATTTCGTCTCATGCCATCAATCGCGCTGCCGTTGTGCCAAACGGAATTGATGTCGAACGTTTCCGGCCGCCCGCTTCTGGAACGGAGCGTGAAGCGTTCCGCTCCGAGCTCGGCTTGGCAAGCGACGAGATTGCCGTCCTGTGCGTTGCCGATCTCCTTGTTCGCAAGGGGTGGCTCGAGCTCCTTGATGCACTCGAAATGGCGAGCACCTCTGTTCGCAGGCTTGTCCTGGTTGCCGCTACCGGTACGATGTTTCGAGAGGTCGACCTCTTGGCTGAGGTGGCGAGGCGCGCTCCAGGTCTGCGCGTTGTGCTACGCCATGATCTCGAGCCGGACGCGCTCGCACGAGCTTATCGCGCGTCTGACATCTTCTGCCTCGTGTCACACTGGGAAGGAATGTCCAACGCGCTCCTGGAGGCGATAGCTTGCGGTCTTCCGGCCGTTACAACGGCCATGGCAGGGCATCCTGAGGTCATCACTCACGGGCGCGATGGGTTCCTGGTACCGCCAAAAAGCGTCGAGCCTATCCGTGAGGCCATAGAGATGCTCGCCACTGATGCGGCTCTGCGTTCGCGAGTCGGCAAGGCGGCTCGGGTGCGGGCAGAAGGCATTGGCGATTCGCGAAAGGCTGGTCGCCGGCTCGCCAGTTTGCTGGTGGGCATCACCGGGCAGCTTGACCCAGAAATCCTTGCGGCAGATCCCTACGCGACTCCTCCTCGCCGCGCAGAGCTCGCTTTGGCCGGCTCCAGCTGAATGTGCGGGATAGCAGGCCGCTCGGCGCGAGAACCAATTGAGGCCGGGCACGCTGCCGTGCTCGCGAGCCAGCTCGAGGGACAGCTACGGCAGCGTGGCCCGGACGGCCTCGGCATACATCATGACTCCGAGCTCCTGCTCGTTCACCGAAGGCTGGCGATCGTGGATCTCACGCAGGCGGCAGCGCAGCCGCTCTGGAATGAGGATCGGTCGGTTTGCGTGATCGTGAACGGCGAGATCTATGGATACAAGGAGACGCAGGATCGGCTACGGAGCTCCGGTCATCGCTTTCGCAGCCGATCCGACAGCGAGGTTCTTGTGCACCTGTACGAGGACCTGGGAATTGACGAGTGCTGCCGGAGTGTGCACGGCATGTTTGCATTCGCGCTCTGGGACTCGCGCACCCGGGATCTGTACCTGGTCCGGGACCGGCTTGGGATTAAGCCTCTGGTGATTTCCGAGCACGAGCACGGGTTGACCTTTGCGTCGACGTTATCAGCACTCCTGGCCGATCCAGCAGTTCCGCGCGGGCTCAACGATGAGGCACTACTCGCATATCTGCGTTGGGGGTTTGTGCCATCGCCTTGGTCGATGATTGCATCGGCGCGTCACGTCATGCCAGGCACGCTGCTCCGAGTCCGCGCAGGGAAGCTGGTCGAGGAAAGGCGATGGTGGCTTGACGTGCCGGCCGATACTGAAACAACCGTGAAGGACACACAAGCTGCGATCGAGAGCGCTGTTCGATCACATCTGGTGGCGGACGTACCGGTGGGAGCGCTTCTCTCCGGGGGAATCGATTCAGGTATCGTAACGGCACTGGCCGCGAGAGAAGCGCCGGCTTCTCCGATCGCGGCGTGGACCGTAAGTCATCGTGGAGAGCGAGAGGATGAGTTCGACGATGCGGCGAAGATCGCCAGGCATATCGGGGTCGAACATAACGAAGTTTCGCTCGGTGCAGCCGGAATGTCGGAGAAGCTTTTTGACCAGGTTGTCGCCGACATGGACGAACCGCTCGCCGCCATAGGCCTCGCGCAGGATCGCCAGCGGATCGCACGAGCCCTTTGCCCGCGCGTAGCAGGTGGCGAGGATGCCGCGGCTTGCCGCCATCAGGTGGGGCGTGAACAAGACGCTCGCGCCGGTCATCATTTCCATCTCGGCGGTGTGGCGGTGGCCGGACAGACCATAGGCGCGGAAATTGCCGTCGAC